>WFSF01000188.1 GCA_015486155.1 Armatimonadota bacterium
GATCAAGCTCGAACTATCTGATCCCGACGGCGGGTCGGCCGTCAAGGTCCTCCAGGCGCGCACCCGCGGCGAGCCCATTGCTCCCGCGCCGAAGCGGGTGCTGCACGTCGTCCCCGGAAATGGAGGCGGCGCCGGCACCCCGACCGACCCTCTGCGCGGCCTGGCGGCCGCGAACAAGGTGGCGAGGCCAGGCGACCTCTTCCTGATTCATGCCGGGGTCTATGAGGGGACTTTCGAGACCGACAAGAGCGGCGCCCCGGAGGCCCCGATAGTCTGGCGGGGGGCGGGGGACGGCGAGGCGGTGATCGACGCCAAGGGCGCGCCGCGCGGGGTGAGCGCGAACCTGGTGCACGACGTCTTCTTCGAGAACCTCAGCATCCGCAACGCGGAGTTCGGGATGGTGCCGCACGGCGCCTCGCGCGTGGTGGTCCGGCGATGCCATTTCTACAACAACGCGTACGGTTTCGCCGGCTACCGCCAGGACAAGCCCATGAAGGGATTTTACATCGCCGACAATCTGTTCGAGGGGCCGAGCACCTGGCCCCGCACTAAGGGAATCGAGGACGCGCGCGCCATCCAGGTTTCCGGCGAGGGCCACGTGGTCTGCTACAACCGGATCCGCGGGTTCGGGGACGGCATCGACATCATGAGCAACCCGCCGAACCGGGCGATAGACTTCTACGGGAACGAGATCTCCGAATGCACCGATGACGCGATCGAGCTGGACTACGGCGAGACCAATGTCCGCGCCTTTCGCAACCACATCACCAACTGCTTCGAGGGAATCAGCACCCAGCCTCTCTACGGCGGCCCGGCCTACATCTTCCGCAACGCGATGTACAATCTCCAGTACACCCCCTTCAAGATGCACAATCACACGGTGGGCGGGCTGTTCTTCCACAACACGGTGGTGAAGACAGGCATTCCCTGGACGCTCTACACCTCAGAGGAAGTGGAGCACGTGATCAGCCGGAACAACCTGGTGATCGGTTCTCGGGCCGACTACGCGTTCGAGTTCTCGCCGCGGATGACCGGGTGCGATTTCGACTACGACGGGTTCGGCGGGGGACCGTTCCGGTCGTTCGCCAAGTGGAACGGCCGGGTGTATCCCACCCTGAAAGAGTTTCGCGCCGCCAGCGGCATAGAGCGGCACGCGGTGTGGGCGGGGGAGGGCTCTCCCTTCGCCTCAGGGGTCCGCGCTCCGTCGGACTTCAAGCGGCAGTTCCCGCTTGCGGCGAACGACCTGCGCCTCGCGCCCGGCTCACCCGCGGTGGACGCGGGGGTGAGGCTGCCCAATGTGAACGACGGATTCCGCGGCCGCGCGCCGGACCTCGGAGCCTATGAGTTGGGCGAGAGATTGCCGCACTACGGGCCGCGTTGACGCCGTCGCTCACTCCGTCGGGAAGATCGGCTGCAATCCCTCCGCCAGGGCCTTCACCCGCGCCACCTCCTCCGGCGACAGGGGCTGGAAATGCTCCGCGACGTCGAGGGCGAGCGGGAAGAACTTCGGTTCGCCGGGCGGGATGGCCGCGGTGATGTCCTGGGAGAGCGTCCAGCGGAGGGCGAGGGCGGCTTCCTCCGGGTCCTCCAGCGGCTGGTACCAGCACTTGTCGTACTTCCGCGGACCCTCGTAGGGGGATCTCGCCATCGCCTTCAGCGCGAGCCTGGCGGCGCCCCGCTGCTTCGCCTCCGCCACCGCCGCGGGCCCGAAATTCGCCCGATACCAGCAGACGAAGTTGATGGGGAAGAGCATGGTGTCGAACGGGAAGCGCGCCAGGAGCTCCCGCGCGGCCTCCTCGGTGTGCGCGCTGAACCCCAGGAAACGCACCTTGCCGGCCTCCCTGGCCGCCTGCAGGGTCTCCATGGCTCCGTCCGGCGCGAACACCCGCTCCACGTCCTCCAGGGTGACCACGCCGTGAAGCTGGTACAGGTCCAGGTGGTCGGTGCGGAGGGTCCGCAATGTGTTCTCCAGCTCCCGCGCGGAGCCCTCCCGGTCGCGCTCCGCGGTCTTTCCCACCAGGAACACC
This sequence comes from Armatimonadota bacterium, assembly GCA_015486155.1. Taxonomy (GTDB): domain Bacteria; phylum Armatimonadota; class Hebobacteria; order Hebobacterales; family Hebobacteraceae; genus S016-27. Next base: position 2,028 of record WFSF01000188.1, read on the forward strand.
TGGTCGCGATAGGGTTGCAGCGCGGGGCCGAGGCGCTCCTCGGCGTTTCCGTAGGTGGGGGCCACGTCGAAATAATTGACCCCCCGGTCCACCGCCTCGGAGACTATGCGATCGGCCTCGGCCTGGGGCAGATCCGCCACCACGATTCCACCGAGGCCGATGATGGACAATTCCTCCCCGGTTCGACCCAGGGGACGCCTCCTCAAGGACATCCTGCCACCCCCGCTTCAGAGCGCCTCACTCGGCGTTCTTTGCGTTGTCACTCCGGCCCGCGCCTTCCGCCGTCGCTTTGTTTCCGTGGTCGGACCCGGCGGAAGAGGCCGCCTGTGTCTCCGCTGCGGCCTTGGCGCGTCGTATGGTCAGCTTGACCACGTAGCTCTGCTTCTTGGGCACGATCATCGGGCGCAGCACCGAGGGACAACTGGTCGGCTTTCCGTTGCACGCGATAATGCTGTCTCCCACCTTGATGCCGGCCTTGTCCGCCGGACCGCCGGGGACCACTTCCGAAACGATGATCCCGTGAGGGGAACTGATCCGTATGCCGAGTATCGTGCCGGAGTCCTTCATGGGACAGCCGCGGCCGCCATGGGATTTATCTTTCTTCTCTGCCCATTCCTCCGGGGTGCAGGCCGGGATCTCCACCGGGATCACCATCTCCGTCAACTCGACCTGCTCCTCCTCGGCGGGCTTGGCGGGGGCCGCAGATGACTGCCCTTTGCTGGAGTCCTTTGCGACCGTGGTCTTGGGTGGTGCAGCCGATTGGGTCGGCGCGGCCTTACAACCGACCAAGGCCGCCAGCAACCCCAGCCCCAGCGCCGCAAGTAGGTTCCTCATTTCCTCGTCACCTCCATCGAGTCGGCCCGCCCGTCAGACCTGTCTGCAAATAATTGTTCACTGGGGAAATGGTAAACCCTTTGCGATTATGTGTCCATAACGCGGCGGCCTTCGCCGTTGACACCCCCCCGAACGCCGTGCTAAACTCTGCCAGACACGGAGCAAACGAACCGCGAATCCTGTCGGTGGGCGAACTGCGGCCCGCGACGGTCGAAAGGTGCTGACATGGCCAGCAAGAAGATTTTGGCGGTGGACGACGAGCGTCACATCGTCCGCCTGATCCAAGTCAATCTGGAGCGAGCCGGCTATCAGGTGGCCACTGCCTTCGACGGCCCGGAGGCTCTCAGAAAGGTGGAGGCGGAGAAGCCCGATCTGGTGGTGCTTGACGTGATGATGCCCAAGATGGACGGTTTCGAGGTATTGAAGCGCCTCCAGGCCAATCCGGAAACCAGGGATATTCCCGTGATCATGTTGACCGCGAAGGCGCAGGACGCGGACGTCTTCCGGGGATGGGCTTCGGGAGTCAGCGCTTACCTCACCAAGCCTTTCAACCCCCTGGAACTGCTAACCTTTGTCAAGCGCATCTTCAGTGGTTACGACGAGTATGAGGGCGGCGAAAAGACCTGGGAGCTGTAGCGCGGCCTGGTCGGGGCAACATGAGCAAGGCTGAAGGCGAGAACAGACAATATCTCTGGATGGCCGTTGCGGCGGGCGCAGCCGCGGCCACCGCCGGGCTTGTGTGGTTGATGTGGAGCCGTAGCCCTACACAGCGCACCGAGCGCCTGTTGCGCCGGGCCCAGAGACGCATTACGGCTATCGAGAAATCTCTCGGCCGGAAAGATCGCGAGCCGGTCTGAGCCTTTTCCGAGCCGCACCTCCGACAGGTTCGGTTTGCCTTTCTCAGGCTCCAGGGAGTTTACCATGGGCCATTCTCGCGCCCCAGTTGACCGGCACGGCCGGCGCGTCGAATACCTCCGCATCTCCCTCACGGAGCGCTGTAACCTCCGGTGCGTCTACTGCCGGCCCGCCGGTGTGGACGAAGACACCGCCGCGGACGTTCTCAGCACGAGGAATGTCGTAAATACGGCGCGGGCGGCGGCCTCTGTGGGCATTTCCCGGATTCGTCTCACCGGGGGAGAGCCGCTTCTCCGAGATGACCTGGAGGAAATCGTCTCTGCGATAGCCGCTCTGCCGGGCATCGCCGACCTCTCTCTCACCACCAATGGACAGGGCCTCGCCTCGCGCGCGGCGGGGCTGGCGGAGGCGGGATTACACCGCGTGAATGTCAGCCTCGACTCCCTCGTCCCCGAAACCTACGCGGCGCTCACGGGCGGCGGAGACCTCGCCCGCAGCCTGGCGGGAGTGAGGGCCGCGCTGCGCGCCGGCTTGAACCCCGTAAAGGTGAATGTGGTGATGGCCGGCCGAAGGCTGCTGGAGGAGACGGAACTGCGACCGTTTGCGGAGTGGGTGAGGGCCGAGCCGATCCACGTGCGCTTCATCGAGGTGATGCCGGGGTGCGGCGGCGCGGCCTGCCTGCCCGCCGATGAGGTGCTGGCGCGATTGCGGAAGTGGTATGATGTGGAGCCGGCGGCCGGCCCCGGCGGAGGCGGTCCGGCGAAATATTTCCGCCTCCGCGGCTCGGCGGGGACGATCGGATTCATCACCCCCCTCTCCGCCCCCTTCTGCGACCATTGCAACCGGCTGCGGGTGAACGCCCGGGGCGAACTGATGCCCTGCCTCTTCTCCCGGCGCAGATTCGACCTTCGGGCCGCGCTGGATGCCGAGGATCCGGTCTCCGCCGTGGCCGAAGAACTGCTCCGCGCGGCGCTGGAGAAACCGGCGCGCTATGGGGAGGAGCCGGGACCGCTCGAACTACGCGCCATGCACGCGATCGGCGGATAAGGGCGGGGGGCGCGGTATGGAGAACTCTGGGAATCGTCATACGCGCTGGAACTTCGCGGTCATCGTGCTGGACGCCAGCTCATTCATGGCCGGCTTCGCCTTCGTGGACGTGGTGGCGGTGCTGCCGGTCCTGCTCAGCAATCTCACCGATTCCAAGGTGCTCATCGGGTTGATGCTGGCGCTCCAGAGGGCGGGATGGCTGTTGCCACAGTTGCTCGCCACCTCCTTCGTGCTGCACCGCCCCCGCAAGAAGCCGTTTTTTTTCTATCCGTGCCTCATCAGCAGGCTGCCGTTCCTGCTGCTGGCCGCGGCCTTCCTCAGCCCGTGGGGGGCGCGGCATCCCACCGTGCTGTTGTGGCTGCTGGTGGGGATTTTCGCCTTTTTCTTCTTCGGCGACGGCTTGAGCGGGGTGCCCTGGCACGACACCATCGCCCGCACCATTCCCTCCAAGATGAGGGGCAGGTTCTTCGGGACGATGCAGCTCGTGAGCGGGCTGCTGACCGCGGGAGTCGGCGTGCTGGTGAGAAAGATCCTGGCCGATTCAAGCCTCTCCTTTCCCTTCAATTACGGCCGCCTTATGGTCGGGTTCTGCATGGGTTTGGCATTCTCGACGCTCTTCCTCGGACTGATTCGAGAGCCGGTCAGCGACTCGTTGCCCAGGCCCTGGTCCCTGGGGCAGATAATCCGCTCCATCCCCGGCATGTTGCGCAGGCATCCGCAGCTGCGCCAGGTGATCATCGTGCAGAATCTGTGTGGAATGGCCGCCCTCTCAATGCCGTTCTACGCGGTATATGGCAAGGAGGTGCTGGGGCTTCCCGCCTCCGCCGCGGGAATCTTCATTCTGGCGCAGACGGTGGGCTCGACCGGGGTGAGTCTGATCTGGGCCTATATCAACGACCGCTACAGTTGCCGCCTGGTGATCCGCGCGGTCTCGTGGTTGGTTCTGGCGGCGCCTGCGACTGCTCTGCTGCTGCCCCTGGGGTTGAGAGCGCTCCATCTTCCCGCAGGCATGAACTACCTGTACGCAGTAGTCTTCCTCATCATGGGGGCCACCTGGGGAGGCGCCTGGATGGGATTCACCAACTATGTGATGGAACTGGCGAGGGATGACTTCAGGCCTCTCTTCCTAGGCCTCCAGTCAACGCTCTCCGCGCCGACCGTGGCAATGCCCCTCCTGGGCGGATGGCTGCTTTCCGCCATCCCGGGGGTTCCCTATCGGGTGCTGTTCGGCATCACCGCACTGGCGGGCCTAATCAGCGTGGCCGCCGCCAGGAGGCTGAGTGAGCCTCACCCGGTCGAGGAGCAATATCTGTGAAGAGGGTGGGCGAGGAAAGGCGCGGCGACCCGAAACCGGCGGCCGTGGAGCGGGGCGCTCCGCTCTATCTACTCGGCCGCGTGCTCTTCCGCGCCTTCTTCCGGGCAGTCAATCGCTGGGAGGTGAGCGGGCGGGAGCACGTGCCCCCCCGCGGCGGGGTCCTCCTGATCGCCAACCATACCAGTTACGCCGACCCGCCCATCGTCGGCTCCGCCTGTCCGCGGCCGGTGCACTTCATGGCCAAGGCCGAGCTGTTCAAGATTCCCGTGCTCGGCTTCCTCATCCGGCGGACGCACGCTTTCCCGGTGAAGCGCGGGGCCGCGGACACGGGCGCGCTGCGCCGGGGCATCCGCCTGCTGAAGGAGGGGAGGGTGCTGCTCGTGTTTCCGGAGGGGACGCGCAGCCCGAACGGCAAGCTGCTGCCACTGGAGACGGGCGCGGCCTTCGTCGCCCTCTCCTCGGGCGCGCAGGTGGTGCCGGTGGGGGTGGATGGCGCGGACCGGGTACTGCCTCCCCACAGCCCCCTGGTGAGGCCGGCGAAGCTGCGGGTGAACATCGGGCCTCCGGTGGAGCTGGACGACCTGCGCGGCGACAGGGTTACCCGGGAGGCGATGCGCCTCGCTACCGCGCGCATGGAAGAGGCGCTGAAGGAGCTGCTCCCCGAGGAGCGGCGTTGACCGCGGCCGAGGGGGCGCGCCGCGACGCCCTCGGGTTACTCCGATGGACGTGCCGCCAGGGAAAACGGGTGCGCGGGATGGCGCAGGCCGGACTCCGTCAGCGAATCATGCGCGATCGAGCAGAGGCTGGACGTGCTCCGGGGAGTAGCGGAGACAGCGGTAGATGCTGCCGGAGCAGCCCTCTTCATGGTAGGGGCTGACGAAGTCCCATACCACCTCCCCGTCAGGCGTGACCTCGAAGAGGCGGGCCTTGCCGCCCTCGCAGATAAGGGTGTTGCCATTCGGCAGCCGCTGCGCGCCGGAGATATATCTGCTGAGAAACTGCTCCTTGGGCTCCGAGGTGTACTCCCACTCGATCTCCTCGGTGAGGGGGTTGACCTCGATCACCCGGGAATAGCCCCGCAGGGTGCCGTTGTCGAAGATCAGGAGGTTTCCGTTTTCCAGCATGTGCGGCTTGTGCTGGCCGTCCAGCACTCCCGGCCCCCACGCCCACACGATCTCCCCGGTCTCCCGCTCGATGACCCCGATGATGTCCACGCTGCGATAGGAGAAGACGATGTTGCCCGGCTTGAAACGCGGGCTCCGGCCGGCGGCCCGCTCCCGGTCATAGGCGGCGTTGGGCGGGATGATCTGACACGTATTGTTGTGTGCCCAGTCGAAGGAAAACTCCCCGTGCACCCGCTCCTGAAAGTGCTCCCATCCCTCCGGCGGCAGGAGCGCCTCCAGTTCTGCCAGATGTTCCTCTCCATGCCACTCCCACACCAGTTCTTTGTCCCGCGTGACTTCGATGATATACGGGTGCCGCTTCAGTTCCGGGCCCAGTTCGGGCCACAGTGAATCCCGGATGGTGTGGATCATCAAATGGCCGTTCTCGAGCACCTGGAAGTCGTGGTCGGTGCGACAGTGGTAGTGCCACAACACATTGCTCTGGGGATCGAGCTCCCGCAGGCCGGCGACCTCGATGCGGGAGCGGTCATGGGTGGGATACAACAGGTTCCCGTTGGGCAGCAAGCGCGCGTAGGATTGGACGGAGGTGCTGACCTGCCAGACATGAACGGGCCGCCCCTCCATGTCGATGAGGTAGATCGGCAGTCTCCGGTCTCCCATGGGCCAGGGCGGCTCGCAGGTCTCGCAGAACAGGGTGTAGCCTTGATAGCACCGATCCGGATGATGGCAGGTCACGCCGTTGGCCATGGGCTCGCTCCCCGGCCCCGGCTGCGAGTGCGCGCAGGGGGCTCTTCCGTAGTTCGCGCGCCCAGGGTAGCGCGGTCGCGTCCCCCCGTCAACGGAGCTGCGAGCGCGGCGTCTAGACGCTGCGGCTGCGGCCCACCAGGGGCGCCAGGTGCTCTGCCGGGTACTGCTCTCGGAAGATCCGGTAGTAGAAGAGCTCTTCCTTGGACCGGAGCGTGATGCCCTCGTCCACCTCTCGCGCGCGCATGAATTCCTCGTCCGAGATCTGGGTCTCCGCGAACCGCGCGAGGTTGTCGCCCAGCCCGGAGCCGATGGCGAACTTCTCCTTGCGCCGCCACACGATGTCGGAGGGCAGGAGATCCTCCGCGACGCGCCGCAGAATCCATTTCTCCGTCCGCGCCTCCCCTCTCTGCTTCAGGTCTCGGTGCACCCGGAAGGCGTAGCGCACCATCTCCACGTCCAGGAAGGGAACGCGCACCTCCAGGCCGTGCGCCATGCTCATGCGGTCACAGCGCTGCAGGTTGGTGTTGTGGAGCGCCAGCGTTATCTCGTGCAGCTCGTCCTGGAGCGAGTCGCGCGCGATCGCCTTCAGGTACTCATAGCCCGCGAACAGCTCATCCGCTCCCTCGCCCGCGAGCGCCACCTTCACGTGCTGCCTGGCGAGCCGCGACAGGAAGTAGTTGGGCACCGCGCTTCTCACCAGCGCGCAGTCGAAGGATTCGAGGTGATATATGACCTCCGGGAGCGCCTCGATCGCCTCCTGCAGGGTGTACACATACTCGTGATGGCGGGTGCCCAGGAAGGCGGCCACTTCCCTGGCGCGCTCCAGGTCCTCGCTGTCCTCCGTGCCCACCGCGAATGAGTCCAGCGGCCGCTTGTAGCGGGAGGCGAAGGCGGCGATCAAACTGCTGTCCAGGCCGCCGCTGAGGAAAACGCCCACGGGGACGTCGGCCAGCATCCGCTTGCGCACGGCCTCCTCCAGCCGGCTGCGCACCCCCTGCTGCGCGCGTTGGGCCTCGGTCACCGTCTCCGAGGGCGGCTCCAGGTCGAAGTAGGGACGCAGGCCGCCCTCACTGGTGTAGACGTGGCCGGCCGGGAACTCGCTCACCTCGTCACAGGCGACCAGCATCGCCTTGATCTCGGATCCGAAGACCAGCGCGCCGTCGCGGCGGCCGATGTAGAGCGGCTTGATGCCCAGGGGATCGCGCGCCAAAATGACGTCGTCCCCCTCCACCACCGCAAACGCGAACATGCCGTCTAGCCGGCTCACCCAATCCGCAGGAGCGCTTTCGCCCCCGGCGAGGCGAAGCAGCACCTCGGTGTCGCTGTCCGTGCGAAACCGCCCCTCGCCCAGCTCGCTCCGCAGTTCGCGATAGTTGTAGATCTCCCCGTTGAAGACCACGTGCCGGCCCGCCCGCTCATCGCTCATGGGCTGGCGGCCCCCGGACAAGTCGATGATGGAGAGGCGCGCGTGCCCCAGGCAGGCGTGGTCATCACGGCAGATCGCCGCGTCATCCGGCCCCCGATGCCGCAGCAATTCCAGCATCTCCTGCACGGTCCGGCTCTCGTCAGGCTTGACGACACCCACTATCCCACACATGGCAACCTTCTCCTTGCTCGGGGCCGACGCGGCCTATATGGTCCCGAAGCCGCTGATCGCGAGAGATTTTCAGCATCACATGCGGAAAGAACGGCGCGCGGCCGACGGCGTAATGCCCTGTCAATGCCGCGAGAATAGTCACGAGAGGACATCGTAGAGGAGACTCGTCGAGGGACGCAGAGACACGGTTGCCTTGGCGAGTCCCTGGGCGCATCGCCCCCGGGCCCCTCGCTGTTCAATCCGCAACCGTCATTATAGCACTTCCGCGCCTCGCCGGTCAAATTACCCCTGTCGCGGCGCGCGCGGGGCGCCATGCCTCGTTACTTGCCCATCCCACTCGATACGGCGCCGATCACCGCCTGCCCGAGGCTCATGCCTCCGTCATTGGGGGGCACTTCGCGGTGATAGTGGGGACGGAGGCCGGCCCCGGTGAGCCCATGGATGAGGCGGGAGAGGAGACGCGCGTTCTGCATCACACCTCCGGCCAGCGCCACCTCCGCGGGGCCGCCCTCCGCGCGGAGGCAGCGGCACGCCTCCACGGTGAACGCGGCGACGGTCTCGTGGAAGCGGGCGGAGATTTGCGCCGCCGCGACTCCCCTCTCGAGGTCCGCCACTATCCCGCGCACCAGGGGGCGGGTGTCAATCACGCCGTCCGAGATCGCCACCTCGTAACTCTCAACCCGGCCGTCTCCATATTCCTGGGCCATCGCCTCCAGCTCCATCGCGGGCTGCCCCTCGTAGGTCGCCTCCGGGGCGGCTCCCAGCAGGGCCGCCACCGCGTCGAAGAGCCTCCCCATGCTGGAGGTGAGCGGGCTGTTGAGGCCGCGCTCACACTGCCGCAACACCACCCTGATCTCCGCCCCGGTGAGCGATGGCAGCAGTCGCTTCGCCAGGTCCCCGGCCCGCTCGCCGAAGGCGTCGCGAAGGTGGCTGAGCGCGATCCGCGCCGGGCGGCGGATGGCGGCCTCTCCGCCGGGCAGGGGCACCGGCCGCAGGTGCATCACCCGGCGGAAATCGCTCCGGCCGGCGAGCATTATCTCTCCCCCCCACGCGGTGCCGTCCGTCCCGTATCCGGTGCCGTCATAGGCCACCCCGATCACCGGCCCCTCCAGCCCCGCTTCGGCCATCACGCTCACGACATGCGCGTGGTGGTGCTGCACCGGAACCAGACGCACGCCGGGGAGCGACCGCGCCCACTGGGTGCTCAGGTACCCGGGGTGCAGGTCGTGCGCGACCACCTCCGGCTCGACCTCGAAGAGCCGCTGGAAATGCGCCACCGCCCGCGCGAAGTAGTCCAGCACCTCGGCGGTGTCGAGGTCTCCGATGTGCTGGCTGAGGATGGCCTCACCGCGCCGCAGCAGGCAGAAGGTATGCTTGTGGTATCCGCCCACCGCCAGCACCGCGGGCCCGTCCCCCTCCACCGGCACCGAGCGCGGCACATAGCCCCGCGCCCGGCGCACCGGAATCACCAAATCCCCCTCCACCCGCACCACGGAATCGTCGCACGGGACCGCGATCTCTCGATTGTGGGAGAGGATGTGGTCGGCGATGCCGCCCAGCTTGGCGCGCGCTTCGTCGTCCCGGTGGACGATGGGCTCCTCCGCCAGGTTGCCGGAGGTCATCACCAGCGCAGGAGGCGACTCCTCCAGCAACAGGCGGTGCAACGGAGTGTAGGGCAGCATCACCCCTACGGTGGCCTGCCTGGGGGCGATTCCCGGGGCGAGGCCTCCCCCCGCGCGCGCGGGCATGATGACGATGGGGCTCTCGGGCGAGGCGAGCAGCGCGGCCGCGGTGGGCGACACCTCCGCCACCCGCCGCGCCTCCTCCAGGTCACGCACCATCACGGCGAACGGCTTGTCCCCGCGCCCCTTGCGGGCGCGCAGCAGCTCCACCGCCTTCGGGTTCCGCGCGTCACATGCGAGATGGTAGCCGCCCAGGCCTTTTGCGGCGATTATCTTTCCCTCGGCCAGCAGGCGCGCCACGTGCGAGATACCCCTGGGCGCGGGCCTTCCATCCAGGAAGAGCGACGGCCCGCAGACGGGACACGCGATGGGCTCGGCGTGGAAACGGCGGTCCCGCGGGTTGGTGTACTCCTCGCGGCACCGGGGGCACATCTCGAAAGCGGACATGGTGGTCTGGGGCCGGTCATAGGGGATGCCGAGCACGATGCTGAATCGAGGGCCGCAATTGGTGCAGTTCGTGAAGGGATAGCGATACCGGCGGTCGCCCGGATCGGCGATCTCCCGGGCGCAGTCCTCACACAGGGCGACGTCCGGGGGAATCAGGGCGGTGGGGCTCCCGCCGGCCTCACTGGTGATGATGCGGAACTCCCTTTCTCCGGTGAGGGGGACATCGGCGGTGATCGCCTTTTCGATGCGCGCCAGCGGAGGCGCCTCCGCCGGCAGGCGGCGGGCGAACTCGTCCACCGCCTCGGCGTCCCCCTCGACCTCGATCACCACGCCTTCGGGCGTGTTCCGCACCGAGCCGGCCAGGGAGAGGGAGACCGCGAGCCGGTATACGAAGGGGCGGAATCCCACCCCTTGCACGGTGCCTCTCACCACCAGTCGCCGACGAACTCTTTTCTCCATTGCGCCATCCGCACCCGGCCCGGTATTCGCCGCGCCCGGTTACTGATTCGACGCGGCCGCCCTCAGGTCCGCCCCCGGCCTCCGCCATTGCGGGAGCGGGCGGGCCAGGGTGAGCACCTTCACTTCCGCCGCCTCGCCGCGGCGCAGGGCGCGTGCGCACTCCGTGAGCGTGGCCCCGGTGGTGAAGAGGTCGTCAACCAACAGCACCCGCTTCCCCGCGATCTCCTCCTGGAGGCGGGGCGCAAAGGCGTTGTGCACATTGGCGCGGCGGGAGGAGGGAGGCAGGTCCACCTGGGGAAGCGTGGGGCGGACGCGGGCGAGCAGCGGCCTGACGGGCAGAGACCGCGCCTCGGCCACCTCCTCGGCCAGCAGCGCGGACTGATTGAATCCCCGCTCCCGCAGCCGCGAGGGATGCAAGGGGACGGGGCAGACCAGGTCCACCTTTTCGACCTCCAACTCGGCCGCCGGCCCCCGCTCCAGCGCCTCCACCATCAGCCGTCCCAGAGGCCTTCCCAGCACCATCTGGCCGTAATACTTGAACCGATAGATGGCCTGCACCAGGGGGCCGGCATAGTAGGCCGCGGCGCGGGCGCGGGTGAAGGCCCGGCGGCCCGAACGGCAGCGAAGGCAGGTGGGGGCCGCCTGGGCGAGGGGATCGAAGGGCTCCCCGCAGACCCGGCAGACCGGCGCCTCCACGAGCTCGATCTGCGCCAGGCACTCCTCGCAGATGGGAGCCTCCCCCAATCGCCCGCACGCCTCGCACCTGGGGGGATAGAGCAAGTCCAGGAAGCCGCGCACCAGGGGATGCATGTATCAGTTTTTCCTCGGCAGGAGAACGGCCCCTGCCCCCGCCCTCCTGGCGGCCGGGCGCGGCCAGCAAGGGACCGCGTCTCGCGACGCGGCCTCCGGGAGTTGTTGCTCTCAGCGACGATGCGCTTCAGGCCTTGTCGTCTTTGGCCCCGCTCTCGACGGGCGTCTTGCCCTTTCCGGACCCGGCTCCAGAACTAGCCCCCTTGCCCCTCTTGCGATCCCCGCTGGGATAGTCGGTGACGTGGAACCCCGACCCCTTGAAGATGATGCCGACGGCATGGAACACCTTGCGCGCCCGCCCTCCACACTCGGGACAACGGGGGAGAGACCTGGCAGTGGCCTTGCGGTAGGCCTCGAAACGATGACCGCATTCAGTACACTCGAAGTCGTAATAAGGCATGGCTGATATGGCAGAAACGTCCTGCCCTTACACCTCCTCTACAGTGAGTCCTCTGCGCGCGATACGGAACGGCAGCACAGTGGCTCCCGCGCCCTGGAGCGCGGCCTCCACCGCCTGCCGGGTTCCCTCTCGGACGAATGTTATCATACACCCTCCACCCCC
>WFSF01000189.1 GCA_015486155.1 Armatimonadota bacterium
CGCCCCGCGCCACCGGATGGGGGAGGCGATGGGTTTTCTGCAGACCTCCATGACGGTGGGCTTCCTCATCGGCCCGGTGGTCGGGCAGGCCTGCGCGGGGATGATCGGGGCCCGTCCCACCTTTCTCATCCAGGCGGTGTTCGCGCTGGTAGGCGCGCTGACGGTGGGGCTGGCGGTGAAGGAGCGGTTTACGCCCCCGGACTCCACGGAAAGCGTCAGCTTTGCGGCGGCCCTCACGAGAGACCTGCGTCCCCTGGTGGGAAATCGTCAGCTTCAGGTGTTGTGGGTGATGGCCTTTGTGATATTCTTCGGGTTCTCCTCCATGTGGCCCATCCTCACCTATTTCGTCCAGTACATCGGCGTCCCGCTGGACCGGGTGGCCGCCTACGCGGCCTACGTTATGTTCGTCACCGGGTCGCTTCAGACGGTGCTGGCCCCGCTGTTCGGCCGCTTGGGCGACCGGGTGGGACACAAGCGGGTGATGGTGGGCAGCACCGCGGCCTGCGGCCTCGCCCTCATTCCACACTACTTCGTGCGGACATATGCGCAGTTCTTCCTGGTCCGCACCCTCGCCACCGCGCCGGGCGCGGGCATCAACCCCAGCACCTCCGCCCTGGTGGCGCGCACCATGCCCGCCGCCCGCTACGGCGGGGCCTACGGGGTGCTGGCCAGCGCCCGCGCCCTCGCCGGCTCCATCGGCCCTCTCGTGGGCGGCTCGCTGGCCGCCTTCGTGGGCATCCGCTGGGTGTTCGTGTGGACGGGGGTCTTGACCCTGATCGCGGCCGCCTGGGCCGCGCGGGCGGTGAGGGAGGAGCCTGAATCCACGCCGGCGGCCGCACACGCGGGCCAATCCTCGAAGAGGTGAACGACCGCCCCCAGGGAACCTTCCCCCGACATCCCCTTAGGAGTTGAGAGATGAAGTGGACGCTGAACACCTACCAGGTCGGGCAAAACTGGGAGCTCGACCAACTGATCGAGATGTGCCTGAAGACCGGCTATCCCTACATCGAGTTCCTGATGGACTTCGAGCAGCCGCACGGCCTGGAGTGGGACGCGCCGGAGGCGAGGTTCGCGGAGGTGAAGGAGAAGATCGAGGCGGCCGGGCTGAAGTTCGGCTCGTTCACCAGCTGCCAGAGGTTCGATTCCCCCGACGCCGCGGAGCGCGCCGAGTCCGTGAAGCGCGTGAAGCGGGTGATTGACATGGCCCGCAAGTATGGATGCGATCACGTGAGGGTGCTGGGCGACCGGCTGCCGGAGGACGAGAGCGCGCGGCCCGAGGTGGTGAAGAATGTGGCCGAGTGTATCCGTGAGCTGGGGGAATACGCGGGCGCGGGGATCGCGGTTTCCATCGAGATGCACAATTCCTTCACCGATCCCCACTACTCGATGGCGGTGGTGGAACAGGTGAACCTGCCGAACTGCGGCCTGGTGTTCAACGGGCAGTGGCCGGTGGGCAAGGACTGGAAGTACACGCTGCCGGCGGGCGCGGAATCCATCAAGCCCTTCTACGACATGATCCGGCCCCACCTCACCTCCATCCATCACCACGAGGTGGAGCTGCCCAGCGAGCTTCCCTACTGGCAGGAGTTCTTCAAGCTGGCCAAGGCGGATGGGTATGACGGCTATGTGTCCAACGAGTGCTCCTACTCCGGCCCGGACCCGGAGAAGGTGCTGCGGCTCTACACCGCGCTCTTCCGCACGCTGACCGCGTGAGCAGATCGAGCAAACGGGGAGCGGAAGGGGGTCTCCTTCCGCTCCCGATTGCTTACTACTGGCCGAGATTCCTGAGGAAGCGGAGACAGCGCTCCACCGACTCCAGGGGCGGATAGGGATAGACCTCCTGCTCCACCACGAACCACTCGGTGTTGCCGGCCGCCGCGCACACCTCGAACACCTCCCGCCAGGGCACATCGCCCTCCCCCACCAGGGCCTGCGGGTTGGCGGCGGAGTGCTCCTTCAGGTGGATGCTGCGCCCGCGGTGCGCCCACTTCCGCAGAAAGCCCATGGCGTCGGCCCCTCCGCGCAGGCAGTTGCCCAGGTCGAGCTGCATCACCACATCGTCGGAGCTGTTGGCGCCAAAGGTGTCCCAGGGCGCCTCCCCGTCCAGGGGAGCGAACTCGGTCCAGCCGTTGTGCAGGCCGGGGAGCAGACCGTGGGGCTTGAGTTTCTCGGCCACTTCGGTCATCCGCTTGGCGAAATCCGCCCAGTGTTGGCGGGAGGGGAGAATTTCCAGGGGCATGTGGGCGATCACCAGGTACTTGCATCCCAGCTCCCGGTGGAACTCGATGGTGCGGGGGAGCTCCTCATCGGAGAAGACCTCGTGCCCGACGTGCGCACCCTCGGCCTTCAGGCCGTTGTCGTCCAGAAGTTTCTTCAGCTCGGCCGCGGAGCGGTCGTAGTAGCCGGCGAACTCCACGCCCTCATAGCCCATCTTCGCCAACGCGCTCAACGTGCCCGGCAGATCTCTGGCGCAATCCTCTCTCACCGAATAGAGTTGCACCGCGATAGGGGTGTCCACCATCCTGCTGCCTCCTCTGGCAAGTGCCTGCCGTCCGCCCGGCGGGCGCGGATCGCAGGCCGGCCAGAGGGATTCCCCGCGGGGGCTTCGTTACCTCTCCCCGGGCGCGGAGAGGTTGCCGGACGAGGCCCCAAGTGACAGAGGACAGCAGAACGGTGAGGCCTCTTCCCCGTCCGAAGGAGGAGAAAGAGGCGGAGGGGCGGAGATGACGATTTCGGCCGGCTTGATCTCTCCGGACCGCATGTTGAGCCTGGCCACATCCCCCGATTCCCACAGTTCCACCAGCGCCTTCACGGCCTTGGGGTCGAATTGCTCCCCGCTCAACACCTTGATCTCCTGGATGGCGCCGTAGAGGATGGTGGCCGGCCGGTAGGGCCGGTGGGAGGTCATGGCGTGAAAGGCGTCGGCCACCGCCAGCACGCGCGCCAGGAGGGGAATCTTCTCGCCCTCGAGGCCGTCGGGGTAACCGAGGCCGTCCCATCGCTCGTGGTGGTTTCGGATCATGGACAGCACCTCGCGCGGCGGATTGAGGGGCCGGATGATCTCCTCGCCGATGAGCGGATGCTGGCGGCACATGGAGAGCTCCTCTTCCGTCAGGGGCCCGGGCTTCAGCAGGACGGCGTCCGAAATGCCGATCTTGCCGACATCGTGCAGCGGTCCGTAGGCGCGCAGGGCTTCGAGAAGGGCGGGCTTCAGACCCATCCGCTCGGCGATTTTCACGGCCAGCGCGGTGACCGCCTCGCCGTGGGCGGCTGAGTAGGAATCGCGGGCGGCCAGCGACCGCATCAGAACATGCAGGGTGCGGAAATACGACTGCCGCAATTCCTCGTGCAGCTCCGCGCTCTCGATGGCCTTGGCGGCCATGTTGGCGAGGGTGGTGAGCAGATTCAGGTCCTCGCCGCTGAACTCGCCCTGGCGGGCGGCGGAGAGCGCCCCGCCGACGAGCCGGGAGACTTTCATGGGGGCGTAGATGGTGCTCAGGGTCTTCCCCCAGGCGGCAAGACGTTTCGTCAGCTCCGGCGGAATCTTGGCCGGGGCCATCCCCGGCTGCCCCTCCTCGGAGATGAGTTTGGTGATGAACTCCGGGTCCGAGGGAAGCACGTTGTCCAGGGCTTGCCCGGAGGCTTCATCCACCTGAGCCCCGTCCCCGTCCTGTCCGTCGCCCCCGACCAGGGTCCCCCTGCATTTCTGATGCACACATGGGGAGCCATCCTTGTCCAGCAGAACCAGGGAGGCGGCATCCGCCTCCACCTGTCCCACCAGCGCCTCCACCACCAGCTCCGAAATGCGGTCCACGTCCAGAGTTCCCGCCAATCGAGTGCTGGTTTCACAGAGTTTGTTCAGCCTGGCCACCCGGGAATCGAGCGCGCGTGCGGTGGAGTGAAGTTCTTGAATCAGCTCCTGGTTCTTGCGCCGGTGCTCTCTTTCTTTATCTGCGAAATAGGCGACGGCGCAGGTGAGGAGCGCCAATAGTCCAATCAGCAGAAGAGATTCCCAGTAGTCGTAGTTGATGTCACCGGTGCCATAGGCGGCGAGCACCACGAATCCGATGCCCAGCGCGCCCATCAGCGCCAGGACAAGCCACCACAATCCCCTTCTGCGATTTTCGAGGCTTTGGCCCAGGCCCAGCACCTCGTCATCGGTTACCGTTGTCTCAGCGCGGCTCACAACTGTGTCCCCTTCCGGAACGTCAGAAGGCTCCACTCACGGACCCCAACGCGAAACCTCTATTTCAAGCTGAGTGCGGGCCATGACAGTTCCCTGTGTTTCATATAGCGGCCCCGACCGCAGCACCCCTCTTGCGGGTAACAGATGGACGTAGTGCACCCCTCGCCCATCTGACAGCGGAATACGGCCGGGCTGTCAGATGTTTGTTCCACAATCAAGCCTCGTTCCACCACACGAAATTTTCTCTCTGTTACCGACAGGATTGCCCTCTGAGCGGTCCTACAGCGAAACGGGCAAGGAAGAGCCCTTCCGGAGTCGAAATACGAAGGGCAAGTATATGCCGCGCGCTTACCGACAATAGGGAGGGCGGCCGCGCGGCGACAGGCGGGAGGCAGATGTGCCCAAGCGATTGACAGTAGTGCCTGAGCGGTGCTCGGGCTGCCGGCTGTGCGAGGCCGCATGTGCGCTGGCCCACTTTGGGACCAACAACCCGAAGAAGGCGGCGATCCGGGTGGTCACCCTGTACCCGCACCCGGTGATCCGCATGCCCGTGGTCTGCCGGCAGTGCGCCCAGCCGAAGTGCCGCGAGAACTGCCCCACGGACGCCATCGTGACCGAGAACGGCACCGTGAAGATTCTCGCCGAGCGCTGTGTCCAGTGTCAGCAGTGCGTCATCTCTTGCCCGTTCGGGGCGATCTTCGTGCATGACGAGGTTTCCGCTCCGTTCAAGTGCGACCTGTGCGGGGGGAATCCGCAGTGTGTGGCGGCCTGTCCGAAGGGCGCGTTGCAGTACGTACCCGAACACCAACTGGGCCAGGCGAGCAGACTGGCCACCGTGCTCCGCTATGCCCATATGAAAGAGGTCGAATATGTCGAAAAAGGCGAGCGCAAGAAGCTCCGCTACGCGGAAATCGGTAGTGAGCAAGCGCGCAAGTAGTCTGCCCGAGGAGAAAGCGGGGCGCTCCCCAGGCAAGGCCGCGGAGAAGGAAATCGAGCGGCTGGCCGGAGGGTACCACCACCGGATCCTGTGGGTGGACCTGTCCCGCGGCACCGCGGAGGCGGTTCCGTTCAGCGCGGCCTTCGCCCTCAAGTACATAGGCGGCCGCGGGTTCGGGGCCAAGTTGCTGTTCGATCAGCTCTCCAAGATCAAGGACCCCCTGGGGCCGGAGAACATGCTGATCATCGCCCCCGGCCCGTTGACCGGCCTCTATCTGCCCGGAGGGGCGAAAACTTCGCTGGTGGCGCTGTCCCCGCAGACGGGGATCTACGGAGACAGCAACATGGGCGGCAGTTTCGGCGCGGAACTGCGCCTGGCCGGATATGACGCGCTGGTGATCACGGGGCGCGCGGAGGAGCTCAGCTACCTCTGGATTGACGGCGGCGAGGTGAAAGTGGTGCCCGCCCCCCAGTTGGCGGGGAAGGGCGCGCTGGAGACCGAGGGGCTGGTCAAGGAGGAGATCCGCAGCGAGGAGGTCCGCGTCGCGGCCATCGGGCCCGCGGGCGAGAACCAGGTGGTCTTCGCCACCATCAACTGCGACTGGAGCCGGAACGCCGGCCGGTCCGGCATGGGGGCGGTGCTGGGGTCGAAGAACATCAAGGCGATCGCGGTGCGAGGAGGCGAGGACCTTCCGGTGGCCGATGTCGCCGGCCTGCGGTTGCTGACGGAGCGCTCCCTGCAGCAGTTGTCCTCTCACCCCCTGTTCGAGTTCTGGCAGCAACAGGGGCTGATGTCCGTGGTGGACTATGTGAACAGCGCGGGCGTGTTCCCCACCCGCAATTACCGCGAGCTCGTGTTCGAGCAGGCGAGCGAAATAGACGGCTTCAAGATGGAGAAGGAGTACAAGATCGGGGACTCCGCCTGTTTCGCGTGCCCGATGGCCTGCGGCAATATCTGCCTGGTGAAGAACGGCAAGTACCGGGGGACGGTGACGGAGGGACCGGAGTACGAGACCGCGTGCATGTTGGGCTCCAACCTCGGGATCGGAAACTTCGCGGCCATCCTCAAGGGCAATCAGCTCTGCGACGACCTGGGAATTGACACCATCTCCAGCGGCAACCTCATCGGGGTGATGATCGAGGCGGTGGAGTCGGGCCTGCTCTCCCCGGAGGAGGTGGATGGAATGGACCTGAAATGGGGGGACGACGACCACGTGATCGCCCTGCTGGGCAAGATCGCGCGCCGGGAGGGGGTGGGCGACCTGCTGGCCCAGGGCTCGCGGGCGGTGATGGAGCGCTGGCCGCAGTTGAGGCCGTTGATGGTGCAGGTGAAGGGGATGGAGCAGTCGGCCTACGACGGCCGCGCCACCATCTCCATGGCCCTCGCCTACGGCACCTGTGACATCGGCGCGCACCACAACCGAGCCTGGACGGTGGGGAAAGAACTGGAGGCCGGGGCCGGCTGGACGGCCGAGGACCGGGTGAATCTCGTCATCTATCACCAGACCATCCGTCCCCTGTTCGACATGCTCGGGGTCTGCCGCCTCCCCTGGATCGAGCTGGGATTCGACGAGCACCGGTATGCCGAATACTACTCTATCGTGACCGGAGTGCCGCACACGCTCGACGAGCTGCTGGCGCGCTCCCGCGCGGTGTGGGACCTGACCAGGCTCATAAGCGCCTCCCGCGGGGTGGCGCGCAAGGACGATTACCCGCCTCCCCGCATGATGGAACGGCCCGTCGAGAAGGGGCCGTTTGCCGGGAAAGTGGTAGACCGCGGCGAGTACGACGCACTGCTCGACCTGTACTACGAGAAGCGGGGCTGGAGCGCCGAGGGCCTGCCCCCCGCGGAGCGTGCGGGGGATTTCTCGGATCCGCTGACCTAGCTCGGCGCGCCACCCGCCATGTCGGGCGGCGTTTCTCATAGAGGGCGAGTTCTCCCGGCGGTCATCCTCATGGGCCATAGGCTGGCGCGGCCGATCCTCCCAGGCTGCGAGCGCGACAAAGGGAAATGTGCCCGCGGCGTGAATTCCATGTTCTGCAACTTGCAATGCCGGAGGCAGACATGCGCATCGGCAACATAACCTCGAAACCCGGACAAGTCGTGCGGGGCGCGCTGACAGTGGGTCCGGTCCACATTCCCGTGATGGTGATGCAGGGAAATCTCCCCGGCCCCTCGCTCTACCTCCAGGGGCTTCAGCACCCCACCGAGGTGATGGGGGTGGAGGTGATACGCACGGTGGCCGACCGACTCGATCCCGCGGAGCTGCGGGGCACGCTGGTGATGGTGCCCATCGCCAATCCGTTGGCGGCCGCATGGCGCAACGGCCTGAGCGTCTTCGACGACCTGGTTCCCTCCCGGCGGCGGAAGGCGCTGGAAAAGGTGAACATGAACCGCGTCTGGCCGGGGCGGCCGGACGGGAACCTGATCGAGCAGATGGCCCACGCCATCTGGGAGCGCATCTGCCGGCAGGTGGACGCGATCGTGGACTTCCACTGCTGCCGCGTGTGCGATCACTACTTCGCGGCCGCGCTGGACGGCCACGAGGAGAGCGCGGCGCTGGGAAAAGCCTTCGGCGCGCCCCTGGTGGACTTGGAGACCGAGAGGTCCTACGCGCGGGGATTGCTCTTCCTGCGCGCGCCCGCTCTGTTGGATACACCTTCCATCCTGATAGAGATGAGCCCGGGGCGGGACATCACCTACGATATGCTCGCCAACGGCGTGCGGGGGGTATACAACCTGCTCAAGCACATGAAGATGCTGCCCGGCCGGCCGGCGCGACCCGCGCGCCAAGTGGTGGTGAGGCGCTCCGATCCGGTGCGCGTCTTCCGCGCGCGGAGGGAGGGATACCTGACCACCTACCGCCAGGTGGGCGAGGTGGCGGACAAGGGCGAGGTGCTCTGCGAAATCCGCTCCCTGGACCGTTTCCGCGTCCTCCAGACCGTGCGCGCTCCCTTCGACGGCACCTGCCCCTCCATCGGACCCGGCTCCGAGCTGAGGCTGGTGAAGCCGGGAGAGGAGATCTGCACCTTCAAGCGGGTGGCGAGGTAGCGTGCGCCCTCCTCGCACCGGGCCGAGCAGGACGCGGCCGCGGCGCCCCCGAATACAGGAACTGCGAAACGAAGGAAGGGGTCAACGCCATGCCCATTGACAACGCGGACGAACTCAGGAAAGCGGTCGATCGTGCGGTCTCCTCGGTCCAGATCACGGATGTACACACCCACCTCTTCTCTCCGCGCTTCGGCGGGCTCCTGCTGTGGGGGGTGGACGAACTGATCACCTATCACTATCTGATCGCGGAGACGCACCGTTGGATCGACCTGCCCGTGGAGGATTACTGGGAACTCTCCACGCGGGAACAGGCCGACCTCATCTGGCGGACCCTGTTCCTGGAGAACTCACCACTGGCGGAGTCGTGCCGCGGGGTGCTCACCGCGCTGCGCAATCTGGGGTTGGACACCGCGGCGCGGGACCTGGAGGGCTACCGCAGCCGCTTCGCCTCCCTCCGAGTGGAGGAGTATGTGGACACGGTATTCGAGCGCTCCGGGGTGAAGGAAGTGGTGATGACCAATGACCCCTTCGACGACGCGGAGCGGGAGGTGTGGCTCCAGGGCCCGGAGGAGGACCCGCGGTTCCGCGCGGCGCTGCGGCTGGACGCGCTGCTCAACGCCTGGGAGACCGGAGGGGCGAAGTTGGCGAGGTGGGGGTATGGAGTGCAGACCAGGCTTGGGGGCGACACCATCCGCGAGGTCAAGCGCTTCCTGAAGGAGTGGGCGGAGCGGATGCAGGCGGTGTATATGGCGGTATCGCTCCCGCCGACGTTCGTCATGCCGGAGGATTCCCCGCGCAGCCGGCTCATCCGGGAGTGCGTGTTGCCGGTGTGTGAGGAGCTGAATATTCCCTTCGCCATGATGATCGGGGTGAAGAAACTGGTGAACCCGGGCCTCCGGCTGGCCGGGGACTCGGTGGGGAAGGCGAGCATCGAGACCGTGGAACATCTCTGCACCACCTACCCCGGGAACAAGTTTCTGGTCACCATGCTCTCCCGCGAGAATCAGCACGAACTGTGCGTGGCCGCCCGCAAGTACCGCAATCTGATGCCGTTCGGGTGCTGGTGGTTCCTCAACAATCCCAGCCTGGTGGACGAGATCACCCGCATGAGGCTGGAACTGCTGGGGTTGAGCTTCATTCCCCAGCACTCGGACGCCCGCGTGCTCGATCAATTGCTCTACAAGTGGGAACACTCGCGTCGGATCATCGCCGGCGCGCTCTGTGACAAATACCGCGACCTGATGGCCACCGGATGGCGGATCGAGGAATCCGAGATCCAGCGCGATGTCGGCAAACTCTTCGGGGGCAATTTCTGGCAGTTCGTGGAGCGGAAGATCTAGGGGAGGGACGGCATACCCTGCGTGCTCCCACCCGAGCGCGGCGAAACAAGGATTTCACGCTCCCGTCTGGTATAATAGCAGTTCTGCCAGTGCACGGCCAAGATATCCGTTTTCCGACCGTTGCGAGGAGGATGACGCATTATGCCTGACTACCAGCAGCAGCGCTCGCCCAAGCACGGGCTTGAACACCACGGCTTTCGCAACATGGGGCGCGTCTATTGGACCCTGTCCACCCCCGCCCTCTACGAGCAGATCATCCGCCGTCGGGAAGGGCTGATCGCCCACCTGGGACCTGTGGCGGTGAGGACCGGCGACCACACCGGGCGGTCACCCAACGACAAGTTCATCGTGAAGGAGCCCTCCTCGGAGGATCACATCTGGTGGGGCACCGAGAATCGCCCCTTTGCCGAAGAACACTTCGACGCCCTTTACAACCGGCTGCTGGCCTATATCCAGGGCAAGGACCTATTCGTGCAGGACTGCTACGCCTGCGCCCATCCCTCCTACCGCCTGCCCATCCGGATCATCACCGAGCACGCGTGGCACAGTCTCTTCGCGCGCAACATGTTCATCCAGATCAAGGACAGGGACAAGATCTGGGAGCACGTACCCGAGTTCCGCGTGCTCTGCTTCCCCGGGTTTCACGCCATCCCCAGTGTGGACAAGACCGCCACGGAGACGTTCATCATCGTCAACTTCGGCCAGAAGACGGTGATCATCGGCAACACCCAGTACGGAGGCGAGATCAAGAAATCCGTCTTCACGGTTCTCAACTACCTGCTCCCGCGCACCTCGGTGTTGAGCATGCACTGTTCTGCGAACGTGGGCCCGAAGGGAGATGTGGCGCTTTTCTTCGGCCTCTCGGGCACCGGCAAGACGAGCCTGTCCGCCGACCCGGAGCGCACGCTGATCGGAGACGACGAGCATGGATGGTGCGATGACGGCATCTTCAACTTCGAGGGCGGCTGCTACGCGAAGGTCATACGCCTCTCACAGGAATCCGAGCCGGAGATCTATGAGTGCACCCGGCGGTTCGGCACCATCCTGGAGAATGTGGCGATCGATATGGACACGCGGCGCATCGACCTGGACGACGACTCCCTCACTGAGAACACCCGCGCCTGCTACCCCTTGACCCACCTCTCGCGGGTGGTGCGGGAGGGGACCGCGGGGCATCCCAAAAACGTGGTGCTGCTGACCTGCGACGCGTTCGGGGTGATGCCCCCGGTGGCGAAGTTGTCCCCGGAGCAGGCCATGTATCACTTCCTCTCCGGATACACCGCGCGGGTGGCCGGAACCGAGCGCGGCGTGACCGAGCCGAGCGCGGTGTTCAGCGCCTGCTTCGGATCCCCCTTCATGGTGCTTTCCCCGATCGTATACACCCGCATGTTCGGCGAGAGGGTGAAGAAGCACAATGTGAAATGCTGGCTGATCAACACCGGCTGGACCGGCGGCGGATATGGGGTGGGGAAGCGGATTGACATCGCCTCCACCCGCGCCATCGTCAAGGCGGCCCTCTCCGGCGCGCTGGGCAATGTCCCCACTCAGCGCGATCCCATCCTGGGGCTCGAAGTGCCGACGACCTGCCCGGGCATCGATCCGAAGTTGCTCGACCCCCGGTCCACCTGGAAGGATCCCAAACAGTACGACGAGACGGCCCGCAAGCTGGCCGCCTCCTTCGAGGACAACCTGAAGCAGTGGGAGGGCACGATCCCGGAGGAGATCGCCGGGGCCGGGCTGGGAAAGTAGCCGTCTCCACCGCAGTTCCCTTTGTGCCTTTGTGCGGCAGCTGCGACAAAGCTCGAAGGGGCGGCCTCCAGGCCGCCCCTTCGTCACGCAAACGCTACCGCTCGTTCACAGTTTCGTTACCGCGCGTGTCTACGCTCTCCATGACCGGATCGGCAAGGATGGAAAGGATGGCATGGATGCGAGTTCGCGCGGCATGGGTGGCTTGGGCCTTGGGATTCGCGCTCCCGGCGGGGTGCTCCGGCAGCGGAAAGAACACGGCCGCCGTCCCCAAGAAGAAGGCCAGGCTGGTGATGTTCGCCGGCTCGGCCGGCAAACCGCCCACGCCGGAGGCCGCAAAGCGCTTCATCGCCTTTCTCGCCTCCGATGAGGGCCGGGAGATTTATGCCAAGTACGGCTACGCCGTGGAACCCCCGACTCCGAACAAGTAGCCATCATCCACCACCCGTACGCCGTGAAGGCGGCCCCAGACAGCGGGGGCGAGGCCATGCCTCGCCCCCGCATTAATCCAATCTCCCGGCGCACTTCACACATTCTTCAGGAAATCCCCCTATCGTCGAGAACACAGGAGATGCAAGGCAAGGTGTCGGCGGCAACGGGAAACTCGCAGCTGCAGAAGGCCGGCGGGGAACGCACCCCGCGCTGGCGGCCCTCGTCTGTCTGCCGCTGATTCTCTACCTCACCGCGCCGATTCTGGGCCTCATGGCGCGGACGAACCTCTCCTCATACGCGTGTTGCCGGAGCGCGCTCAGCGCGCTCCGGATCAGCCTGATGACCGCCAGCATCTCCCTGGTGGTGGTGATCGTCATCGTCTCCTATGTAGTCATCATCCCCGCGGCACGATCTCCGCGCCCCGCACGCCCACCCGCAGACGGTGGATGGAGCGCCGGCCGGCGACGGTGACGTAGAGGTCTGTCCCCCACCAGCACAGGTTGGTCACCTCGTCCCCGCCCGCGGGGTAGCTCTTCAGCAACTCGCCCTTCTCCACGTCCACCACGTCCACCGTCTTGCTGGTCCAGCGGGCGATCCAGAGCCGGCCGTCCTCGTCGAACATGATTCCGTCCAGGGTGGGGGTGGGGAACTCGATCACGGTGCGCTTGTGGGACAGCGTCCCGTCGGCCCCCAGGTCCCAGCAGAGCAGGCGATTGGTGCCCGATTCGGCCACGTACAGCCGCTTCTGGTCGGGCGAGACGGCGAGACCGTTGGGGAAAGCGAGGCCGTCGGCGAGCCGCGTCACCTCTTTCACCTCGCCGTTCTCCATCGCGATCCGATAGACGGCTCCGATGGGCTTCTCCTTGCTCGATCCGGTGGGGTCGGTGAAGTAGATGTTGCCCGCCAGGTCGAGGCAGACGTCGTTGGGGCCGCGGTAGGGCCGGCCGTCGCACTCGGCGGTCAGGACCTCGATCGCCCGCGTCACCGGGTGGATGCGCAGGATGCGCTTGCCGCCGTAGTCGGCGACGATGACATTGCCCTCGCCGTCCACCTTCAGGCCGTTCGCCTGCCCGCCGGTGTGCACCCACACGCTCACCGTGCCGTCCGGGGTGCGCCGGCCGATGGTGCCCTCGGCGAGGTAGTTCACGAAATAGAGATTGCCCGCCTGATCGAAGATGGGCCCCTCCGCGAAGGCGATGTCCGCCACCACCGGCTCCGGCTCCACCTTGTCCGGCAGAGTCGCCGCGGTGCACAGCGCGGCCGCCATCCCGATCAGCAGCATGGAAACCGAAGAAACCCAGGTCAACGGTGATTCGAGCATGAGCGCATTTTCTCCCGAGAGGTATTGGTATGCGGCCTACCTCGGCCCCGAAAGGCGTGCGCGCTACTTGTACAGCGCGTCTATCTGCCGCTTGGCGCGCGCCAGGGCCTCCGAGGCGGGGATGTCCTCGTTGAGGTATTTCTGGAACTCGATGCCCACGATATCGGAGACCCGGGTCCAGTTGAGCGGATCGGGGATGCAGTAGCCCTTGTCCACGGTCGGGCGGAGCGCCTCCATCCACGATGGAATCTTGAATTTGGTGTCCGTGAGGGCGCGGAGGCGGGCGATCTCGGGCGGCGCGTCCTGGGGATCATAGTTCGGGTCCATGCGGCGATAGGGGTCCTTGATCACGATCATCTTGCCCGCCTTGCCCACCCCCGCCTGCAGGTCGAAGCAGAAGGCCTCCAGCAGTACCCGGGCCGCCTCCTTGGGCACCGGTGAGGCCTTGGGGATGACGCCGATATAGTGGGCCACCAGCGCGCCGACCTTCTGGCTCCCCGGGCAGGGCCCGATGCCGATGCGCTTCTCCCCCTCGTGGGAGCCGGGCGGCTGGGATTCGTTGATGCTCCTGATCGCCCAGAACCCCCGCGACTGCCAGTTGGGGAAGAACACGGCGATTTTCGCCCGGAAGTCGTCGGCCGACTGGTAGGGGGTGAGCGCGCCCTTGGGCATGAGATCCTGCGTGTACCAGCGCTTCAGCATCTTGAAGGTCTGTACCGCCTCCGGGCTGGACACATCCAGCCGTCCCTTCTCGTCCTCCACGCTCCCGCGCAGCGACCGCAGAATGGGCACATAGGCGTTCTGGGCGAAGAAGCCGGGCGAGAGGTCCAGGGTCACGCCGTAGATCTTCTGCTTCGGGCGGCGCAACTGGCGCGCGTAGTCCTCCAGCTCCTGATAGGTGTGGGGGATCTTGTCCACCGGCCAGCCCAGCTCCCGCATCACGTCCTTGCGGTAGTTGAGGGCCATGATCTCGCCCAGCCACGGTAGCCCGTAGAGGTGGGTTTCGCCGGTGCGCGGGTCCTTCAGGCGACAGTACTGCAGGTATCCGGGCAGGAACTCGTCCAGCAGCCCCGCGTCGAGCTCCGGCTTCAGGATGTCATCGAGCGGCTCCAGAAAGCCGCCCTCCACGTACCGCACGATGGTCTCATTGTTGGTGGTGAGCAGCAAATCGAAGGGCGTTTGGCCGGCCCGCCAGGGCAGCATCAGGGTGACCTCGTTGGCCTCCGGCATCAGGCGCAGGTCTATCTTGATGTCTGGATGGCGCTTCTCGAAGGCCCGGATCACCCGCGTCAGGTCCTTGTCCGGGGTATTGAACTCCGAATACTGCCAGGAGGCTACCATCACGCGCACGGTGGTGACCCCGCCGTGGCGGGGGTTATAGGCGTTCAGCCGCCGCTCCGCCACGAAACCGAATAGAATCAGCGCCACCAGAGCGAGGGAGATCTGCTTGTGCATCCGCTACCCCTTCACCGCGCCCGCGGTCAGCCCGCGCATGAAGTATTTCTGCAGGAACAGGAAGAGGATGATCACCGGCAGGAACGACAGCATCACCGAGGCGAACAGCACTCCGTAGTCCCAGTGCTGCCACTGCCCCTGGAGCAGCTGGATGCCCACCGGCAGGGTGCGGGCCTCGTCGGTCCAGTTGTTCATGGTGAGGGCGAAGATGAACTCGTTCCACGCCGCGAGGAAAACCAGCGTCCCCGCCGCGGCCAACCCGCTCGCCCCCAGCGGGATCATGATTTGCCAGAACGTCTCCCACCAGCTGCACCCGTCCACCCGCGCCGCGTCCAGCAGCTCCTGGGGCACCGCCTGGAACACGCTGTACATCACGAACACGGTGAGCGCCAGGTTGAACGCGGTGTAGCTGAGAGTCAGTCCGGTGAGAGTGTTCAGCAGTTTGTAGGCGCTCAAGAGCTCGTACTGCCCGATCAGCCCGACCTCCCCCGGCACCATCATGGTGCCCAGGAAGATGAGGAACAGCGCCTGCGCCCCCCGGAACCGGAAGCGGGCCAGCGCGTAGGCGGCCAGGCTCCCCACGAACAGCGTCAGCACCACCGTCCCCACCGAGACCAGCACGCTGTTGCGGTAGTAGAGCCCGAACCCCACCATCCGTTGCACCATCTGGGTGTAGTTGTGGAGCGTGTAGTGGTGGGGCAGGAAGGTCAGGTGTTTGCTGTACAGTTCGTCGTGCGGCTTGAGCGAGGAAAGGATCACCCACAGGAAGGGAAGGATGCTGACCGCGCTCACGACGGTCAGCACCAGGTAGAGCAGGGCTCTACTCAGGTACTTCTTCAGTTTGTCGAAGAAGATCACCATCATTCCCGCTCCCGCGAGATTCGGAAGGAGATTAGCGAGACCACGAAGATGAACAACGCCAGCGCCCAGGCCAGCGCGGACGCATACCCGAATCGGAAGCGGCCGTATCGAAAGGCGATGTTATAGAGATACAGCACCATGGAGAGCGTGGAGTCCCCAGGCCCGCCCCCGGTCATGATGAACATCTGCGTGAACACCTTGAGCGCCCCGATCAGAGCGAGCAGCCCCACCAGGAACACGGTGGGGCGCAGCAGGGGAAGCGTCACCCCCCAGAACACCTGCCACCCCGTCGCGCCGTCCACCCGCGCCGCCTCCTGCACCTCCACCGGGATGCGTTGCAGCCCCACCAGGTAGAGCAGCATGTTGAACCCCATCGCGCCCCACACGCACATCGCCACCACCGCCGGCATCGCCAGCTTGGGGTCCGAGAGCCAGTCGAACTCCCGCTTTACGCCCAGATCGCGCAAGGCCGTGTTCACCACCCCGTAGTCCGGATGGTAGATCCACATCCAGATGATGGAGGTGACCGCCACCGAGACCACCACGGGCACGAAATTGAGCGTCCGGAACAACCCGGAGAGCCTCCCCGCCTTGTCCACCATCACCGCCAGGAACAAGGGCAGCACCACGGCCGGGGGCACGAACATGAGGGTGAAACGAATGGTGTTCCAGAAGGCGCCGCCGGGAGAGTTGATGGTGAGCCACAGCACCAGGAACGGATAGAGCGGAATCTGCCACCACGCCAGGTGTCCCTGGGGGGTTATGATCCCCGGCCAGCTCATCACCCGCTCGTCGTGCAGCATCTCCCGGTAGTTCCCCAGCCCCACGAAGTGCATCTGCTCGGGCCGCAGGAAGTTGTAGTCGAAGAAGCTCAGGTAGAGCGAGCGCAGGATGGGATAGAGCGAGAACATCCCGAACAGAATCAGCGCGGGCAACACGAACACGTAGGGGCTATCCAAGGTGAACCCCCTGCGCCTGCCGCTCAGTTTTTCCCCTGTCGCACTCATCGCGCCTAGAAGGTTCGGAGGCCGGGGCGTGTCTCCTGCCGCGCGGCAGGCCGGATTTCGCCCGCGGGAGACCCTGGAGGGTGAGGTTACAGAGCCCCGCGCCACTTGTCTTCCGGCGATTCCTGTGTTAGCATCCTTACGGCGCGCCCGTAGCTCAGGTGGATAGAGCGCGAGGTTGCGGACCTCGAGGTCACAGGTTCAAGTCCTGTCGGGCGTACCATTCCCCCTCTCCTCTCTCCTCGGGCCGTCGCCTCCATCGGCCCGGCCGCGCATTCCCTCCTCACTTCCGCGAGGACGCCCCCTCCCTCCGGCGAAGAGACCCCGCGGAGGCAAGGCAAATGGAGCGAATCGGCATTCACGTGGGTTGCAAGGGCAAGCAATCAGTCCCGGCCCTGGAGCGACTGGTGGGGGAGGTGGGCCCCGCGCTGGGGTGCAACTGGGTGATCGTGGAGGTGAACGGCTTCTTCGCCTACCAGAGCCACCCCGAGGCGGCCGAGCCGGACCCCATGACCGCGGAAGACGCCCGCCGGCTGAAGAAGATCGCCGCCGACCACGGAATCCGGCTGGTGCCCATGTACAACTGCCTGGGGCATCAGTCCTGGAAGGACAAGCCGGGGGCGCTGCTGCGGGCCCACCCGGAGTTCAACGAGGCGCCCGACGCGGACACCTCGGCCGAGGACTTCTACTGCATGTCCTGGTGCCCCAATCACCCGGACATCAATCCCCTGGTCTTCGACCTGTTCGATGAACTGCTCGACGCGTTCGAGGCCGACGCCCTTCACGTGGGGATGGACGAGGTCTTCATCATCGGCGAGTGCCCCAGGTGCAAGGGCACGCCCAACGCCGAGCTCTTCGCGAAGGCCGTGAATGACTACCACGGCCACCTGGTGGACAAGCGCGGGGTGGAGATGCAGATGTGGGGGGACCGTTTTCTCGACGGCAAGGCCACCGGATACGGCCTGTGGGAGGCGAGTGAGAACGACACCCAGGGTGCCATCAAACTGGTGCCCAAGGACATCGTCATCTGTGACTGGCACTACGAGATCATGGACGAATTCCCCTCGATTCGCATCTTCCAGGACGAGGGCTTTCGCGTGTGGCCGGCCGGCTGGAACAAGGAGCAGAGTATCAGACGGCTGATCGAGGTGGCCCGGCGGGAGGCGGGGCCGAACATGCTCGGCTACCTGGCCACCACGTGGACGGATGTGGACGGCGTGGTGCGGGGCCTCGCGGGAGAGGAGATAGATCCCGAGAACGAGCGGCTCAAGAATGTGGTGGCCGGGGTGAAGCTGGGGCTCCGCCTGGCTCGAGAGTAGGCCCGGGAGCGCGGGGCGGCGGGGCGGCGCGCGCCCCGCCCC
>WFSF01000190.1 GCA_015486155.1 Armatimonadota bacterium
GCCTGGGGGGACATGCTGGTGGTGGCGGGGCAGAAGGCCTCCTCCCGGCAGCGGTTCGTGGTCGAGGGAGAGGAGGTGTACGCGCCGCTGCTCCCCGCCTTGAGCCTGCTGGGCGCGAAGTACCAGGTGACCCCGGAGGCGATAGACATCACCACCGCCACCGGCAGAGAGGTGGCGCTCTCCCTCACCCGCGCGGAGGCGACCCTGGACGGAATGATACGGGAGGTGCCGGGGCCGCCGCGGAAAGAGGGCAAGACCTATCTCCTGCCCGCGCGGGCGGTGGGTTCGCTGCTGGGGTGCGCGGTGCGCTGGGAGGCGGATTCCCGCACCCTGTTCCTCCACCCCTGGGTGCGCAAGTTCACCCTGGAGCGGCTGGCCGACCGCTACCGGGTGACGGTGGGGGCGGAGGGGCCGGTGGTGTTCCGCACCGGCCGGCTGGAGAATCCGCCGCGCTTTTTCATCGACGTGCTGAACGCGGACCTGGCGGATATTCCCTGCGAGTTCACGGCCGACGGGGGCTATCTGAAGGGGGCGCGCGCCAGCCAGAACAGCCTCGCGCCCGCGCCGGAGGGAGACGTGGTGCGGGTGGTGATCGAGCTGGAGGAATGGCGGCCGTACCGGCTCTCGGTGGCCCCGAACCGGTGTGAGATGAGGCTGGATTTTCCCCTGCCGGAGGCGGAGGAGGTCCCCCCGGAGGCTCCGCCGGTGGTGCTGACGGGGATGGATTTTCAGCGGCTCTCCGCGCGGCTGGCGGCGGTGCGGCTGTCCGTGTACGGCAAGCCGGTCTTCCGCACGGGGGAGACGGAGGATCCGCCCGCGATCTGGGTGGAGGTGCAGAACGCCGATCTGCGCATGCCCACCCGCCACATCTCCCCCAGGGACCGGTGGGTGTCGGACATCTCGATCGCTCCGGCGCCCGACCAGCCCCGGCGGCAACGGCTCACCATCGAGCTGGAGGAGCCGATCTCCCACTCGGTGGTGAGCGAGGACGGAGAGGTGCGGGTGCTGCTGGGGCGGACCGAGCTGGCCGACCTGACGGTGGTGATCGACCCCGGCCACGGGGGACACGACACCGGGGCCATCGGCCGCACCGGCCTCCAGGAGAAGGAGGTCAACCTGGACATCGCGCTGCGGGTGAGGCGGAAATTGCTGGCCCTGGGCGCGAAGGTGCTGATGACGCGCACCACGGACGCGCCGGTGACGCCGTGGACGAGGGGAAACCGCGAGGAGCACCGGCGGGAGCTGCTGGCGCGCTGCGCCATCGCCAATGAGGCGAAGGCGGACCTGTTCGTCTCCATCCACGCCAACGCGCGCGCCACGCGGCCGGAGGAGGCCAGCGGCGCGGAAACCTATTACCGCAAGTCCGACAGCATCGAGCTGGCGCGCGTGCTCCAGGAGGAAGTGGTGAAGGCGACGGGGATGCTGGACGGGGGCGTGATCCGCCACCCCAAGCCCATCGTGGTGCTGTATCAGACCAATATGCCCGCGGCGCTGGTGGAGGTGGGCTATCTCAGCAACCCGGACGACGAAGCGCAGTTGGCGAGCGACGACTTCCGGGAGAAGGCGGCCGACGGCATCGTCAATGGAATCAGGCGCTATGTGGAGGAGGGAGGAATTCTGGAGAACATGGCTGAGAGGGAGGCGCGCCGGGCGGGTGGAACACAATAGGAAGAATCGGCCGAGTAGCGCCGAGGATCGCTTCAGGAGGGAACCGGAATGAAGTGGTGCGCGTTGGTATTGGCGGTCGTGGTATCGGCCGCGAGTTGCGCCGGGGCTCCGGCCGCGGGAACGCCGCCGGCGACGGCGAAGAGCCCGTCGCCAACCGTGATCGGATGTCTAGTGCATATCGAGAATCTGGTCTCGCCCGATGAACAATGGTCGGCGCTGGAGCTGCGGGTCGACCAGCCGGCGGAGGGACAAATCGCGGCCGGCGAAGTGTTGTCCCTGCGCTGTGCGCGGTCGAAACTGAGGGGAATCGGGCTGGGCGATGAGGTGAAGGCCGCCCTGGGCCCGGCCGCGGAGAACGGCGAGCGCCGTGCGGTGGAGGAGATCACCCGGCTGGGCCGCGGAGAGTTCCTGAACCCGGCGAAGAAGGCGACGGAGGACCTGGGCTCACCAGACGCCAAGGTGCTGGTGAAGATGTTTGCGCCGCTGAAGATCTCCTGTCACCAGGCCACCGTGGACCTGCTGAGAAAACTGGTGGAGGAGGAGCCGAACCGCCTGCGCGTGCAGCTGTTCGATTTCCACGATCGCGACGCGGTGGCCGAGGTGAACCGGGAGCGCTTGAGCTGCGCCACCGTGCTGGTCAACAACCGATACCGGTTCGTGATCGAGAAGAACGGCAAGAAGCGCCACGTGGCCTTCACCCACCGGCCCAACACCGAGAAGTCCAGCTACAACTCCGAGGACGTGCCGGTGGTGGTGCGCGCCGAGATCGCCCGCGTGTACGGCGCGAAGAAGCCCTCCAAGCCCCAGGCAACCGAGAAGCCCGCCGAGCAGGAGAAATAGGGCGCGGCCGCGCAAAGGCGGCGGGGCGTCAGGGCTCTACTTGCCCTTTTTCTTCCGGGGCTTGGACTCGCCCGGCTTGTTCTCCTCGGCCGGGGGAACCGGCTTCGCCTCGTATTTCCAGTAGAAGTAAGAAAGCTCGGAGGCGGGGATCAGCTGGTTGACGTCCTTCTCGGCCCCCGCGTCGCGGCCGTCGTAGTTGATTCCCTCGATCAGCAGGTAGGAGGTAAGCGGAATGACGCGGCGGCACGTCTGCCACTTGGGCTCCTCGGCGGGGGCGCCTTTGGCCGCGGGGGTGGAGAGCGCGAACTTCACCAGCAGATAGTGGTCGCTGGGCGCGGTGATGGTGGTGTCCATCAGCGTCCTTGCGCCTCCGCTGTCCATGCCGGGCGGGGGAAGCATCCCGGGGGGCATGTTCTGCTGGGTGTTGCGGCCTCCCATCCCCGGGGGGCAGCCAGCGAGCAGCGCGGCGAAAGGCAGCAGCGCAATCAATGCGGCGATGCGAACGTGTCGGGTCATGTAGTCCATCCTCACAAAGATTGGTGAGTCAGATATCCTGGTTCTGCGTCGCCCGCCGCGCTCCTGCGGACACTTCTCTTGTTCGGGGCACGAAACGCCTTGTCGGGCGCGGGGACAGGAATCCATCCAAGCAGGGGGTAGAGTACCACTATCTGCCTCGAAAGGAGGACGGAAATGGCTAACGACAACGCGGAGCTGATCCGGATCTTGAACCAGGCGCTGAGCGCGGAGTACGGGACTCTGTACCTGTTGCCGCGCCACATCGCGGAGATCCAGGACGAGGAGCTCAAGCGCCAGCTGCACCTCATCGGAGAGGTCGAGTTGGAGCACGCGGAGAAGACGGCGCAGATGATCATCTCGCTGGGGGGAGAGCCCACGGGAGACCTGCTGAATCTCCGTCCCAGGAGGAACCTGAAAGAAATCCTGGAGACCCACCTCCAGGGTGAACGGGAGGCGATCGACATCTACGGCCGCGCTCTGGCCGTCTGCGGCGACCCCGCCATGCGCAAGCAGCTCGAGGCCATCAAGATGGACGAAGAGGGACACCAGCGTTTGATTCAGAGGACGCTGGACCGCGTAATATCCGCTAAGGCGTGAATGCAAACTTCACGGGTTCACGATCACCTTGTTGCGTTCCGGTGAGGCCATCACTTCGACGGCGCGGTGGATCTCGGCCAGCGGGAAGCGGTGGGAGATGATCTGCTCGGTGTCCACCAGCCCGGTCTCCATCAGTTTTACGGCGCGGGACATTGCGAGGGGGGTGGTGCCGAAGCTGGCGTCCATCCGCCCCTCCAGGAAATGGGTGAGGCCGCCGTCCAGCGAAAATTTCTCGTGGGTGGTGATGCCGAACACGTTCCACCGCGTGCCCCGCCGCCGGAGGTCCACCATCAGGCGCACCGCCTCGATGGGCCCGGCCGCCTCCACTATCAGGTCGGGGCCGTGGGGGAGGATTTCGTAGACGCGCGCTTTCGCGTCCTCGGTGGCGGGGTTCACCACATGGGTGGCGCCCAGGCGGAGCGCGTTCCGGAGCGCGTGGTCGCTGACGTCCACCGCGACCAGGCGGGCCGCGCCGGCGGCCTTCGCCACCATCATGCAGAGCAGGCCGATGGATCCCACCCCGATGATCACCACGTCGTCGCCGATCTGCATCCCGCTGTGGTGGATGACGCCCTTCCAGGCGCCGGCGAGGGGTTCGGTGACCGCGGCGGCGTCGAAGGAGATCCCGGGGGGCTTGTGGTAGAGACAGCTCTCCTTCGTCTTCATGTACTCGGCGAAGGCCCCCGGGCGCACGTCGTCCGGGCCGTCTCCGCCGGTGACGAAGGCGTTTTCGCAGTAGTGAGCATTGCCCTCTCGGCAGTGGCGGCAGAATCCGCAGTGCCCCAGAGGCTGGACGATCACTTCATCGCCGACGCGGAAGCGCTCCACCCCGGGCCCCACCTCGGCCACCACCCCGCTGGGCTCGTGGCCCACGACGGCGGGGAAGGTGACATTGCGGCGGATTCCCTTGATCGCCTTGTAGTCCGTGGCGCAGAACCCGCAGGCCTTGATCCTCACCACCACATCGCCGTACTCCTCGGCGCGGGGGACGGGGACCTGCTCCAGGCGCAGGTCGTCGAAATCATGGAGCACGGCGGCGAGCATGGTGGACATGCGCAGCATCCTTCCAGATTTTCCACAGCAACAGGATAGAAACCCAATCTAGCACTCAGGCTGCGGAGGATACAGCCAAATTCTCGATGACGACCCGCGGCAGATCGCCCCGTCCCAAGACGTCCTTGGCATCCAGGATTTCTATCCCGATAAGAACTTCGCCGGGGCCAATGTTAAGCGCGATCTCATCGTTCAGACGGACCGTGCGGCACTGGTGCCGGCCCTCGACCAATTTTATGTAGACAGCATCCACTTCCGGGTCATAGGTGATCTTCATGGTGTTCTCCGGCCTTAGAAGTAATATGTGTAGACAGTGATGACGACGATCTCCGTCGGCTCTTCCTTGACGATAGGTGCTACCTGCTTCATAGAATAGCGCTTGCCCTGCCACTCTCGGTTGAATCCGAGGTTGATGCGGTACAGCATTCGTCCGTGCTTCGCTGGTTCGGATACGCCTTCGCGAACAGCCTGGACGACTTCCTGCTCAGTGGCGCCGCGTTCTGCGCACTGCAATTTCGCGTGATGGGTGAGACGTATGGGCTTCATCGATATTCCCACAAGTCATTATACACGAAAATGCGTGGAAGGACGGATGCTGGATGGACAGCGCCCCAATTGAGGATAAGGGGCGCGAGCGTGCTCTAGAGGGCTACGGAAGGACACCTTCTCTGTATGTCGCTCTTTCCTGGAGAGACTGCCTGAGCGTGCAGACTGCCGGAGGTGGGGGTCGAACCCACACGGCCCGAGGGGCCCCGGGATTTTAAGTCCCGTGCGTCTGCCTGTTTCGCCACTCCGGCGCCGACAGGAGGTTACCATAACCTCGGCAGATGTGTAAGAGGGAGAAAGGGCCGAAAAGGGGGTCATTCCGGGGTCGAGGATATTTTCTGGAGGGGCCGGAGATGGTATAAACACTGTGAGGGCGGATGACGGGCGGCCGGGGATTCTGATTAGGGGAGCAATTTGCCATGAGTCGCAGAGTGAGCACATTTCTCGTTCTTCTGTTGCTGGGGCTCGGCCTGCCCGCGGCGGCGGTCAACCTGGGCGGGGCCTTGCTGAAGACCGTTACCGTGGGGGCGGTGGTGAACGCGATCGCGGATCCCGCGGACAAGGCGATCAACACCCTCACCGCCAACCGACACCTGCCGCCGGGCGTCTCGACCAAGGTGGTTCCCGTGATCAGCCTGGGGGAAAAGGGGTATGTGGGCGCGGCCCAGGTGGCCGGGTCCCGCACCCTGGTGAAACGGGTGAAGTCGGTGGTTCAGTTCGAGACCTCCTTCGACAACAAGCAGTACCGCATCAAGCTCCTGATGCCGATGGACTCGGTGAATCCGCTGAAGATGGGCCGCGTGAGGGGGGTGGGGGTGAGCGCGCTGCTGGACGTGGCCCTGAGCAGCCACGCCTACCGCCTGCCGCCCTCCGAGCGGTTCAACGCGGGCGACGCGCTGAAGGCCGGGGCGATCGCGCTGGCGGTCAACGCCTACGGCTCCCAGATCAACGACTTCATCAACCGGACGTTCAAGAGCCGGGGGGCGACGCCCGCCGGAGAGACCAAGGTGGTGCCGTACCTGAGCTTCGGCACGAAGGCCTACATCGGGATGATGCAGGTGGCGGGCCCGAAGCGGGACGTGGAGAGGGTGAAGGCGGTCTGGCAGTTCGAGCAGCTCTTCGACAGCGGCCGGGTGCGGCTGCGGGCGCTGGTGCCGACCGATTCGGTGAACCCCCTGAAGCTGCGGCGGGTGAAGGGGGTGGCCTGCACCGCGGTGGTGGACGCGATGGTGCTCCGGGCGAAGGAGTATCGGCGGCATCCCTCCGAGTATCGCTATTTCGCGAGCGCCCCCCTCTTTGTCGGCCCGGGCGAGGATCCTCACTACCGCCCGCCCGGATGGGACCGCGGACGGAAGACCGGATGGGCGAAGCACGGCGATCCGTACCATCCCCCCGGGTTGTCGAAGAAGGGGCGGAATTCGAATGTCGTGGTCATTATCGAGGACAACGACCACGGGAATAAGCATCACGAGCGCGACCGGCACCGGCACGGCAGGGGGCGCGGGAGGTAGTCGGCGCGCCCTACTACAGATCGGTGACGGGCACGAGTTGCGAGAACGGCACCAGCGCGCTCATCGCCTTGTTGACCACCGGGATGCCGGCCTCGGTGAGGGCGGCGATGGGGGTGAGGCCGGCGACGACGGCGAAGCCGATGCGCTCCATGGGGACGGGGACCTCGAATAGGGGTTGGCTGGGTTTGCCCACCCCCAGGATGCCGCTGAGCCCATTGGCGCGGTACTGTTCCAGGAGGGCGTGAAGGTCGGCCTCGGCCACCGCGGGCACCTCGCGGAAACTGGCGAGGACTTTTCCGTGCCCGCGCAGGCTGGCCTCACGGACGCTGGTCATGCCGCCCACGATGAAGAACTCGGTCGGGTCGGCGGTGGTGCCGGAGTAGGCGACGAGGTCGGTGAAGCGGAGCGGTTTGTCGCGGTAGATCTCCAGCAGGCCGGCGTATTTGGATTCCACCGGGATGCCGCGCTTCAGCAACACGCTGTTGATGGTGACGGTGCAGACCGTCCCCAACCCCACCATGCCCTCGGGAACGCGGATGGCGCCGACCCGGCCGCCGGCCTTCTCCACCGCGACGAGCTCGGACATGCAGTAGCCGGCGCGGAATACGTCCCGCATCACGTTCAGCGCCTCCTGGAAGCGGGCCTCCGGGATGAAGGAGACGTTGAGGATGATCTCCCCCCGCTTGGCGTCCATGTCGAAGGTGGCGCGGTAGGCGAGGCTGTCGATGCGGGAGATGACGAAGCCGAGTTTCTCGCTCACGCCGGCGTTCTGGATCTCCTCCATCCCTCTGTCGGTGATGACGCGGCCCGGCTCTCCCAAGTTCCTGGTGAGCCCCCTTTCGTCCATGAGGCGAAGGTGATAGCGGACCGTGCGCTCGCTGAGCTCGATGCCCTCGGCGTGGAGTTGATTGGCGATGGCGCGCGCCCCCACGGGGCCGTCGGACTCGGCCACGATGCGCAGGATGGCGAGAAGTTTGCGCTCTACGTCGGCGGAGGAACGGCTCGACCGCATGGCTGGAACTCCCAGGGTTTGAAATGGCCGGTAGGCAATAAGCCGCGCCTATATTACCTACTGGCCGGGCGGAGCGCAAGATGAGGCGCGTTGCGCCGTGACGCCGTTCGAGATGATGCCCGCGACGGCGCGCGCGTGAAGCAGGCAGGGCAGGCGGACCTCCGCCGAAGACACTTGCGGCCGCATTCGGTCCCTGTCGGGGCCCGCCGCCACAGCGCCCTCCGTCGTCTGGAGGGGTTCAGCGTCACCTGGGTCGAAGCTGGATACTTATGCCCACTGCCATTCTGCCCATTCTGCTTACGGTCGCCATCGGCTTCATCATCGAAAGCCATCGCCGCACGGAGGTGCGCGCTCTCTCCACCATCGTCATCTACGTGCTCCTCCCCTGCCTCATCTTCACCTCGCTGCTTACCACCAAAGTGACCCTGCGGCATGCGCTTCCGCTGGTGGGGGCGGCGATATTCACCTCCTTGGCTCTGTGGGTCATCGGGAAGGCGATCGCCCGCGCCCGCGGCTATGACACCAAGCGGGAGAGTTTTCTGCTGCTGACCACCATCTTCATGAACTCCGGAAACATGGGTATGCCGGTGGTTTTCTATGCCTTCGGGGACGACGGCCTGGCGCTGGCGGTGATCTGGCTCCTGGTGATGAACACCCTGTCCAACACCGTCGCCGTCTACTACGCCTCCCGCCACCTGGGGGGTAGAAGGCAGGCCATCCGCACCGTGTTCAGCCTGCCCTCCATCTACGCGGCCGCGGCCGCGCTCATCCTCCACAACCTGGGGGTAACCTTCCCCGGCTACATCATGGACCCGCTCGACCTGCTGGGCAAGTCCGTGATCCCCGTCGCGCAACTTCTGCTGGGCATTCAACTGGCGAAGGCGCGCTCCCAGGTGCGGGAGTTCCTGGGGCAGCTGCTCCTGCCCAATTCTCTACGGTTGTTGATCGCGCCGGCGATCGCCTTCGCGCTGTCCCCGTTGCTCCACCTGCACGGCCTGGCATTCAAGGTCGCCATTCTTCTCTCCGCCATGCCCACCGGCGTCAACATGGCCGTTTACACGGCAGAATTCGGCGTGCACCCGCGCCTCACCGCCACCACCGTGTTCACCTCCACGGTCGCGAGTTTTTTCACTATCACCGCGCTGTTAGTGTTGTTGAGGTAGGAGGGACGCGCGCGCGGCTGGAAATTGCGGCCCGCGCTTTACCCCCTGTGTGGTCCGAGGTATAATGTCCTTCGGATTGCTGGTGTTGCCATGAGCGGATACACTACCTGGGTTCTCGCGTTGTCGCCGGCCGCCGCTGCTGTGGCGCTTTCGCCGCGTCTCGCCTCTGCCGTACCTCACTATTCCTCTCCAATGCCGAGTCGCGCGCGGCCGTCAGAGAGCGCCGTTCCAC
Organism: Armatimonadota bacterium; assembly: GCA_015486155.1. Classification (GTDB taxonomy): domain Bacteria; phylum Armatimonadota; class Hebobacteria; order Hebobacterales; family Hebobacteraceae; genus S016-27. The sequence goes on from WFSF01000190.1 coordinate 9,139, forward strand.
TCTCAGAGATCCGGTTGGCCGTCTACCCGCCGAGAATTTTCGACCTTTCGTTATAATTCTCCGATCGCACGTTATGGAATCAACCTCTTGAGTGAAAATGAGGAGGTAATGAGATGCGACGCGCGGCATGGCTGTTGATGGTCCTCATCCTCGCCCTGGCGGTTTTCGTTCAGCCCGCAGCCGCGAGCCTGCGCTGGGTATGGGCGGTGGACGACGGCGAGAAGATCTACCAGGACGACATCGACAATCCCCTGAAGAACGGCGACGGCAACGCCGTGTGGGACGGAACCACGGTCTCCCTGTTCTCCGCCCGCAACGAGATCGTCGCCTTCCAGCTCATCCTGGAGGCCGACGGGGACGGCGCGCAGAACGTGGACGTGGTCGTGTCCAATCTCACCAACGGCACCGACACCATCCGCGGGAGCCACCCGCTGCCCCCGCCCAACGACTATCGGGGGGTGGGCGTGGAGTTGTTCACCGAGCACTACCTGAACGTGACCGATCCCTCGGGCTCGCCCACCGGGGGCTATTTCAACTGGAGCGCCGCGGCCGCGCCCAACCTCACCGGCCTGATGCCGGACGCGCTGGTGCCTTTCTCGGCCGCGCGGGGCAAGGGGGGCGCGCCCTTTGACATCCCCGCGAACATGAACCAGGGGGTGTGGGTGGACATCTACGTGGCCAAGGGTCTCTCACCCGGCCTCTACACCGGCACCATCACCGTAAAGCTGGACGGGGCCACGCACAGCGTGATCCCGCTCCGGTTGCAGGTGCTCGATTTCGACCTGCCCGACGAACTTCACTACCACACCATGATTTACTTCAGCGACTACAACATCAAGCCGCGCTACAATCTCAACGATTCGAACAAGTGGCCGATGTTGCTGGAGTTCCACAAGATGGCCCACCGGCACCGGCTGGAACTCATCGGGAACGGGACCTGGGACGAGATCAACAACCTACCCGGAGTGCTCACCGGGGACGCCTTCACCCCGGCCAACAACTATGAGGGGCCGGGAGAGGGGGTGGGGAACACGGTCTTTTCCATCTCGACCTATGGCGTCAGCTGGCCCGACGATGAGAGCTCCTATCGCAGCGAATCCGACGCCTGGGTCAACTGGTTCCAGAACAATGCCCCCAACGTGGACTACTTCCTCTACCTCACGGATGAGCCCAGCGGGTCCCAGTACGACTGGGTGAAGACCCGCTGCGACTGGGTTCACAACAACCCGGGCCCCGGGAGCGCGCTTCCGGTCTTCGTGACCGAGCGGGTGACCGGGGACCTGATCGGGTATGTTGACATCTGGGGCTCCCCCACCCAGACCTACAGCCAGGTCACCACGGCGGCGGCGCGCGCGCGGGGCGAGGAGGTCTGGCCCTATGCCGCCTACCGCCCCAAGACCCCCGCCGATGTGATCGACGAATGGGGAATCGCCTTCCGCCTGAAGCCCTGGATCGCCCACAAGTGCGACATCTCCCGCTGGTTCACCTGGGAGAGCACCCACTGGATCGGCAACTCCAACGAGCTGGACCCCGGCGGATACAAGAACGTCTGGGAGAACCCGAAGACCTTCGAGACCAGCGACGACTCATCGTGCGGCAACGGCGACGGCACCCTCTTCTACCCGGGCGAGGACTACGTCTTCCCCTCTGAGAACCGCCAGTTCCCCGGCCCCATCGCCTCCTACCGCATGAAGATGTACCGGAGGGGCGAACAGGACGTGGAGTACATGTGGCTCGCCGAGCAGGCCGGCAAGAGCGCGGACGTGCAGCATATTCTGCAAGACGTGATTCCCCACGTGATGGACACCGCGCAGACCGTGCCCGATTGGTCCAACCACGATATCGTCTATGAGGAGGCCCGCCATGAGCTGGCGGAGCTCATCGGGCCCACTCAGGCTCCCCACGCCCGATTCCAGGGAACCCCCACGACGGGCTCCGGGCCGCTCACCGTGGCCTTCACCGACCTCTCCACCAACAGCCCCACCTCCTGGTCGTGGGACTTCGGCGACGGCTCCACCTCCACCGAGCAGAATCCAACTCATGTCTACACCTCCCTGGGCGGGTACTCCGTGAGCCTCACCGTCGCCAACGCGCAGGGCTCCGACACCGAGGTCAAGAACAACTACGTCAATGTGGTGTTCGAGGTGACGGTCTATCCGGACTCCTGGGACACCTTCAGCGGCTGGGCCGGGGCCAGCGAAATATCGGGCACGTTCAACGACGACCTGAAGTACGACGACGACTCCTACTGGGTCACCCGGTCGGACGACACCCAGGAGCAGCGCTATTCGATCCAGTATTACGCCGACACAGGATACACACCGAGCGAGGTGGCGAGGATCACCGCCGAGTTTCAGGCGCACTGCTCTCCCAACACCACCCCCTCCACCCTCGTCTTTCTCATGAAGAACGACGGCGGTTTTCAGTACATGGGGGCCTGGGACGACAGCTCCGTTGACACCTGGTGCCGACTGGAGACCACCGATGTCTCCTCCTACATGACCTCCAGCGGCCGGGTCGGCTTCGAGCTCTGCTGTTGCCCCTCCGGGAGCGATTCCTACGATATCTCTGCCGATGTGATGCGGTTCAAGCTGGTGCTCGCGTCTGCGGGGCCCTCCGTGCCCACCGTCTCCTTCGACGCGGACCAGACCCTCGGGCCCCCGCCGTTGACGGTGAATTTCACCGACCACACGGCCAACAGCCCCACCTCATGGTCGTGGGATTTCGGGGACGGCTCCACCTCCACCGAGCAGAATCCAACTCACACCTACACCACCATCGGCTATCACACCGTCACCCTCACCGCCGCCAACGCGCGGGGGAGCGATACCCTCACCCGCACCAACTACATCACCGTGCAGCCCTTCAGCGACGTGCCCTTCACCTACTGGGCCTGGAATCACATCAAGGCCTGCGTGAACGAGGGAATCGTCCAGGGGTTCGATGACAACACCTATCGCTCCGCGCTCCCCGTGACGCGGGACCAGATGGCGGTGTACATCTCGCGGGCGCTGGCCGGGGGCGACGCCAATGTGCCCACCGGCCCCGCCACCGCCACTTTCTCCGACGTCCCCACCGACCACTGGGCCTACAAGTACATCGAGTACGCCGCCGCCCAAAATATCGTCGGCGGCTACGACGACGGCACCTATCGGCCCACGGTGGAGGTGGATCGGGCGCAGATGGCGGTCTTCATCGCCCGCGCGGTGGTCACCCCCACCGACCGGCCCGACCTCCCCTCCTACACCCCGCCGAGCACGCCCACCTTCCCGGACGTGCCCACCGACCACTGGGCCTACAAGTACATCGAATACATCGCCCAGCCCTCGGTGGCGGTCACTCAGGGCTACGATGACGGCACCTACCGGCCGGACGTGGTGGTAACCCGCGACCAGATGGCCGTCTATGTGCAGAGAGCCTTCGAGCTGCCCATGTAAGCAATCACTGGCGTAGGAAGGGCGGCTTGAGCCTGGGGCGGGCGGAACGCCCGCCCCAGGCGTATCTTTGCGGGCGGGGAGCCCGCCTTCGGCGGATCCGGGACCTGCGCCACCGGCCGGCGGCATCCGGTCCCCACTGGGCCCCAGGACGGGGGGGCGCACCGGAGGACGCGGACGCGCCATAGCCGTCTCCCCGTGATAGATGCTATAATGCCGCCGGGAGCGTTGTTACATCCACCATGAAAGAACTTCTCGAGATATGGCGTTTTCGCGAGGTGTTGTTCAACCTCGTGCGGCGCAATTTGAAGGTTCGCTACAAGAACTCCGTCCTCGGCTTCCTGTGGTCGCTGTTGAACCCGCTGATGCAGATCGGGGTGTGGTGGCTGGTGTTCAAGGTCATCATGGGGATGCCCCAGAAGGATTACACCGCCCAGTTGATCACCGGCTTTCTGCCGTGGCTGTTCTTCTCCCAGTGCGTGCTGGACAGCACCGCCTGCGTCACCCAGGAGATGGCGCTGGTGAAGAAGGCCTATTTCCCGCGGGCGATTCTGCCGCTCTCGTCGCTGCTCTCCAACCTGGTTCATCTGGCGCTCGCCTTCGTGGTGGCGGTGGTTCTCTTCGTCATCTGGCGAGTCAACGTCAACATCCACTACTGGCTGGTGATTCCCTCCACCCTGCTGGTGGCCACCTTCGCCTACGGGCTCTCGGCGATGCTGGCCGCCTGGAGCGTGCTCTATGCCGACGTGAAGTTCATCGTGAACAACCTGCTCGGCCTCTGGTTCTTCCTGACGCCGGTCATTTATCCCATCCAGCTCGTCCTGGGGAAACAGGCGATGGCTTCGGACGGATGGCTGAAACGCTTGATCAACATCCTTCTCCCCTACATCAAGACGATCTATCTGCTCGACCCCGTCACCATCAGCATCCTCGGATATCGGAGCGGCCTGTTGAAGGGCGGCGAGAACCCGATCACGGTCTCCCCCGAGATAGTGCCCGGCATGACTCCGCAGCAGGTCGCGGCCGCCCACGCGCAAGCGGCCGCCCGGCAGGAATTGCTCCGCGCGCAGTATCCCATCGGGCATTACATCATCGGCGCGGTGATCATCACCCTCGTCACCGCGGTCGTCGGCCACCTGGTATTCCGGCGTCTGTCGTGGACCTTCGCGGAGAAAGGATAGGTGAGGTTGCCCAAGTTGCGACCCCAGCCCTCAGCTTGTTATAATCCATCCAGAAGCGCGCTCAGCCGTTCACTTGAAGGAGCCGCCCCGGATCTGTGGTAGCAATGAACCTTAGCACCAAGCCCCAGCACGCCCGCGAGGCCGCGGCGGAACCCGTGATCGAAGTCCAGCACCTCTGGAAGAAGTATCGCCGGCCGCATATCAAGATCACGAGTTTGAAGGAGGCCTTCGTGGCCTTCATCCGCGGGCAGACGGGGTACACGGAGTTCTGGGCGCTGGAGGACGTGTCTTTCGCCGTGCAGCCGGGCGAGGCGGTGGGGGTGGTCGGGCCCAACGGCTCCGGCAAGAGCACCCTCTTCGCCGTCATCGCCAGGGTGCTGCGGCCCACCAGGGGAACGGTCTCGGTGAGGGGCAAGGTGTGCCCGCTGTTGGAGTTGGGCACCGGTTTCCACCCGGAATTGAGCGGCCGCGACAACGTCTACCTCAACGCCAGCCTGTTGGGGCTTTCTCATGAAGAGACCCGGCAGCGCTACCGCGATATCGTCGCCTTCGCCGAGCTGGAGGACGTAATGGAGGCGCCGGTCAAGACCTACTCCACCGGCATGTTGGTGAGGCTGGGCTTCTCGGTGGCGGTGCACATGGACCCGGAGGTGCTGCTGATAGACGAGGTGTTGAGCGTCGGAGACGAGCATTTCCAGCACAAGTCCTTCGACCGGCTCAAGCAGTTCAAGGATGAGGGCAAGACGGTGTTCGTGGTCTCCCACGATCTCTTCGCGGTGCGGCAATTGTGCGAGCGCTGCCTCTGGGTTCAGCACGGGAAGTTGCTCATGGATGGTCCCGCGGTGGAGGTGATCAAGGCCTACCGGGAAGCCGTGGCCCAGCAGGACCAGGCCGTGGAAGGTTAAGCCCTGCCATGTTGGCGCCCGCGGAACTATTGAAGACCGCCGGCCGCGCCCTGCTCTTGCCGGCCTCGCCGGCCGATCTGCCGGGCGCCCGCGCTTGGCGGAGGGCGCTGATCGCCGGGGCCAAGGAAGACCCGACCGCCCTGGAGGCGGCGCGCGCGCTCGCCTCGCTCTCCCCGGGCCTGGAGGTGGACGCCGCCTGCGCGGAGGGGCGCTGGCTGGGGCTGCGCGAGGTCCGACGCGCGCGATATGATGTCGCCTGCCTGCTGCTCGGCGGAGGCAGTGGAATGCGCGGGAATCTTCTGGCCGCGCTCTCGGGCGCGCCCGTGCTGGCGGCGATGGGGAAATCCGGCCGGTGGTACCTGCTGGAGAGGCCGCCCATCTCTCCGCTCACCCCCCGCTGGTGGGCGCGGGCCGTGCTCACCCTGCTCCTGTGCGCGCTGCACCTGGCGGTGGTCGAGACGCTCCTGTTCTCCGACGCGGTCTGGCGGCTGCTGCCCATGCCCCCGTCTCTCCCCGACCCGGGGCCGCCCGCGGGCCGCGCCGTCACCTTCATCGTGCCCGCGCACAATCACCGCCACCTGATGGACTTCTGCCTCCCGCCGCTGCTCGCCGAGGCCGGAGACGAGCACGAAATCATCGTGGTGGACGACGCCAGCGAGGACGCCACCGCCGAGCACGTCCGCCAGACCTATCCCCGCGTGCGCCTCCTCCGGCTGGAGAAAAACCTCGGATTCGCGGGGGCCGTGAAGGCGGGGATCGCGGCCTCGAATACGCCTCTCTTCGCGCTCATCAACAGCGACGTGCAGGTGCGGCCCGGTTTTCTCTCCGCCCTCCTCCCCCACTTCGACCGCGAGGACGTGTTCGCGGTGTGCGCGCGCATCGAGTTGTCCCACGGCTCCCAGGTGGAGACCGGCCGCGTCGCCCCCGCCTTCTCCGGGCTGCTGGAGCCCCACCACCTGCCCCCCACCGAGGGAGGGCCCATCCTCTACGCGGGCGGCGCATCATCCGTCTTCCACCGCGCCCGCTACCGCGCGCTCGGCGGCCTCGACGCCATCTATCATCCCTTCTACTGGGAGGACATCGACCTCGGCTACCGCGCCTGGCGGAGGGGCTGGCGCTCCGTCTTCGAGCCGGCCGCCTCCGTGCTCCACCAGCGCCGCGCCACCATCGGCTCCCACTACGGCGACGCCTTCGCGGAGGAGACCTTCCTCAGGAACGGGCTCATCTTCATCTGGAAGAACATCCGCGACCGCGAGCTGCTCACCCGGCACCTCGTATACGTCTGGGTGAAGCTGGCGCGGGAAGTGCTGCGCGGGGAGGCGCGCCTCTGCCGGGCCCTGCTGCGGGCGCTGCCCGCTTTGCCGGCCGCGCTCCTGCGCCGGTGGCGCTGCCGCCGGCGCGGGGACCTGCCGGACCGGTACATTCTTTCCGCGGCGCATCCCGCCGGAGGGGAGGACCGATGAAAGCGCTCATCCTGGCTCCCTTCCTCCCCCACCCCGCGCTGGGGGGCGGACACGCCCAGGTCTGGTCGTGGATGCGCCACCTCTCCTCCGAGCACGAACTCGCCCTGGTGGGGTTCTGTGAGCGGGAAGACGATCTCGCGCGGCTGCCGGAGGTCGAGCGATTCTGCGCGGCCGCCCGGGTGCGACTGCGCTGCCCCACCCCCACGGCCGGCGCGAACCTGACCCAGTTGCCGGCCTTCGTGAGAGACTACTACGCGCGCGCGCTGGCGGACGATGTCCGCGCGGCCGCGGCTCATTTCCAGCCCCACGTGGTGCTCTTCGCGGCCACCAACATGGCCCAGTACCGCGCGCACACGGGCGACATCCCGGCTTTGGTCTGCGCGCTGGAGATAAACTTCGTCGCCTATCGCAGGAGGATGGAGGCCGCCCGCGGGTGGGCGCGCCTGCGCGCCCGCGCCGACTGGCTGCGGATGCTGCGCTATGAGACCTCGGTGTTCCGCCGCGCCGAGCACGTCGTCACCATGTCCCGGCAGGAGGCGGAAATAGTGCGGGCGGTGGCGCCGAGGGCGCGCGTCACCGCGGTCCCCCCCGGGGTCGAAGAGGAGCGACTTCAGCCGCGCCCGCGCCGCCCGGAGCCCAACACCGTGCTCTACCTGGGGCACATGGAGCACTACCCCAATCTCGACGGGCTGCTGCACCTGTGGCGGGACATCTGGCCCCTGTTGCGCCGCGCCGTCCCGGAGGCGCGGCTGGTCGTCGCCGGCCGGGGTGTGAGAGAGGAACTGGGGCGGGCCGCGCCGGAGGCGCTCGCGGATATGGACGCCGACCCCCGCGTGGAGCTCGCCGGTTTCGTGCCCGATCTGGCGGAGCTGATGGATCGCACGGCCGCGCTGGCCGCGCCGTTGCGCCTGGGCGGAGGCGTGCGCAACAAGGTGATCGAGTCCCTGGCCGCCGGCCTGCCCGTGGTCGCCACCAGCAGGGCCGTGGAGGGTCTGTCCGTCCGGCACGATCGAGAGGCCCTGATCGCGGACACGCCGGAGACCTTCGCCCGGCAACTCGCGCGCCTGCTCACCGACCCGGAATTGCAGGACCGGCTCTCCCGGGCGGGCCGGGAGCTCGCCGCGCGCGAGCACGACAACGCGGAACTCGCCAGGCGCGTCTCCCGCGCCTTGATGCGGGCGGTGGGGGCGCGCCGATGAGGGCCTTGCTGCGATATCTGGCGCGCTATTTCGCCGACGCGTTCGTCGAGCGCGTGGAGGCGCGCGCATTTGCGGACGAGGAGGTCTCCCGCGTGCTCCTCGCGCCCGGCCTCGGGGCCGCGGGCGAGGAGGCGATACGGCGGATGTTCCCGCGGGCGGAGCTCGTGCGCCTGGACCGCGCCGGGGGATTGCGGGCCGCGCGCGCGGCGCGGCCCCAGGCGGCCGTCGTCCCCATGACCGGAGGGCCGCTTCGGCCGCGGCTCGCCGCGCTTCTCTCCGGCGCGCGCCACAAGCTTCTCATGCCCTCTCCGGACTACATCTACCGGCTCGGAAGCCGCAGGGGACCGGCCGCGCTGGCCGGGCTGGCCGCGGACCGGCTGCTGCTGTGGCCCGTGGGGCTGCTGCGCCTCGCGCTCTCCGCGCTCTGGATGCACGCCGCGGGCCTGGCGCGGGCGGCGGCGCGCGCGGAGAGGGCCGCGCCGCCCCGCGCGGTCGCGCTCCTTCGCCTGGCGCCGCCGGAGGTCTTCCTGCGCCTGGTGGAGCAGGTGCGCGCCCGCTGGCCGGGGGCCGAGCTCACCGCGGTGATCGCCTCCCCGGAGGGCGAGACCGAGCTCTCCCCCCTCGCCGGGGTCATCTGCTCCCAGGAGCTCTCTCCCGCGGCGCTGGTGCGCTCGCTGCGGGCGCTCAGGCCGGAGGTCTTCATCCTGGGCGGGGGCGCGGACTACGTGTTCAAGCCCACCTACTGGAAGGCGGCGGCCGCGGCGCTGCTCTCCGGCGCGCCGGTGCGCCTCCAGTGGGAGGCGGGACAGGAGGCGCCCGGCCTGCCCTTGCGGCCGGCGATGCGGGCCGCGCTGGGGCGGGCCTGGGGCCGCACCTGGCGCACCAGCATCCGGCCCGTGGCGCAAATCCCCGCCAGGCCGTGGATGAGGCGGCGCTATCACCGCCTGCCCACCCGCGGCCCCTGGCTGGTGCAGATAGGGATCAGCGAGGCCTGCAACTACCGCTGCCTCATGTGCCCCTTCCACAATCCCGTCATAGACAAGACCCACAAGGAATCCGAGATGCCCCGCATGTCCTACGACATGTTCGCGCGGCTGCTCGCCGACCTGAAGCGCATGGGCACGGAGGCGGTGGACATCTGCGGAAACGGCGAACCCCTGACCAACCCGCGCGCGATGGACATGATCGCGCTCGCCCGCAGCATGGGCTTCCGGGTGAAGATGGCCACCAACGGCGCCCTCCTCACCGGCAGCCGGGCGCGGCGGCTGGTGGACCTGGGGGTGGAGCGGATGCACGTCAGCATCAACGCGGGCACCGCCGAGACCTACCCGAAGATGCACCCCGGCACTCCGCCCGACGCCTTCGACATCATCATCGAGCGCCTGCGCGCGATGGCCGACTACGCCGACGTCACCGGCCAGCGCCGCATCGACGTGGAGTTCTCCGCGGTCCTCACCCGCCTGAACAAGGGCGAACTGGTGCAGATGGTGGAGGCCGCCCATCGGGCGAGGGCCACCTGGCTCATGGTGATTCTCATGGGCCCGGTCGAGGAGCAGCCGGACCTGCCCCCCGCGCCCGAGGACTGGCCCCAGATCCGGCGCGACCTCGCGGAGGCCCGCAAGCTGGCCGACCGGCTGAGCCTGGTCACCAACCTCCGAGAGCTGGAGGTGACGGCCACCGCCGCGGGAACCCGCAGCGTCTACGAAAAGATGCCCTGCTACATCGGGCACGAATTCTGCCTCATCACCGGGGGCGGAGACGTCATCTTCTGCTGCCACTGCTCGGAGCCCCTGGGCAACCTTCACCAGGAAGATTTCCCGACCATCTGGAAGTCCGATAGATACCAGGAGGCCAGGCGGCAGGCGATGGCGCTCCCCGTGACGAAGCAATCGCTGCCGGACTGCGGCTGCTTCTTCGCCTGCTCTCACGTATCCCAGAACCTCGAAGTGCACGAGAGACTCTACGGGAAGAGGGGCCTGAGGTCACTGTCATGAGCCATCTGCTCATCTGCGGCGCGGCGGGCTTCACCAACCTGGGGGACGACGCCATCCTCCGGGGGATGTTGAGCGCGCTCCGCGACCCGGAGGAGCCCGGCGCCTCGCCGCCGGCCCGACACAGGTACGCGGGGCGGGACCTCTGCGTGGTCGGCGGGCCGGAGCTGCCCGCGCTGCTCTCGGAGACAGACGCGGTTCCCCTGGGCTACGATGACCGGGACGAACTGGCGCGCGCCATCGAGGACGCGGACCTGGTGATCCTCGGCGGCGGGGGAATGCTCTACGATATCGGCTACGCGGCGAGCCTGGCGCGCTTCGTGGGCGATCCCCCAGACCGCCAGTGGCTCTACGAACTCGCCCGCCTCGCGGCTGCCGCGCGCGCGGCCGGAAAGCAGGTGATGTGCTACGCGATCGGGGTCGGCCCCCTGCTCACCGACGCGGGGCGGCGCACCGCCGCCTTCATCGCCGACCAGTGCGCCGCGGTCACGGTGCGGGACGAACATTCGCGGGAGGCGCTGCGCGCCTGCGGCGTGCCCGCGCCCCGCGTCCACGTGGCGGCCGATCCCGCGGTGCTCGTGCCGCCGGGATCCCCGGAGGGAGCGGAGCGATGGCTGCAGGAATCCGGCGTCGCCGGATCCCCGCGCCCCTGGGTGGCCATGAACATCCGCCCCTGGTATCGCTTTGGGCGGGAGCGCGACGACGCGGACGCGGAGGCCATGGAGGCCCTGGTGCGCAACGCGGGAGCAGTGGCGCGGGGGGTGCGCGAACGTCTCGGCGGGACGCCGGTGCTGTTGCCCTTCCAGCGGCTTTACGACGACGACCGGGAGGTGGAGGAGGCGGTGCTGGCCGAGGCCGGGGAGTGCGGCGCCCTGCTCGTCTCTCCCCCGGCCGCGCCCTCCGAGTTGTCCGCCGCCCTGGGCCGTTTCGACCTGTCCGTGGGAATGCGCATGCACTTCCTGCTGCTCTCCCTCGGGGCCGGCGTTCCCTTCGTCGCCCTCACCTACAGCGAGAAGTCGGCGGAGGTGGCGCGGATGGCGGGCCTCGCCGACCACGCGCACCCCGTGGACGACCTGCAGCCGGAGGCGGTCTTGTCCTCCTGCGAGGACGTGCTCGCCGCGCGGGAGAGCATCGCCGCGCAGCTCGCGGAGGTGCGCGCGCAGCTGCAGGA
>WFSF01000191.1 GCA_015486155.1 Armatimonadota bacterium
AACCTGCGGGTCGTCGGCATCGCCGGGCCGGGCGAGCCGCTCGCCAATCCCGCCACCCTGGAGACCATGCGGGCCGTCCACCGCGCCCACCCCGATGCGCTTCTCTGCCTCAGCACCAACGGGCTGGAACTGGAGAAAATGCTGCCCGAGCTGCTCGCGGCCGGGCTCCGTTCTCTGACGGTCACCATCAACACCACCCGCCCGGAGACCGCGGCCCGGCTCTACGCATGGGCGGCGATCGACGGGGAGCGGATGGTGGGGCCCGCGGCCGCCGAGGAGATTCTGGAGCGCCAGTGGCGGGGGCTTCGGGCGGCCGTGGATGCGGGCCTGCTGGTGAAAGTGAACTCGATTCTCATTCCCGACATGACGGACCGGGATCTGCCGGAGGTGGCGCAGCGCGCGGCCGAATACGGCGTCCACCGACACAACATCATGCCGCTGATTCCGCGGGGGCGGATGAGGAACCGCAGGGCGCCGACCGCGGTAGAGCTGGCGGAGATGCAGAGCCGCTGCGAGCGGTGGATACGCCAGTTCCGCGGGTGCACCCAGTGTCGCGCCGATGCGGTGATGCCGCCGGAAAACGCATCCTGCCGCCGTTCCGAGAGCGATGCGCGGCAGGAGACGGCGGAGGCCGGCGGGGGAGACGTCTCCCGGCGGGATTTCCTTCGGGCGGCCGCGGGGAGCGCGGCCGCGCTCGTGCTGTCCGGGTGCGCGCTGCCGTCCCGCATGGAGCGGCCGAAACTGGTGGTGTGGTCCTGCGGCGGCAACTACGACCTGTTGCTGGACTTTCACCGGCACTTCGAGGAGGAGGCGAATTGCCGCATCATCTATTCCTCCGCGCCGATCGAACATCTCATTTCCGTGCTCGCCTCCCGTCCCCGCAATATAGACATCCTGGTGGGGCGCTCGGGGCCGGGCTGGCAGGGCCTCCAGGAGGCGGGACGGCTGCACAATGGTTGTCAAGTGTTCGCTCTCGACCCCTATGTCATCATCGTCCCCCCGGGCAACCCGCGCCGCATCCAGGGGCTGGAGGACCTGAAGCGGCCGGATGTGAAGACCGTCTATTCACCCACCGCCTCCGGACCCTCGGGCAAAGTGGTGGACATCCTGCTCAAGACGGCGGACAAACTGGTGGCGCCTGGGATCAGAGAGGGCTTCATCCGCAATGCCATCGAGGCCCACGACTGCGGCTGGAAGGTATTTCCGCCGGTGATCGAGGGCCGCGCTCATGCCAGCATTACCCGCCTCAGCATGACCACCGTCAAGGAGACCAGGGGGAAGGTGGAGATCATCCCGGTGCCCGTGAAGGTCATGGCGGCGATGAAGGTGGGCGCCATTCCCCAGCGCGTCGCGGCCATGGCCGGCAGCAAGCATCTCGACTTGGTTGACCGTTACATAAAGGCGCTCCGAGGAGATCTGGGCCGGGAGCTGTGCGCCAAGCACGGTTATATTCACAGGCTTGCGCCCAATGCGGACGATTACGCGCCATGCTTCAAGATGAAGCTTCCGAAGTCCAAGGTAGGAGGGGGCGGAAAAGAACGATTCCAGAATGAAAAGGGAGGTGCAGACAATGAAACACCTTAGGCTCATGCTGCCGTTCGCAGCAGCGATTGCGCTCACGGCGGGCGCGGGAGCTCAGGCCTCCGGGCCGGCCAAGAAAGGGCCGAAATCCGTGCCGGTGCAGATGCGCCTGGCGCGGGAGATGGCCGCCAACGAGGACTGGGACGAGGCCATCCGGCGCTGGAACAAGATCCTGTACGAGTTCGGCCCCTCGGACCAGGAGGCGCAGGGCGAGTTCCAGATAGGGGCCATCGCGCTTCGCCGGGGCCGAGCGGACATCGCCGCCTCTCACTGGGAGCGGGTGGTGCAGCGCTACCCGAAGAGCGCGTGGGCGGCTCGGGCCCGGCAGGGGCTGAGATTGCTGGGCAGAAAACCCGCGGCGGCGCCGAAGAAAGTGGAGCCTTATGTCACCGCGGACACCCCGCACGACGAGCGGCAGTTCAGGCTCTCGATGGGGGACCTGGCCTCCGGCCTCACGGTGTTCGCCATCCGAGACTTTCTCAAGGTGCCCAATCTCTATCCAGACAGCCCGCGCGCGGCCGAGGCGCGCTTCCGAATAGGCACCTGTCAGGCGATGCTGGGGCACCCGGAGCGCGCGATCGCCCAGTGGCGGCGGGTGCGAGCAGAGTATCCCGACTCCCCGTGGGCGAAACAGGCCCAGGCCGGCATCAACGCCTGGGAGGCGATTCTGCGCACGGCCGGCTTCTACGGACTTCTGGAGCCCGTCTCCCCCCTGGATGAGGATTGGCACCCCTTCCGCTCCTGGTCCACGGAACCGGACCGCGGTCTGAGCTACGCGGAGGACCTCTACGAAAACGGCATCTACACCTATGCGCTCCAGGAGTACACCAAGGTCCTGTGCGACATCTACACGCCCAAGGGCGCCGAAAACCCGCATCGCGCGTATGCGCGCTACCGGATGGGTGTGTGCGCCTATCGCTTGGGGCATCCCGACGCCGCGGCCCGGCAGTGGCGGCGCCTTCTGCTGGACTATCCGGACAGCCCCTGGGCGGCCCGCGGTAGAGCCGCGCTCGCCGACCTGGCCGCCGCGGGCGAACTCTCGTCCCGGGGAGGCGTTCCCGCCCCGCCCCTGCCCGACAAGCTCCCCAGCGGGCTGGTGAAGCGCTTCAACATCGCCAATCAACTGGTGGACTGCGAGGAGCCGCTGGTCGCCTCCAAGGAGTATCTGAAGGTGATGTACGTGCTCACCGCGGGCAAGCCGAACCCGTTCCAGGCGGAGGCGTCGTATCGGCTGGGCGAGTGCCAGCGGCTGCGCGGGCGGCCCGAGCTGGCGGTGCGCGCCTGGGAGAACACTGAGAAACAGTATTCCGGGACTCCGTGGGCGAAAAAGGCGAGAACTGCGATAGAGCAGCTTCGAGCCAGGGAGAAAACCCTCACCGTGAGTCATCCGGCGGCCGGGGAGTAGGAACCATGGCCGGGCAGCCGGGCGAAAAGGTATCGGGCGAGAAAAAGAAGAGAATAATCGCGCCCATCCGCCAGGTCGTGCAGCTGGGCGCGCTGGGGCTCACCGGGCAGTGGCTGTGGATCGGTTCGCTGCGGTGCCCGTATGGCATCCCCTTCATGTCGTGCACTCATTGCCCCATGCGCGTCTGCCCCGGCCGGTGGCTCCAGCCGTGGGTGATCGGGTTCATCGGGCTCTCCAGCGCGCTCGCCGGTCGGGTGTTCTGCGGATGGGCCTGCCCCATGGGGGCGATCCAGGACCTGCTCGCGCGGGTGCCCAAGTTGCGGGCGCTGTCGCGGCCCCGTTTCGGGCGGTGGGATCGATGGTTGAAGGGGCTGAAATACATAGTTCTGGTGCTCACCGTCTGGGGCTTCTACGCCCTCAACAAGCGTTTTTCGGTCCCCGTGCGTGCGCACGGGGACTGGAGCCTGGACGCGATTCGCGTCGCCTGGCTCACCTCCGATGTCTACAGCCACATCCGCGTGATCGTGCTGGTGTCCGGGGTGGTGCTCGCGCTCGCGCTGACCCGCATCTGGTGCCGCTACCTGTGCCCGCTGGGCGCCCTCCTCAGCCTTGGGAACAAGATCAGCCTGTGGCATCTGCACCGGGACATGGACAAATGCAGCGGTTGCGGCAAATACCCGCGGGAATGCCGCACCTACACCACCCCCGGCACCTCGGATTGTGTCATCTGCGGGGATTGCATCGAGGGGTGCCCGCGGCACGCGATCTCCTTCGGGCTGCGCTGGCGGCGAAACAAAGAGCGGTCTGGTGGGGAGGTGGCGATATCCGAGCAAAAGACCTGAGAAGAAGCGCAGAGGAGGTTGACGCACGCCATAGACAGGGTATAATATACATGTAACCTACAGGTAGAGACCATGCGGGCTAGACGCGGACATCGGCGAAGTCACAGGGAGCTGCTGGGCGGACGCCCTTGCAGCTGTGAGATGGGCAATCTGTATCGATTCACGGAGCCCATCGTGCTGCTGGTGCTCGCGCGGCTGGGCACCGCTCACGGCTACCAGATCGCGGCCGAGGCGGCCCCGCTGGCGGTGACGCACGCGGGCATTGACGGTGCGGCCGTCTATCGCACCCTTCGCCGCCTGGAGGCCACCGAATGCGTGACCTCCATGTGGGATACCACCGGCGGCGGGCCCGCGAGACGCCTGTACACCCTCACCGAGCGCGGCCTGGAGCACCTCGGGGAATGGGCGGAAGTCCTGGGAAGTATCTCGTCCTCTCTCGGAACCATCCTGCGGGAAAGCCGCCGCGCACTGGCGGCCGCCGGCCCGGCAGGCGCAAAGAAGGCCAGCCGATAGAAGAGACTCCGACCCCACAACAAGGAGAAATGGAAGTGGCCGACATACAATGTAAGTTACAGGTAGCGCGAGAGTCCGACATGTGCTGCCGGGGGGTGGCGGATGGCAGCTAGGAACCCGATGAGCGCGCCGCGAGAAAAGGATCTGGCGGCCAGCCTGCCGTCCGGCATTCGCTGTGTGGCGGTGCTGAGCGGCAAAGGCGGGGTCGGAAAGTCGCTGGTGACCGCGTTGCTGGCCGCGGCCTTCGCGCGGAGCGGGCGCGCGGCGGGCATTCTGGATGCAGATATCACCGGCCCCAGCATCCCGCGCATGTTCGGGGTGCGCCGAGTGACGGCGGTGGAAGAGGGGCGGATGTCCCCGGCGCGCACGCGGGAGCTGGGCATCCGCATCATGTCCATAAACCTGCTGATGGAGTCGGAGGACGATCCTGTGGTGTGGAGGGGGCCGCTGGTGTCGCGGGCGGTGGAACAGTTCGTCACCGACGTGGACTGGACGGGCACGGAGTATCTGTTCATCGATCTCCCGCCCGGCACCTCCGATGTCCCCCTCACGGTGATGCAGAGGCTGCCTCTGAGCGGCCTGGTCGTGGTCTCGTCGCCCCAGGAGCTGGTGGGGGTGATCGTGCGCAAGGCGATCAAGATGGCGGAAATGCTTCAGATTCCCGTGATCGGTCTGGTGGAGAACATGTCGCATCTGATCTGCCCTCATTGCGGGAAGAAGATCGATCTGTTCGGAGCTGCCGACGCCGGGTCCGGAGACGACAGCGGAGTGCCTCTCCTCGCCCGCATTCCGCTGGACCCGGCGTTGGCGGCGCTTTGCGACAAGGGCGACCTGGAGTCCTATGAGGACAATCCCTTTGCCTCTTTGGTGGAGTCCATCGCCCGGTCGCTGGATTCCAACGGAGGAAAAGATGCGTGACCGCGTGCGACAGCTCAGGGTCACCATCCTGGCCGACAATCTGGCGGCCGGAGGGGAGGGCGTGCTCGCCGAGCACGGTCTCTCCCTTCTGGTGGAGGCCGACGGGCAGAGCCTGCTCTTCGATGTGGGGCAGAGCGGCATCGTCCTGGGCAACGCCGCCCGGCTGGGGCTGGACCTGACGCGCGCGCATTCCGTGGTGTTGAGCCACGGCCACTACGATCACACCGGCGCGTTGCCCCTGTTGCTGGCCGCGCTGGGGCCGAAGGAGATCATCGCGCACCCCGCGCTCTTCCAGGGGAAATACGCCCGACGAAGGAGGGCGAAACCCCGCCCCATCGGGTTCCCTGGAGGGAGGGATGCGCTCGCGGAGCGCGGCGCCGCGCTCAACCTCGACGCCGAGCCCCGCGCGCTCCTGCCCGGGGTGATGACGAGCGGGGAGATCGCCCGCACCACCGATTTCGAGACCATCCCGGCCTACTTCGCCGTGCGCGCCGGGAGGGGAATGCGCAAAGACGAATTCGCGGACGAACAGGCGCTGGCGATCCGCACCCGCAAGGGCCTGGTGGTGCTGGTGGGCTGCTCGCACCGCGGGGTGGTGAACGCGTTGCGCCATGCGGCGGCCCTCACAGGGGAGGAACGCATTCACGCGGTGATCGGCGGCACCCATCTGGGGCCCGCCAGCGACGAACAGGTGGAGCGCACCATAGAGGAGTTCGAGAACCTGGGTGTGGAGCGGGTGGTGGCCTGCCACTGCACCGGATTCCGCGCCGCCGCGCGGCTGGCGGAGGCGCTCGGAGATCGCTTCGACCCCGGCGGGGTCGGCTATCAATTCAAGGCGTGAATAAACACACGAAACGGGAGAGAGACGGAATGCGGTTTGCTATCTCGACGGATGGAGACCAGGTGGCGGCGCACTTCGGGAGATGTGAGAGCTATACCTTGGTGGACATCGAGGACGGTAAGGTCACACAGCAGGAGCGGATCCCGAACCCCGGCCACCAGCCCGGATTCCTGCCCGGCTATCTGGCCGAGCGGGGTGTGGGATGTATCGTGGCCGGAGGCATGGGGCCGCGGGCACAGGGCCTTTTCGGCCAGCAGGGGATTCAGACCATCGTGGGCGTTTCGGGGGGCATTCAGGAGACCGTCGAGGCCCTCTGTCGAGGCGAACTCGAGGGCGGAGAGAGCATGTGCGAGCACTGAGATGGGTGATTCAGGCGGCGGTCAACTGAAGAAGGTGATCTACGGGCCGGTGGCCTCATGGAGGCTGGGCCGGTCGCTGGGCGTGGATATGGTGTCGCAGGCGGAGAAGACGTGCAGCTTCGACTGCGTCTATTGCCAGCTCGGCCCCACGCGGCGCCTCACCCGGGAGCGGCGCGTGTTCGTTCCCGTCGCCAAGCTCCAAGAGGAGATGGAGCGCCTGCCCTCCCTCGAGGTGGACTACGTCACCTTTTCCGGGACCGCGGAACCGACTTTGGCCGCGAACCTGGGGGAGGCGATCTTGGCGGTCAGGCAGCGTCTCTCGGCTCCGGTGGCCGTGCTGACGAACTCCTCGTTCATGTCGGATTCCGAGGTTCGGGGCGCGCTTGCGCTGGCCGACAAGGTGGTCGCCAAGCTGGATGCGCCGAGTTGGGAGCTGCTTCACATTGTGAATCGGCCGGCCCCGGGCATCACCTTCGAGGGCATCCTCGACGGCTTGGGGCGCTTCCGGGAGGAATATCAGGGCGTGTTCGCACTGCAGATGATGTTCTACGAAGGGAATCGAGGATACGCGGGTGCGCTGGCCGATCTGGCGCGAGAGCTGGATCCGGACGAAATTGAGGTGAACACCCCCCTGCGCCCCTGCGCGGTGGAGCCGCTGGCGCGGGAGGAGATGGCGGAAATCATGGAGCACTTCTCCGATCTTCCGGCGATCTCCGTGTATGAAGCGGAGCGGCCCTCCGTTGAGCCGCTCGACCGGAAGGAGACACTGCGCAGGAGGCCGGTGTTATGAGAAACTCCATGGCGTGTGAAACCAAGAAGAAGGGAGGTGACAGCGATGCCGGGAGGTGACGGAACCGGACCGATGGGTTTGGGTCCGATGACAGGAAGAGCGGCCGGGTACTGCGCCGGATACGGGATGCCGGGGTACATGAACCCCTACGGCGGACGCCGCGTGCATCCGGGACTGGCATATCATCCGGCCGTGCCCGGCTTCGGCGCTGTGGCCTTCCCAGCCCGCCCGGCCTTCGCCTACGGCGCGTTTCCAAGGCGCGGCCTGGGCATGGCCTGGGGGCGGGGCGGAGGCTTTGGCCTGGGAATGGCCTGGCGACGAGGTGGAGGCCGCGGCTTCGGCCGCGGCTGGGCCCGGTGGTAATCGGGCCGCGACTGTACACGTTACGCGACAAACCTGACTGGAACGGATAGAAAAGGAGGAAGAGAATGCCTCGAGGAGACGGAACCGGGCCCATGGGAATGGGCCCCATGACCGGAAGGGCGGCCGGCTACTGCGCCGGCTACGGAATGCCGGGATACATGAATCCCTATGGCGGCCGCGGGCGCGGCATGGCCTGGGGCAGGGGCGGAGGCCTCGGCCTGGGCATGGCCTGGCGGCGCGGCTGGGGCGGAGGCGGAGCCTGGGCTTACGGTCCGCCGGCCGCTCCCGCCTGGGGCGCGGCATCCCCCGAGCAGGAGATGCAGGCATTGCGCGCCCAGGCCGACTGGCTGAAGCAGCAGATGGATGCCATCAACCAGCGCATCCAGCAACTGGAATCGGCTGAGCAGTCGAGCGAGAATGAATAGCGGTCTCTCCAGGCGCGCGCCTGGAGAGACGAGGGAAGTGGAGGCGGATCGAATGGCGGCCCCCTCCCGCGTGCATTGGGCCTGCACCGAGCCAAATGGAGCGCGGGCGGGGGCGCCTCCCTCCCCCCCTTGCCGCGATATGGTGGAGCAATGGCAATCGAGCATCGGCCCAGCCCTGAAATCCGGGAGTTCCTGATCTTTTACCTGTTGGAGAGGGCCTCCGAGGCCCCGCTCCCGCCCGCTGCGCTGGCCCCCGCCGAGCTGGCGCGGAAGACCGAGGGCGAATTGCACCCCGCCGAGGAGGATGTCCGCGAGGCGTGGAGGCTCTGCTGTGAACGCGGGTGGCTGACCTGCAATGGGGAGGTCGAGCCCGCGCGGATCGGCCCGGAGGGAAAAGCGGAGCTCGCGCGCCTGCGGGAAACGCACCGGACAGACCCGCATGGACACATCGAGAGGGCGACCGAAATGCTCTTCTCGCATCTTCCCGCGCCGGCAGAGGGCGAAATCCTGGATGTCGGAACCGGAGAGGGCAGGCTGGCGCGCGCGCTGGCCGAGCGGGGCTACCGGGTGCTGGCCGTAGACGTGGACGAGGAATCCATTACCCGGGCGCGGGCACAAGAAGTCCCTCCCTCCGGCCGCATTCGCTTTCAGGTGGCGGATGTGCGCGACCTGGCGCGGTCGGGGGCGCGCTTTCCGGCCGTGTGCTCGTCATACGTGCTGCACGAGTGCGACGAGCCGGAGGAGGTGCTTGCGGCGATGAGCGAATGCCTGGAAGAGGGCGGAGTTCTGGCAGCTGTGGACTTTGCGCCCAATCTGGCGGCCTACGTGTCCGGCGCGGGCCGCACCACTTTTCACGCCTTTCGGGCGCTGGCCGAGGGGGACTGGCGCTATCTCGCGCCAAGGCTGGGCCTGACGGAGATCGAATACCGCGTGTTGGGGTGCGGTTCGTTTGTGACGGCCCGGAGAAGCGGGAAAGTCACTCCACACCACTCACAAAACGAGAGGAGAGAAGAATGAAGATCGCAGTCACCAGTACGGGCGCCGACCTGGATGCGCAGGTGGACCCGCGGTTCGGCAGGGCCCAATACTTTCTGATCGTGGACACCGACAACCTCGAATTTCAGGCGATCGAGAACGCGGCGGCGCAGGCCTTCGGCGGAGCCGGCGTGCAGGCCGCGCAGGCAGTGGCCTCGGCCGGAGCCGAGGCGGTGGTCACCGGGAACGTGGGGCCGAATGCCCACCAGACCCTGAGCGCGGCCGACCTCAAGGTCTACGTGGGCGCCTCCGGAACCGTGCGCGAGGCCGTGGAGGCATTCAAGCGCGGCGAGCTGCAGGCGGCCGGCCAGCCGTCGGTGGGCCCTCACTTCGGCGCGGGACCCGGCGGAGCGTGATGAAGTTACACAACGTTACACCCGAATCCGACGACGCGCAGAGGAGGTGAGCAGAAATGCCACGAGGTGATGGAACAGGACCAGCGGGCCGCGGGCCCGGCACCGGACGCGGCCTGGGAAGAGGCCGCGGCCAGGGCGCCGGCCGGGGGCGTATGGGAGGATTTGCCCTGGGCCCCGGCGGCAACTGCGTATGCCCGAGTTGCGGGCATACCATACCCCATCAGGTGGGCACGCCGTGCAACCAGATAAAGTGCCCGAAGTGCGGGCAGATGATGACGCGGCAGAGGTAAGGGGAGGGCGCGGGCAATGCCCATCTATCGGTACCGCTGCCGGGAGTGCGGGAGGGAGTTCGAGCACTTCCATCGCCGCGCCTCGGAGCCGCCCCCTCGATGTCCTCAATGTGATGGCGGGGATCTCGCCAAGATCCCCGCGGCCTTTGCGGTGGGGGCCTCGCAACGAAGCGAGGCGGGGGCCACGGCCTGCTGCGGGCTGAACAGTCCCTGCAGCAATCCGCGGCGCTGTTGCGAGGCTTGACCCGGTGGGCGGAGGAACGGCCGGCACGATCGCGCTGAGGCCCATCGGGTTCGTGCGCCGGGGAGCCGACGAGCAGACGAAGGTCATCGCCGTGGATCCGAAGTTTGCGGAGGGCCTGGCGAAAATCGAGGAGCAGGAGTATCTCTGGGGCCTCTACTGGATGCACGAGCTGCCCGAGGAGATGCGGGCGCGACTGCAGGCCCACCCCCGCGGCGACCGCAACCGCGCCAAGCAGGGCGTGTTCTCCCTCCACAGCCCTTTCCGGCCCAATCCCATCGGGATGACGAGGGTGCGGCTGGTGAGGCGGGAGGGGACGCGTTTGATCGTGGAAGGGCTGGACGCGCGCGAGGGAAGCCCGGTGCTCGACATCAAGTCCGGGTAGCGGCCGCGAAGCAAGTGAAGGAGACGACATGATTATCGCAATCGCCAGCGGAAAGGGAGGAACGGGAAAGACCACGCTCTCCGTGAGCCTGGCCCTCGCCATCCCCGACGCGCAACTCGTGGACGCGGATGCGGAGGAGCCCAACGCTCATCTCTTCCTCGATCCCGAGATCGCCGAGACCATCCCCGTGAACATGATGATACCGGAGGTGGACGCGCGGAGGTGCACGGCCTGCGGCAAGTGCGCGGAATTCTGCCGGTTCAATGCGCTGGCCGTGGTGAAGGACAAGGTGCTGGTATTCCCCGAGATCTGTCACGGGTGCGGCGGATGTGCCTATGTGTGTCCGGAGGGGGCGATCACCGCGGGCAGCCGGAGAATCGGGGAGGTGGAGGTGGGCACGGCCAAGGGGAGGAGGTTCGTGCAGGGAAGGCTGCACCCCAGCCAGCCCACCGCGGTGCGCATCGTGCAGGCCGAACTGGAGCGGGTGGAAAAGGACGGAGTGACCATAGTCGACGCCCCTCCGGGGACGGCGTGTGCAGTGCAAGAGGTCATCTCCGAGGCCGATTTCTGCGTGCTGGTCACCGAGCCCACCCCCTTCGGGTTGCACGACCTGGGGATGGCGTTGGATCTGTGTGAGGAATTGGAGGCGCCGCACGGGGTGGTGATCAACCGCAGCGGCCCGCGGGACGGGTTGATCGAGGACGAATGCCGGCGACGCGGGACGCCGGTACTGCTGAAGATTCCCTTCGACCGGAAAATCGCGGAGGCCTATTCCCGGGGGCGACCGCTGGTCGAGGCGTTTCCGGAGTGGGGCGGGCGGCTGCTGAAGATGGTGGAAACTGTGCGCGAGAGGGCCAGGCGATGAAAGAGATAGTCATTATCAGCGGCAAGGGGGGCACGGGCAAGACGACCGTCATCGGCTCGTTTGCGGCCCTCGCGCGACAGGCGGTGCTGGCCGACGCAGATGTAGACGCGCCCAACCTGCACCTGCTGCTGTCGCCTGAGACGGTGGAGGAGCGGCCCTTCGCGGGGGCCGGAGTCGCCATCATCTCGGAGGACCTCTGCATCGAGTGCGGGCGCTGCGAGAAGGTATGTCAGTTCGCAGCCATCCGGGATTTCCGGGTGGACCCGCGGCGCTGCGAGGGATGCGCCACCTGCACCCTGGTCTGTCCGGTGGACGCGATCGAGATGGAGGAACAAGATACCGGCCGGATCTTTCTGAGCGAAACCAGGTTCGGCCCCCTGATCCACGCCCGCCTTCACGCCGGCGGAGAGGCGACGGGGAGATTGGTCACCGAGGTCCGCAGAATAGCCCAGGAGACGGCGGAGCAGAAGGGGGCGCAGCTCATTCTCACCGACGGGTCGCCCGGCATCGGGTGTCCGGTGATCGCCTCGCTCACCGGCGCGCAGGCGGCGGTGGCGGTGGCCGAGCCCACGCCTTCGGGGCTGCACGACCTGCGGCGGGTGATCGAGGTGGCCTCCTATCTGCGCGTTCCGGTGGGCGTCTGTGTCAACAAGTGGGACATCAACGAGGAAGTCGCCGGACAGATCGAGAGCGAGGCCAGGGCGCTGGGCGCCGAGGTGCTGGG
>WFSF01000192.1 GCA_015486155.1 Armatimonadota bacterium
CACCCACAACAGCGCCGGATGCTCCCTCAGCAGGGGCCCCATGCCCCGCAACATGTCCCGCAGGGACACCGGCTCCTTGCGCACCGGTCGGATGGGCTCCTTGATGAGCCAGCACCCCACCGTGGACCAGGTGATGAAGACCGCGCAGAGGGTGAAGAGGATGAAATAGTTCTTCGGATAGGCCGGTCCCCCCGGCCCGAGCAGCCACCGCACCAGAAAACCCACCCCGAAGATGGAGATTCCCGTCGTGAACTGCATGGTGCCGAAGAACCGCCCGCGCATCCGCGCGGGGATGGACTTGGCGATGATGTCCTGCCAGGGCACCCCCACCACTCCATTGCCCAGGGAGACCGAGAAGTAGGCGAGCAGCATGAAGGTCAGAACGACGCCGGGGTGCCCCAGGCCGTGGGTCCACAGATACACCACGAAGGCGAGGAACGGCAGCCGCCCGAAGAGCACGCCGCCACGCAGAAACGGGCGTCGGCGCGGCCGATGGCTCACCAGGGACGCGATGGGCAACTGCGGCAGCATCCACCCCAGGCGCTGGAGCACCATCACCAGCCCCACTAGCACCGGAGAGCCGGACAGAGACCCGATGAACAGGGGCAGCACCGTGCTCGGATCGGTCCAGGCGATTCCGGTCTGGAAGGCGCTGGACTCCATCACGAACATGGCGAAGTTCCACCGCCGCAGCCCCGCCTCCTCGGGGGGGCCGTCGCTGGGCTGAGTATTGGCGTTGTGCGGGGCCGAATCGGACATCGTTGGTTTCATGCACCATCTTGGGGTGTCACCCGCGTCTGCGGCAGGGTTAGGGCATTCCAGCGGCCGTGTAGGTTTCCTCTTCTCCGGGGCGGGCGCGCCCGGCTGCGCGCGCTACAGCCACCCCCCGGATTTGTGCATCTGGGGGATGACTCGGACCTCCCGCAGGTGGCGGAGGGCGGCCGCCTGGAAATCGAGACCCTGGTTTGGTGTGGGGGCGATGTCAGGTTGGTCCCCCGCGGCCGGCTGCAACACCAGGGGCAGATTCGGGTTGACGCCCGCGATCAGCCGGGCGGCCCGCAGAATTTCCTCCTCCTTGGTCCGGCGGACATAGACCATCTTGACGAAGTCACGCCGGTTCGGGTCCTCATGAGCGGCCATGGTCACCAGGAAACGCTCGTGCGCCCCCCACAGCGGAGCCTGTAGGGTGGCCGACGGCAGTTTCACGTCGGCCGCGACGAAATCCAGGTGGGCGATCACGCCGGCGAGCTCGTCTGCCAGGGTGCCGTTGGTCTCCAGGTAGCACGGCAGGCCCATCTCGCCCAGCATGGGGAGCAATTCCCGGAGAAAGTCGGCGTGCAGCAACGGCTCCCCGCCGGTGATGGAGATGGAGTGGTGCACACCGGGCGCCAGGCGGAGCAGGTGTTGCGCGCGCGCCGCCACCTCCGCCGGCGTCATCTCCGGGGGCGCCTGCTCCCAATCCCGCTTGCCCGGAGTCTGCTCCACGCGCGCGGATTCCGGCGCCTCCCAGGCGTACCGTGTGTCACAGTAGTCGCAGCGCAGATTGCATCCCGCGAACCGCAGGAAGAGCTGGCGGACGCCGACCAGAAGGCCCTCTCCCTGGAGAGAGGAGAACAGTTCGCAGATGGGAGCGGTCATCGTCCTGGCGGAGAGTGAACCCGGGCGCGCGGGTGCTCACTTCTCCTCGATGGTCTCCTCGATCGCCATCCCGAAGTGTCGGCCCCCGGACTCCAGGTAGGCGAGCACGGTGTCGCCCGGCTTGAGACTTGCCACCGACAACGCCTTCCCCTCGGGACCGGTGAGCCGGATGGTCTCGGCGTTCTGGAGCACGAGGGAGATGGTTCGGCCCTCCACCTCCGCCTCCACCAGCATGAGAGGACGCCGCTCGATCTTGTTGCGGCCCACATAGGCGACCGAGGTGGAACCGTCGTGGCGCACCACCAGCACCTCGTCACCGGCCTTCAGTTCGGCCAGGTATTTCGTCTTTCCCTCGGGCAACAGAATGTACGCGTGGACCGCGCCCGCGTTCACCCGGAACGGCCGCGCCGCGACATACGGCGTCTCCAGGCTCTCGGAGTGCACCAGGAAAAAGGCGTTGCTGGCATTGCCCACCAGCATTCCCTCTCCGGGGGCCATGTTGGAGCACGTGTCCACACACGCCCGGTCTCCCATGCCCAGCGGCCGCACCGCGGTGATGGTGGCGGCGACCAGGGAGAGCTTGGGCGAGAGCGCGTGGACGAGGGCCGTGGTCTTGCGGATCTCCTCGGCCGAGCGGGTGTCGAGCACCACGCCGTCCACGCCCTTTTCCAGCACCTCGGTCACCAGTTTCGCCTGCTCCGCGCCGGTGACCTCGGCGAAGAGGCCGGAGCGGCGGGCGACCAGGTTCTCCAGCGGGATCACCGTCCAGTCCGTCGTTTTCAGCACCACGGTCTTGTCCCGGGGAGCGCCGGCCACCGCCTCCTCGTCGGCCTTGTTTCGAATCTCCACCCAGAGCACGTCCGTCTCCGGCTTGAGGTCGCCGTCCGGGGCCACCACGGTGATGGCTCCGAGTTCCTTGGCCTGGGGCGCGTCGCCGGCCTCCAGCACCAGCGCGTCGGCCCCGCTCTCCAGCGCCGCGATGGCGAGCTGCTTGTCCCAGGGTTGGATGCGCACCCAGATGCGTTTCATCTTCGGGACTCCAAGAACTTCTGGCATTCCTGGACGGAGGCGCCCTCGTGGACCATCATGGAGATGGCGCGCACCATGCCCTCGGGGTCGGCGTGCTGGAACGCGTTGCGCCCGATGGAGGCCCCGGCCGCGCCGGCCTCGAGCGCGCCCTCCACCATGTTGAGGAGCTGCTCGTCGGTCTCCACCTTCTCGCCGCCCGCGATCACCACCGGCACCGGGCAGCCCTCGACGACCTCGCGGAAGGTCTCCGGGGAACCGGTGTAGTTCACCTTCACGATGTCCGCGCCCAACTCGGCCCCCACGCGGGCCGCGTGCTTCACACACTTCACGTCGAACTCGCTCTCGATCTTGGGACCGCGGGTGTACATCATCGCAATCAGGGGCATCTGCCATTGCATACAGGTCTCCGCCACCGCCCCCAGGTCGCGGAGCATGTCGCAGTCCGTCGGCGCGCCCAGGTTGACGTGAATGGAGACCGCGTCCGCCCCCAGCTTGATCGCCTCCTCCACCGAGCACACCAGCACCTTGGCGTTGGGCTGCGGGCTGAGGCTGGTGCCGGCCGAGAGGTGGACGATGAGCCCCACGTCCGGGCCGCCCCCGCGGTGACCGGCCCGCACCATGCCCTTGTGCATGAGGATGGCGTTGGCCCCGCCGTTGACGATCTTGGTGACGGTCTCCCGCATGTTCTCCAGGCCTGGGATGGGCCCCACGGTGGTCCCGTGGTCCATGGGCACGATTACCGTGCGCCCGGTGTCGCGGTTCTTGATGCGCTCCATGCGAATCTGTTTGCCGATCATCGTCGGATCCTCCCTCGCCACGATTCCCCGCGGCGGTGCGCGGTATTATAGCGCATGGAGCCGCGGAAGCCAAAGCCTGGTCGGCGGGGCCCCTCCGGCCCCGCGGGGATGTCCGTTCTTTCGCCGAGGGAAAGGCCTGCTTACCTCTTCCAGGGAGGCGTGTCCGGGAGCAAGGCCTCGAACTCGGCGATCAACTGCGCCTCGTAGTCGCCCGCGTAGGTCCCTTCGAGGAATCTGGTCATCGCCTCCTCGTGGAACCGCTGCCAGGAGGCGTCCTCGGCCCCGGGGTTGATGGGGTAGAAGAGAAAAGCGTTGGCGCGGGCGGCCTTCAGGTCACCGGGGGCGTCCCCGACCATCAGCACGTGATCGGCGGGATACTTGCCCGCGGCGGCCAGCCTCAGGTGGTCGGCCTTCTTGCCCATCTCCTGGCCCGCGATCACGGCCGCGTATTGCGCGATGTCGTGCTCCTCCCACTCCCGCCGCAGGGCCTCCCCCGGGGTCGCGGAGACCACGATGATGTCCGCCCTGTCGCTCAATGCCTGGAGCGATTCGCGCACATAGGGGAAGGGGGGAACCCCGTGCACCATGTCCGCCACCGTCGCGTTCACCGCCTCGCTCCAGGCGAGCGCCCGCTTCAGCACCGGATCGCCCGTCCTCTCGATCGCCGCCTGGAGGGAGGGATTGGACAGCACTTTCTCGGTGGCCGCCCACTCCCTCAGGCTCGGCACCTCCGGCAGTTTGGCACCCCGCCGCTGCACCTCCTCCCTCTCGGCCAGCAGGTCGAAGACCATGAGCAGCGCGGGCCAGCGGTTGATGCCCCTCCACTTGGAGTAGAGGTTCACGAACTCCGCGGCCTCCCGCGCGTACTTGGAGACCGGCTGGAGGTTCCAGTGCTTGATGATGTTGGGGATGAAGCACTCCTTGTGCTTGATCTCCATGGTGTCGAAGGCGCATCCGTCCGAGTCCACGCCCACGAAGAAATCGTGCTTGGGCTGGAATTGCTTCAGCGGAGCCTGGGGATCTTCAGTCATGTGTCAACCTCCCGATGTACGATGATCACGGATACGGCGCGGCCGCGCCGACTTCCTCCCGCGGGGTCTCCCGGACCGCGGCTACCCGCGCCCCGCGAAGGGAGCGAGATGCCGCCCGATGTGCGCGGCCACGGTCTGGTAGTGCTCCTCCTCGTGCTCGCGAAGCGCGCGCAGCAGGCGGTCCTTGAACCGCGGCCTGCCCTCCCGCTCCGCGGTCAGCACCGAGCCGAAGGTGACGTGCATCACCTCGCGGGTGTCGAACTGGTCGAGCGCCGCGGGCAGGTCATCGTCAGATACGCTCTCCGGCGGGGGCACCTTGCCCACCTCTGCGGATACATGGTAGGAGGCGCGGTCGGTGGGGTAGCGCTCGACGGCGAATGCCATGATCTCGCGGAAGAGATCGGCGTCCACCCGCGCGATGGCGCGCAATGCCTCCAGGTAACTGGTCCCCGCGGTCTTCAGGTGGACCAGCTCGCCGGCCTCCCGCGCGGCGATGGGGTAGATGGAGAACTTGTCGCTTCCGGAGTGGATGCTGATCTTGTAGGGCCCGAAATGCCGGGCGACCGCCACGTGCCCCGCGAAGGCGCGGGCGAACTCGTCGAGGTCGCCGATGTAGTCGACGCCCTTCTCGAAC
Source organism: Armatimonadota bacterium (assembly GCA_015486155.1). Lineage (GTDB taxonomy): Bacteria > Armatimonadota > Hebobacteria > Hebobacterales > Hebobacteraceae > S016-27. The sequence goes on from WFSF01000192.1 coordinate 5,130, forward strand.
TCCCCCACGAAGCGCGGCGCCAGCCCCACCCACTCCACGCCGAGCCGCCGGAGCTCGCTCGCCACGAACACGTGCTCAGCGACCGAGGTGGGGGTGGCGGTCTCGTCCACGGAGACCTCCAGCTCGAAGGGCGCATCGCCCATCTTCGCTTTGAGATGGCGGTACATCATCGCGGTGTGCGCCAGCGCCCGACCGTACTTGGCCGCGGCCCGGTGCAGAGACACCTCGTCGAAGGCCACCTCTGACTCGTCCGGCAGGCGGAAACTCTCGGCGAGATACCGGCCGGACATGTCCTCGGCAGTGGTTTCCAGCGCCTCCCACGGAAGGGCGGCGAACTTCTCGCGGAGAGCGGCCGCGTCGGCGGTGTGGGCCTCATTGTCCACGTGGTCGCCGGGGTCAATGGTGAACATGGTAAACCCGGCCGCCACGGTGGCGTCCACGTCCTCGGTGGTCTTCAGGTGGTCGGCGTCGGAGCCGAAGCCCTCCCGATACCCCTCCTCGAACACGCCGAAAGTGGCGGTATCCATCACCTGGTCCGGAGTGCGGCCGGTGCGGGTCATCTCGCGGATGGACTGCTGCGCGAAGAAGGGGCTCAGGCCGGTCCCGCGCACCGCGCGCACGTGGGCGGGCGTGGCCAACCCCAATCGGTCGCCACAGCCCACACAGCGCCGCACCCCCATCAGGCGGGGCGCGGTGAAGGGCAGGTGTTTGCGCAGGCCGAGGGCGTTAGTGTGGTCCAGGTATCCGGCCTGCAGCACGAGCCTCAGGCCGTCTACTTCCACCTCGCCCCGCTCGCCGCGGAAATCGGCGGGCGCGGCCGGCGTCTCACCCGCCGGCCAGGCCAGGCAGACGCGCTTCTCCAGCCCCCGCCGCCCCAGAAAGAATAGGACGCCGCCCGCGGCGACGATGGAGCGCGGATACACCTCCCGGCCGGAGGCCGCGCCGAGAGCCGCGGCGAGTTCCTTCGCCCCCTCCTCGTTCGGAGGGGGAGTGATTTCCTTCGCCTTCAACAGAGATGACAACATGGACACTGACTCCCAAAAGAGCAACGAAGGGAGATTCGGCGCGGAGGGGAGGAATGCCTGCGAGAGAGGGCGGAGGAAAGTAAATCTCGGAATCGCGCCCTCGTGGTTACACCTTCTCTCGATTGTGCTAGTATTATCCGCGTCTCCCCGTCCTGCCGGGAGAGGGTGCCGCGAGTGCCGCCCCTACGGACGCGGCGATGTCGTGCGGCCGCGGCGATTCGGAGATCAAGTCTATTATTCAGTGCCGTACGGCACTGAATAATAGACGGGGTCGGGGGCCCCAGAGAACGCGCCAAGGAGGAGTGAGATGGCAAAGACGCTGGAGGAGATCAACGAGAAGATCAGACGCGGGGAAGTGGTGGTGGTCACCGCAGAGGAGATGATCGAGATCGTCCGCGAGAAGGGCGCCAAGGAAGCGGCGCGCACTGTGGACGTGGTGACCACCGGGACCTTCGGCGCGATGTGCTCCTCCGGCGCGATGATGAACCTGGGACACGCGAAACCTCGCATCAAGCTGGGCGGCGGGCAGGTCACCCTAAACGGGGTTCCCGCCTACGCAGGCCTGGCCGCGGTTGACATCTACCTCGGCGCGAGCGCGTTGCCGGAAAGCGATCCGAGAAACGCGGTCTACCCGGGCGAGTTCCGCTACGGCGGGGGGCACGTGATCGAGGATCTGGTGGCGGGCAAGGAGGTGCTGCTGGAGGCGACCACCTATGGCACCGACTGCTACCCGCGCCGCCAGATATCCACCTTCATCACCCTGGAGGAGATGAACGAGGCCTATCTCTTCAACCCGCGCAACGGATACCAGAACTACAATGTCGCGGTGAACCGGTCGAAGCGCACCATCTACACCTATATGGGGACCCTGCAGGCGGACCTGGGGTCTGCGAACTACTCCAGCGCGGGGCAGCTCTCCCCGCTCTTCAACGACCCCTACTACCGCGCGGCGGGGATCGGCACCCGCCTCTTCCTGGCCGGCGGGGTAGGATACGTGGTGTGGCAGGGAACCCAGCACAGCCCGGGCACGAAGCGCTCGGACAACGGGATTCCCCTCGGCGGCGCGGGGACGCTGGCGGTGATCGGGGACATGAAGCAGATGGATACCCGCTATCTGCGAGGGGCCAGCTTCCGCGGCTACGGCACCTCGCTGATGATCGGGCTGGGGCTGCCGATCCCGGTGCTGGACGAAGAGGTGGCGGCCCAGACGGGGATATCGGACGATGATATCCTCGCGCCCATCGTGGACTACAGCGGCGCCTATCCCAACCGGGAGCCGGAGGTGCTGGGGCATGTCAGTTATGCCCAGCTCAAGTCCGGCTCCATCGAGGTCGCCGGCAAGACGGTGCCCGCGACCCCCCTGTCCAGCTATCCCCGCGCGCGGGAGATCGCGGAGACGCTGAAGGAGTGGATCAGCGCCGGCAAGTTCGAGTTGACCGCGCCGGTGGCTCCCATCCCCGGCGCGGAATCCGGGCAGGTGATGAAGCCGATGCCGGACCGGCCGCCCACCGCGGGACTCGAGTGAGAGGAGAAGAGATCATGGAGGTCACCCATCGCATAGTGCTGCGTTTTCCTCCCGCGGTCAGCGGAAAGCCCATCGTCTACCGTCTGGTCCGCGACTTCGATCTGGTGTTCAACATCCTCAAGGCCACCATCGGCCTGGAGGATCAGGGCCTGATGGTGATGGAGATCACCGGCGAGGAGGCGAACTATCGGAAGGCGACCGACTACCTGTCCAAGCAGGGAGTCAGGCTGCAGCCTCTCCATCAGGACATCTCCAAGGACGACGACTTGTGCACCGACTGCGGCGCGTGCGTGGGGGTGTGCCCCTCCGAGGCGCTGCGGATCGAGCGCCCCTCCATGAAGGTGGTGCTCGACCCGGACAGCTGCGTGGCCTGCGGCGAGTGCATCACCGCCTGCCCGGTGCGGGCGATGAAGCTCACTTTCTGAGGCCCTCATGCCCTACGTGGACCGCATCTATCGGAGGTGGCCGGAGAGCGAGCTGCACACCTTCCAGGTGCGGGTAGGGGAGTCCGACCTGTGGATCAGCGCGGAGCGCCCACTCGCCGACGAGGCGGAGCGGGCGCTCCGTTCCGTTCGCGCCGAGCTGGAGGCATACCTGGAGCGGGACCCCGATTTCGCGGCCTCCCTCAAGCCCCGCACTCCCCTCGTCGGCGCGCCTCCGGTGGTGCAGGACATGGCCGACGCGGCCAGGCTGTGTGACGTGGGGCCGATGGCCGCGGTGGCGGGCGCGGTGGCCGAGCGGGTGGGAAAGGCGTTGCTGTCGGAGACCGAGCAGGTGATGGTGGAGAACGGGGGCGACATCTACATCTACACCCTGCAGCCGCGGGTGGCGGCCGTCTTCGCCGGGAAGTCTCCCCTCAGCGGCCGGGTGGGGATTCACCTCCGCCGGATCGCACAGTCCGTCGGCCTGTGCACCTCCTCCGGCACGGTGGGGCCCTCGCTCAGCTTCGGGAGCGCGGACGCGGCCGTGGTGCTCGCGGACTCCACCCCTCTCGCCGACGCCGCGGCCACCGCCCTCGCCAACCGCGTTCATGAACCCTCCGACATCCAGCCCGCGCTGGAGACCCTGGAGACGATACCCGGCGTGCTCGGGGGCCTGGTGATCGTGGGCGAGCACATGGGCGCCTGGGGGGAGGTGGAGCTGGAGCGGATAGAGGCGGGGTGAGGGGCTACCGACCGAGCGTATAGAAGGCCAGCAGTGCGGCGCCGAAGGCGATGCGGTAGACCACGAACACGTTGAGGGAGCGGGTGCGCAGGTAGTTCAGGAAGTACTTGATGCACAGGTAGCCGGAGACCGCCGAGGTGAGCGCGCCCACCGCGAACATTCCCTCGCTGCCGGCCGGCAGCCCCGTGTGGTGCAGGAAGACTCCCGCGAAGGCGTAGAGCGCGGCGCCGCCGATGATGGGGATGGAGAGCAGGAAGGAGAAACGGGCCGCGGCCTCCCGCTTCAGGCCCAGGGCGAGCCCCATGGTGATGGTGATGCCGGAGCGGGATACGCCCGGCGCGAGCGCCAGCGCCTGCGCCGCGCCCACCAGAATGCCGTCCAGCCAACTCACCTGGTCCAGGGGCCGCGTGCGGCGGCTCAGCCGGTCGGCGGCGTAGAGGACGAAGGCGAAGACGATTAGTTGGACTGCGATCAGCTTGGGCGCGCCCAGCACGTTCTCCACCAGATTCTCCAGGAACACCCCCACCAGGGCCCCCGGTATGGTGCCGATCACCATCAGCCAGGCCAGCCGCCGGTCGACGTCGCCCCCGATCCCGCGCACCAGGCTCACCGCAAACGCCCGCGCCAGCCTCACCAGGTCCTCACGGAAGTAGATCACCAGCGAGACGAAGGTCCCCGCGTGGAGCGCGACATCGAAGACCTTGTTCAGGTGAGGGTTGGAGAGCATGTGCCACCCGAACAGGTCGCGCGCCAGGATCAGGTGGCCGGAGCTGCTGACCGGGAGGAATTCGGTGAGACCCTGTATGATGCCGAGGATGGCGGCATGTAGTAGTGCTATCATGCAATGCCGGTCCGAGGGAGATGACTGATGTATTCGCCGGGCGCGGCTCCTGCCCTGCCCGCGGGAGAACAGGAGGGTTCCGCGGGGCGGAGAACTCGGAATGCGTGGAGGCGCTCATGGAACCGAACATGGTAGGCGCATACGGAGATTTCCTCGCGGAGGTGTTCGCGGCCAACGATCCGCCCTTGCTCTCATTCCGCAGGCCTGAGTTCCGCGACCTGGAGGAGTGGCGGCCCCGAGCGAAAGAGAAGGCGCGGGAGCTGATCAACCTCTCCGACTGCGGCGGCCCTCCGAAGCCGGAGGTGGTGGCGACGACCACCGTGGACGAGGTGGAGGTGGAGCGACTGCGGTGGCGGCTGCCCTACGGCCCGCCCACCGACGCGGTCTTCCTCAAGCCGGCCGGCGCGAAGGGACCTCTGCCGGGGATGCTCGCCCTGCACGACCACGGGGGGCTGAAATACTTCGGCTGGCGCAAGATCGCCGACGCCGATATCCCCGTGCACCCCATTATCCGGCGGCACCGGGACGATGACTACGGGGGCAAGGCGTGGGCGAACGAGATCGCGCGCCGCGGCTACGCGGTGCTCTGCCACGACACCTGGCCTTTCGCGTCCAGGCGGGTGCTGGTGAAAGATGTGCCGGAGTGCATCCGGTGGAACGGGGCGCGGGATGTGACGGAGGCCGAGGAGGTGGCCGATATCGTCGCCTACAACCGCTGGGCGGCCCAGCACGAGGACATCTGGGCGAAGAGCCTGTATGGCGCAGGGCTTACCTGGCCGGGGATGTTCCTGGCGGAGGACATGCGCGCGCTGGACGTGCTCTGCGCGCGGCCGGAGGTGGACGCCTCCCGCGTCGCGTGCGCGGGGCTGTCGGGCGGCGGGTGCCGCACGGTCTACCTGGCCGGGATGGACGAGCGCATCTCGGCGGCGGTCTGCGTGGGGATGATGACCACCTGGCGGGATTGCAGCCTGTGGAAGGGGTGGACGCACACGTGGATGGCCTGGACGCCCCATCTCGCCCGGTATCTGGACTATCCGGAGATCCTCGGGCTGCGAACGCCCAAGCCCACCATGGTGCTCAACAACGAACAGGATCCCCTCTTCAGCCTGGAGGAGATGCGCCGCGCGGACGAGATGCTGCGCGCCGTGTTCGAGAAAGCGGGGGCCGGCGACCGCTATGTGTGCCGGTTCTACCCCGGCCCGCACAAGTTCGACCGCGAGATGCAGGAGTTCGCGTTCTCCTGGCTGGACCAGTGGCTCAAGCGGTGAGCGCGGCCGGCCGCTTCAGGCGCTGAGGTCCTGCTCCGCGCGCCGGTAGATGCGTTCCACCTCCCGCCGCACCTCCGCGGGGGGCTCGAAGTCATAACGCGCCAGCTGCTCGCGGACCATCTGCTTGGCGCGGAGCCTCAGGTCGGGGCTCTGCGCGGCCTGCCACTCGCCCAGCATCCCCCGCCAGAACAGCCGCGGCCTCCAGTACACCTGCTGGTATCGCTCCACGGTCGAGTCCAGCCCCAGGAATCCGCCCTCCGCGCCCGCCCGCGCCTCGGCGAGACAGGCCTCAGGGTCGCAGCCGACGTCGGGGTGGGCCAGGAGGCGCTGCACATGATCGCGAAGTTCGAGGTCAATCACCGCCTGCTCCGGGCTGAACACCTCGTCGAGGGACATGCGGCCGATTCCGGTGAAGACGCGGGCGCCGAAGAACGCCCCCGTGAGCAGGCAGGTCAGGTGTTCGGCCGCGGCCTGCTGGTCGGGAAGCTTGGCCTGGGTGTGAAGAGAGCCCCACGGAGGCCCTACGGGCCGGTTGTGGTACCAGGCGTTCAACTCATCGCAGGCCCACTGGAGCGGATGCTCCTCCGGCCCGCCCAGGGTGATGGACATGGACCTCGGGTCGAAGGGCGTCACCCGCACCGACCAGTCCACCGGCAGACCCGTCGCCTCCCGCGCCAGGATCGCGGCGCCGACCACCTCGGCCGCGCCCACCGCCAGCGCGTCGCCCAGGCGGATGGGCGCGGTGGCCCCCAGGGAGGACATGTTGCTGACCCACAGGGACTTGAGGCGGTGCTTCTGCTGGAGGGCGCAGGCGAAGGACTCGCCGCCGATGGAGAGGGGGCTCACCACATACACGTCGCCGGTGGTGACGGGATTGCCCATCGCCTCCGCCATGTCGAGCAGGTAGGGCGCGGAGGCCGCATCGGTGAATTCCACCGGCCGGGGATAGTCGCAGTACAGGGCCTGGACCATCTGCTTGTGGACAGACTGGAGGGCCGGCGGGAGGTCCATCGCCACCCCGGGAGTCTTGGCGATCACTCCATAGGGCCGCAGCGTGTAGAGGAATTTCGCCGCCTCCACCAATCGCTCGGCGGTGAAGGGCGCGATCCGGTCGGTCTCCATATCGTGGAACGCCACCGCATACTGGCAGGTGGAGAGCAGAATCCCGGAATCGGGCTCGGGCTCCTGCTCCGGCGCGGGCGCGGCGCGGAACTCGTCCACGAACGCGTTCACCAGATTACGATCGAAGAGCACCCGGTCTCCCGCGCGACGCAACCCCAGCCGGGCCGCGGCCTCCATCACCTCCTCCTCCCGCACCTGGATGCCCACCGTCTCCAGGATGCGCAAGGCGGCCTCGTGGATGCGGGCCAGGTCGTCCTCGCGCAGCAGTTTCGGCCTGGGGATGCGGATACCGCTCATCCTGCGTTCTCCTCTATGCGCACCACGCAGTCTCCCATCAATCCATAGGGCACGAGATTGCGCTTCTCGACCCAGCGGTCCAGCCGGATGAACTCGTTGGGGCCGGTCCAGCCGGGACGCTTCTCGTCCAGGTGGTTCGGCCCGAGCAGGTTGCGGGGGCTGCCACATACCTCGATCTCGATGTGGTTGCGTCCGGGCTTCACCCGGCGGGTGATGTCCACCTCGTAGGGAGCCCAACCGCGCACTCCGGCGAGCTTGCCGTTTACATGCGCCGCCACACAGGCTCCGAAGTGCGGCCCCACCGCGAGCACGGCCCTCTGGCCCCGGCCAATCCGAAGGAGGATCTCGGAACCGTAGTATAGGTTGCCGGCGTAATATGGATAGCCCTGTTCACACCAGTCGCCCGGCGCGATGGTGTTGCGCTCACGGCAGATGGCGTCTGTGGCGCGGTCCACCGCGAAATCCCCGATCAGATAACACTCCTCCAGTTCGTACTCCGGCGCGTCCCGGTACTCGCAGCGAAGGACGATTTCGTTCTCGCCCCGCCGCACGCCGGAGAGGGGTATTCGGTCCATGCTCTTGTCCAGCCACCACCCGCGCGCCCGGTTGGAAACGGGCGCTCCGTTGACGAAGATATCGAACAGCTCAGCCGATTCCAGCACCAGGTCAATGCCGGAGGCCGGGGGCTCGTCCACGCGGAACGTGAAGCGGAGCTCCACCGCGCGCGGCCTGGCGCGGCGCGGCCGCGCGTAGGCCGCCCATGGCTGAGGAATGTCGGGGTGGGAGATATCCGGCAGGCCCATCGCCGCGCGGAGCTGCCGCTGCGCGAGGAAGACCGGCATCTCGGATGACCAGCTCCCTCCCGCGAACCGCCACCGGCAGGAATCGAGGGGGAGGCTGTTCTCCGTGGAGCGGCGCGGGGTCCATCGGTCCGGCAGCGCGATCACCTTCACCACCGTCGGCCGGCGAGGGGCGCGCGCCGGCGGCCTGCGCTTCGGGTCGAGCACCAGCGCGGCCGATCCGGTGGGAGGGAGGTGGAGCGCGACCGCCGTCTTGCCGCCCGCGGCGCGGGCGGCAAGGGCGCGCGTGCCGCCGGTCTCCAGGTCCCACTGCTCGACGCGGCCCTCCCCGGGCAGCTCGACGGTGACGTCGTGCCCACCCTCACGGTCTCGATTGGCGAGCATGACATAGGTGCGGCCCCGGTGGGAGCGCGCCTGGTAGATTATATCGGAAACCTCCCGGCCGGCCTCGCCGGTGATGGAGACGCGCCGCGGCAGCAACGCGCGCAACGCGTCCTCCAGCTCATCGCGCTTCGCCGCGATGATGGTGACGTTCGGATGCGCGAACAGGGTCTCCAATTCGGGGGCCGGTTTGCCCTCGATCATGGTCGGCCGGCGCCCCAGGCAGAGCGCGCGGCCGCCGGCCCGCAGGAAGCGATGGAGCAGGTCGGCGGTGGAGCGGAAGATGGTGTCGCATTCCGGCACCACCACCAGCTTATAGCCGGCCTCCCCGATGAGCAGCCTGCGGCCCTGCACGCGCCCGTGGCGGGACATGACGATCTCGTCGCCGAGGTCGAAATCGTAGTGGAGCGCAAGGAGGTCCTCGGCGACGCGGCGCAGCGCCTCCCCCTTGTTCCGCCGGTCCTGCGCGGTGGGCGGTCCCGCCCAGGCGGAGGAAATGTTGTGGAGCACCAGGATGTCCCGCAGGGGCCGGCCGATGGTCGAGAAGAAGGTGGCGCGGGCGAAGTAGTCCTCCACGGTGCGGAAGTACTTCCACCAGGGCTGATGCCAGGAGAAAGTGGGCGGGAAATCGCGCTTCCTCATCCCGCGGATGCTGTAGGGGGTGAGGTGCTGGCAGCGGGTGTTGATGCCGAGCACGGTCTGCCAGTCACCGGACCACTTCTGGGCCTCGAAGGTGAACTGCCAGCCGGAGGTGCCATAGGTCTCGCTCAGGGTGCGCGGGCGGCCGAGCTGGTGGGCGATGCTGGATGCCTGCTTGCAGGTGAGCACCTCGTCTGTCTGCTCCCGCAGTATGTCAATCCCCGGTCGGTGCATGTGGGCCAGGGATGGCATGGCCGCGCCGCCCACGGGGATCTCGTTCTCGAACTCCTGCTCGCAAAGCATATGCCCGGTGAGCTCCAGGCCGTGCCGCTCACACCAGCGCGCGATCTGCCCGCAGTAGGCCTCGGAGAAGAGCTCGGTGACCGTGCGCCAGTAGTCGTGGCGGGTGCGCGCGAATGCCGGGTGTGCGGAGAACAGCTCCGGCAGCCGCGCCATCAGGTCATAGCCGCGCCTGCGCTTGAACTCCGCCGGCAGCCGGGGAGTCCAGGGGAGGCGGGGCGCGGGAGGCAGGCCGCGGAGGCTGAAGACGTTGGGCTCATCGGTGAAGATGCCGGGGA
>WFSF01000193.1 GCA_015486155.1 Armatimonadota bacterium
CCGCGCGGTCGGTCGGCACCAGGCCGGAGCCGATCGCCCCCGCCAGCGTCTGGTCCACCAGCGCCACCCGCCTCGCCCCCGCGCTCTGCACCGCGTGGCGGAGCGCCGCCCGTTCCACCGGCGTCGCCCCGGTGGCCAGCGACGCCACCACCCGGGGCATCAGCAGATACCGCTTCCCCAGCGCGCGCCGGATCATTGCCTTCACCAGCGCCGCCGCCGCATGGTGGTCGGCGACCACTCCTGCCTGCAGAGGGAACACCACGCGCGCCTCGCTCGCCCCCTGGTCGGCCATCAGCCTCGCCTCCGTCCCCACCGCGATCACCTCGTCCCCGGAGGGCGAGAAGGCGATGGCCGACGGCTCGGCCAGCACGATTCCCACCGACCGCTGGTAGACGCGGAGGTTGCAGGTTCCGATGTCCAGTCCCAGGTCTACGTTCCAGCCAAACATCGACCTCTATCCACGCCCGGAATCGGGGGAAACCATGGCCGGCGCCTCCGGGGCCGGCCGCTGGGTGAGCGCCGCCACATAGGGCAACGCGTCTCGCACCACCCGCACCCGCGGCAGTTGCCTGTTCTGGTAAGCGGTCAGCAGGGCGCGCCGCTTCTGCTCGCATTCGACATTGAAGGCTTCCCAGTCGACTTCTCCGCCATCCTTCTCCCTCTTCGCCAGCTCCGCCCGACGGCGCGCCATCCCGGCCTGAAAAGTCCGGTAGTGGTGCAAGAAGGCCAACTGGTACTCGATGTTTCCCCTCGCCGCCTCCGCGAGTTTCTCATCGGGATGCGCGCTCCACGGGCCGGCCCTCCGCAACACCGAAAGCTGCATCTCCAACACCCACTGCGCAGCCTCCACCGCGGCCTCCAACTCGTTGAGGCGGATCACCCCGTGCACCGGCTCCGTCCGCGCCCGCAGATACTGAAACCGCTCCCGCAGCACCGCCCCGATTTCGTCGGCCAGCTCCGCCGGCAGGAGCGCTCTCCTGGCCTCGGTCCGCTCGGCCAATGCCTTCAGGTCGCCCTCGGCCTCGTCCACGCGCTCCCCCAGCGAGTCGAAAAGGCCGGGTCTGGTATATGGGTGGTCCGCCAAGTCTATCAAATCCTGCCACAGACGCGCCACCCGCAGCCACTCCACCGTGCCCTCAAGCGCCGCCAGATTTCTCGGCTGGGGGGCGCGGCGGCGCGCAGAGGCCGACGAGCAAAGCGCTCCGCACAGAACCAGCGTTGCAAAGAGGGCCAGCCCCGGCCGCCTCCATCGGAGGTAGACGCTTTGGGCTGGAATTGGGAAACGCGGGGCCGACATGTGGCTAGACTTTGCCGTGAGGCGGGGCGTGTCCTGCCGGCCGGAGCGCCGGGGTGTGTGGGACGCTATTCGCCCGCGTCGGTCCGGGGGTCCTCGTCGTGAGCGAGCGCGAGTATGCGCACCACCTCACCCTCCGCCTTCACCCTCATTCCGGCGTCCGCGGCCAGCCCGGAAAGCACGACATCCGGGTCCCCCCCTGCGAGCTCCCCGTAGACCGGCCGGTCGAGGGGCGTCTCCGCGAGAAGAACGAGTCCGCTCAACGTGCTCAACCGAGCCAGCACCTCCCCCAGCATCTCCCCCTGATAGCGCGCCGGCGGCACCAGGGGCGCCGTCTCTCCGATCCTGCTCAACACCGGGAAGAAGAGCGCATGGCGCTTCTGTCCCCCCTTGGCCTGGATGGTAAGCCCCAGTGTGCCCGGCCCCGGCCCCAACATGTCTCCCGGCAACTCCACCCTCACCGTCTTCGCGAGCCGCCCGCTCCACAACACCCGCCTGACCCCCTCCGCGCGCTCCACCGCCAGCGACAGATCCTCTACGGGCGCTCCCTGCGGGGTGAGGATGACGCTCAGGCCTCCGTTCTCCTTGCTCACTTCGACGCTGGCCGTCACCGGAAGGGCCGCGCGCGCGGCCTTGGGCACTCCCACGAAGTAGGCCGCGGGGCCTCCCTTCCGCGCCGCGGAAGCCGAGACGCTCCGGTCGGCTCCGGGCTCTCCTCCCTGGGTCTGTTTCGCTGGAGGCTGCCGTGTGCCATGGGCCCTGATTCCGCAATACCTCCGGTATGGGCGCTGGACGCTGCGCTCGCGCGACAATCCCTCGCTGTCACACACCGGGGAGACAACGGGAGCAGCCTTCTCTGCCTTCTCCGGGGCCGGGTTCGGCGCCGCCCCAAACCGCTCTTCCTCCCCCGCGAGGCGCCCTGGCCGGGCGGCGGATTCCTGCGTCTCGGCGCGCGGGCCAGACGAAGGCGCAAACGCCAATTCCTCGCCCCCATGCCGGGCCGCCACCGAGGCCGGCTCCTCGACCTTGGCCACCCGTTCGTATCGTTTGGCCGTCTTTTTTACGGCCGTCTTGTCCACCAGGCCGGATCCCTGGGTGAAGTGGAAGGCGAGCGCCATCGCCAGCACCAGGCCCACCGCCGCCGAGGAAACCACCAGCCGCGCCCAGCGATAGGCCGGCTCCCGGGCGGTCGGAGCCGAGCGCCGCACCGCCTGACGGATCGATTCCACCAGGTGGGGGGGGACGGGATCCGGCGCCACCCCGCGCAGAGAAGAGAGCACTGTCCGCAGGTCCGCCAGCTCGGCCGAACAGCGCGCGCAGGAGGCCAGATGCTGCTCGACGCGCGCGCGTTCGCGCTCCCCGAGCGCGCCTTCGACGAACTCCGGCAGCCGCTCCCGCACCTTCTTGCATTCTCTCGGCAGGCGCTTCATTTCACACATACTACTCCAACCCGTTTGACCGATTCAGTCCCTCAGAAGTTCCAGATGGGGCATCAGCCGCTCCTTGAGAGCCAGCCGGGCCCGGTTGAGCCGTGACTTCACCGTCCCCACCCGCGTGTTCAACACCTGAGCCACCTCCTCATAAGAGAGCCCCTGAAGATCGTAGAGCACGAGCACCTCGCGGTGATGAGTGGGGAGGGAGGAAATGGCCTTCAACACCACCTCGCGCCTGCGCTCGGCCAGCAGCGCCTCATCGGGAAGCGGCTGCCGGCGCGACAGTGGAACCCCCGCGGTCTCCATGGGGTCGGCCCCCGGCTCCGCACCATCGGCCGCGGTGAGGTCGGCCGCGGTCCGCGGGCTCCGCGCGTTTCGCCTTGCAGCATCCCTGGCGACATTTACGGCCACCCGATAGAGCCAGGTGAAAAACGTCGCCTTCCCCCGGAAGGACCGCATCGCCCGGAAGGCGCGCACAAAGGTCTCCTGGACGCAGTCCTCCGCATCGTCAGGAGATCCGGTGATGCGCAGCGACAGGTTGTAGATCTGGGGCGTATACAGGGCCACCAGATCGTCGAACGCCTCCCTGTCGCCTTCCTTCGCCCGCGTCACCAGGTCGGCGACGCGGGCGCCCTCGGCTTGACTCACGTTGCTCCATTCCCGGGCCGGACGCCCGACTTGCCGCGGCCGCCCGCCGGAGATAGTGTTCGCTCCCATACCCACCATCCTCCGCCCGCACGCGGAGCCCTGCCTCCCATACTCATTCTAGCCGGTTGCCATCTACTGTCAACGAAGTCTCCTCCTCACGGTTACCCAGTTTTCGGGGGTTGTGATGTGGGGAGGGGTAAGTCGGGGAAGGAATCGAAGAGCAAAAGGAGCAGGATGGTCCGGAGACGCTCCAGGGAGAGGGAGAGCCAGGAGAGGGGGCCTCGGGTTCGGACTTGGGCTTCCC
>WFSF01000194.1 GCA_015486155.1 Armatimonadota bacterium
CCGCTGGCGAAGCTGCGGGGGCGGTATCGGAGGCGGGTGCTGGTGCGCGGCCGGCCGGGGGAGACGGTGGAGGCCGTGCGCGACATGGCGGCCGGCTGGCGGGGGTGGAGCAGGGGTACCATCACAGTGGATGTGGACCCTCTTTCGTTCATGTGATAGACTCGGCCGGGAGCACGCGGTGATGAAGAGCGAAAAACTGAAAGAGTTGCGGATCGTACACTACGGACACCCCGCCCTGCGGGAGCCCGCGGAGCAGGTGGGGCGGGTGAGCGGGGAGATAAAGGCCCTAGCGGCGCGGATGATAGAGTTGATGAACGAGGCGCGGGGCCTGGGGCTGGCCGCGAATCAGGTGGGAATCCCGAAGCGGCTGGCGGTGGTGGTGATCGAGGACGAACCAACGGTATTGATCGACCCGGAGATGGTGAAGACCGAGGGGAGCCAGAAGGGAGAGGAGGGATGCCTGAGCCTGCCCCGTCTCTACGGGGAGGTGGAGAGGCCGGCGCGGGTGAAGGTGAGGGCGACGAACCTGTCCGGAAAGCGGTTCACGCTGGAGGGTGAGGAGCTGCTGGCGCGGGCCCTTTGCCACGAACTGGACCATCTGGACGGTAGGTTGTTCGTAGACCTGGTGGACGAATCCACCCTGCACTGGCTGGTGCGCACGCGCAATGGGGAGGAGCCCGTGATCCAGCCGACCACCCTTGAGGACGCGCTCAAGGTGTTTCTGCTGGCGGAAGAGGGAGCGAGACGGAGGTGAGCGGGGGGCTCCGCATCGTCTTTCTCGGCACCTCCGAGTTCGCAGTGCCCAGCCTGCGCGCGCTGGCCGCCTCCGAGCACGAGGTGGCCGGGGTGATCACCCGGCCGGATCGGCCCGCGGGGCGGGGCCGGAAACTCCGCCCCTCACCAGTCAAGCGGGCGGCCGAGGAGATGGGGCTGCCTCTCTATCAGCCGGAACTGGTCAGCGCCCCGGAGGGGTTGCAGTTGCTGCGCGGCCTGGCGCCGGAGGTGTTGCTGCTGATCGCCTTCGGCGAACTGCTGTCCGAGGAGGTGCTCGCGACGCCGAGCGCGGCCGCGCTGAATCTCCATCCCTCTCTGGTGCCGAAGTACCGGGGCGCGGCCCCCATCGAGCGGGCGATCCTGGCGGGGGAGACGGAGACGGGGGTGACGATGCAGTGGATGGCCCCCGAGATGGACGCCGGAGACGTGCTGCTGCAGTGGCCGGTGAGGATCGGCCCGGAGGAGGACCGCGGCGCCCTCCACGACCGCCTGGCGGAACTCGGGGCGCGCATGACCCTGGAGGCGCTGGAGCTGGTGGCCTCGGGGTGCGCGCCGCGCACCCCTCAGCCGGAGGAGGGCGTAAGTTGGGCGCTCCCCATCAGGCGGGAGGAACTGATGATCGACTGGGGGCAGGAGGCGGAGCAGATTCTGCGGGTGATCCGCGCCTTTGCGCCCAGGCCGGGGGCGCGCACCAAACGGGCGGGGAAATTGCTGAAGATCCTGAAAGCGCGTGGCGAGGATCCGCTGCACCGGCCCCATCGTCACGCCAAAGCAGGAAGACCCGGCCAAATTGTGGAAGTCACGAAAGAGGGGTTTTGGATAGAGACGGGGAAGAATCGTGTGCTGGCGCTGAAGGTGCAACCGGAGGCGCGCCCGGCGATGTCGGCGGCGGACTACGTAAGAGGCTACCAGGTATCGGTGGGAGAGCAGCTGGGGTAGCGGCGGCGGCCTCTTTCCGGGAAAGCGCGGTCTGGCGCTGGATCTTGTTGCGGGGAGGAACCTGCCGGTGAGCGCAGGGGAGGCCGACAAGCTGGATGAGCGTTGCGAACGGGCCATGGAGTTGAAGAACCAGGGCCAGTATGACGAGGCCCTGGCGGAATTCGAGGATATCCTGGCCTGCAGCCCCGACCATGCTCAGGCGCGCCTAGGGAAGGGGTTGGTGCTGTGTTTCGTGGGGCGGTTCGAGGAGTCCCTGGAGGAGCTGAGGCGCGCGGCCGAGTGTGCGCCCGACTGGGTGGACGCGCACCTCAATCTGGCGAAGACCTACGCGATGATGGGGATGTACGAGGAGGCGAAGGTTGAGTTCAACCGGGTGCTGGAATTGCAGCCCGGACACCCGGAGGCCAAGAAGCAACTCAACTATTTCCGGGACATGGCCTAGCCTTTCTCCGTCCCCTGGTTTGCCGATGTTCCCAATGAGCCGCAGAAAGATAATTTTACTATGGCCGCGGTAAGCGTGGTGTTTCATCCGGACCGCATTTCCGCAGAGGCCGCGTCCGGCGCGAGCGTGCTGGAGGCGGCCTCCCGCGCGGGCCTCACCCTGTACGCCCCCTGCGGCGGGCAGGGGCGATGCGGCAAGTGCGCGGTGAGGTTTCTCTCCGGCGCGCCTGCCCCCGGGGAGCGAGAGCGCCAGTTCTTCTCGGAGGAGGAGCTGGGAGAGGGATGGCGGCTGGCCTGCCAGGCGCGGCTGGAGGGGGACGCGGAGGTGTTCCTGCCGCCGGGCGTGGTGACGGTGGAGCACCGGATCATGGTGGAGGGGGTGGGGCGGGAGATCCTGGTCGAGCCGTGTGTGCGCAAGCTGGCGCTGAAACTGCCCGCGCCCACGGGGGACGACGCGCAGGCGGACCTGGTGCGGGTGCTCCAGGCGCTGGGCCCGGGGGTGAGGCCCGCGCCCCGCGTCTCTTTGCTGGAATCCCTCCCCTCCGCGCTCAGGAGCCGGGGATTCGAGGTCACTGCCACTCTGTTCGACGACCAGCTGGCCGCGGTGGAGCCTGGGGACCGCTCGGCCCGCGTCTACGGCGCGGCGGTGGACGTGGGCACCACCACGGTGGTCGCGTACCTGTGCGACCTGGCGACCGGGGACCTACTGGCCACCCAGTCGGCCCTCAACCCCCAAGCCCGGCTGGGCGCGGACGTCATCTCCCGGCTGCACCTCGCCACCGAAGATGAAGAGGGGCTGGCCGAACTGCACCAGGCGGTCATCGGCCTGCTCGGCGATTTGATCTCGGGGGCGGCGGAGAAGGCCGAGGCGGCGGTAGAGGACGTGTATGAGGTGACGATAGTCGGCAACACCTGCATGACCCATCTGGCGCTGGGGACGCCGCCGCTGGGCATGACCGAGATTCCGTTCACGCCCACCTTCCGCCGCGCCCAGGTGGTGGGGGCGGAGGAGCTGGGGATCCGCATCCATCCGGAGGGAAGGGTGTACGTGGCGCCTAACATCGGAGGTTTCGTGGGGGCGGACACGGTGGGCGTGATCCTGGCGAGCGAGCTCGGGGAGAGCGGCGGGCTGCGGATGGCGGTGGACATAGGGACCAATGGGGAGATAGTGCTGGCCAAGGAGGGGAAACTGTACGCCTGTTCGACCGCCGCGGGCCCGGCCTTCGAGGGGGCA
>WFSF01000195.1 GCA_015486155.1 Armatimonadota bacterium
CCCAGCATCCGCTCCAAACGCGCCCGCTTCACCCTGTCCGGAACCTGGTCGGAGCGCTCGGCGGCCGGCGTCCCCGGCCGCGGGGAATAAGGGAACACATGCAGGCGGGAGAACCCGATCCTGCGCACGAACTCCACCGTCCGCGCAAACTGCGTCTCGCTCTCGCCCGGGAACCCCACCATCACATCGGTGCCGATCTCGCAGTCCGGCCACGCCTGCCGCACCCGCTCCACCAAGGAGCGGAACTGCGCGGCCGCGTACCCGCGGCCCATCTCCGCCAGCACCGCGTCATCGCCCGCCTGGAGCGGCAGATGGAGATGGTGGCAGAGGGTCGGATGGTCGGCGATCTCCGCCAGCAGCGCGTCGTCCACATCCATGGGCTCCAGAGAACTCAGCCGCACCCGCGGGATTCCCAGGCCGCGCAGCGCGCGCAACAGCTGGGCAAGCGAGGCCTCGCCCAGGTCCCGCCCATAGGCCCCCAGCCGTATCCCGCACAGCACCACCTCGGGGGTGCCTCGCTCCGCCAGCGCCTCCAGCTCCGCGAGCACCTCCGGGAGGGGCCTGCTGCGCATCATTCCCCTCACCGCGGGCACGATACAGTACGCGCACCGGTGATCACATCCGTCCTGGATTTTCACGAACGCCCGCACCCGCCCCTGCAGGGCGGGGTATGCTCCGCGGCCCCGCCGCTCGACCGCGCCATCTGAGGCGGGCACGCAGCAGGGCCACAGGCTGGGAGCCTGTGCCACCCGCGCGTGACGCCCCTCCCCCGTGTTGTGCGACTGCCGCTCTATTGACTGGCGAGACTCTCCCTCCACCAGCCCCCTCACTACCTCCGCCACCTCCCCCTTCCGCGCGTTCGGGACCACCGCGTCCACGCCCGGGAGGGCCGCCAGCCGATCCGGGTCTCGCTCCACATAGCACCCCGTGACCACCAGCGCCGCATCCGGATGCTCCCGCGCCAGCCTGCGCACCAACTTCCTCGCCTTCGCGTCCGCGGTCGCGGTCACCGTGCACGTGTTCACCACATACGCGTCCGCCGCGCCGCGCGCCGCCACGCGCCACCCCGCCGCGGCCAGGTCGCGCGCGATCGCCTCCCCGTCACATTGATTGACCTTGCACCCAAGCGTGATGACGCGAACCGTGGGCATGATGGGGATATGATAGCATAAGGGCGGACCGAAGGAGCGGGAATACGAGATAACGCCTGCTTTTCTATCCGGAAACGCCCCTTTTCCGACGATTTTCGCCACCATGAAAAGCGTGTAACTTACTCGATTTTCCGCCAAAAGGGTTGACAGGGCGTGTTATAATATAGCGGGAGCGGGTGGGGAAGGTGTGGCCGATTCTGTCATCCCTTGAATTCGCGCTTGACGGCTTCGACGGCCTGCTCTCGCGTGGTGATCTCGCCGGCGATCTGGCGGTCGAGGAGGAAGCGGAGGACTTCGCCGACCCGCGGACCGGGAGGGATGTTCAGCAGGTCCATCACCTCGTTGCCGTTCAGCAGGGGCTTCATGTGCGCGAGCTCCGCGGCCTCGCCCACCTCCGCGATGCGGGAGCGCAGCTCGGCCAGCCGGGCCTGGAACTCCGGCCAGTCCGATGGGTCGCTCGCTTTCACGTCCGCCTCCGCGAGCGCGATGGCGTTGTCGAGCTGGTCCCCCAGGTCGTACATCAGCCGCCGGACCGCGGAGAGCGACCACTCGGAGGAGTAGAACGGAATCCGCAGGTGGTGGCGGATGAGGCGGATCACCTGCTCGATCAGCGCGGCCGGCTGGCGCAGGCGGGCGAGGATGGCGCGCGCCTTCTCCGCGCCCAGTTCCTCGTGGCGGTAGAAGTGAATGCCCCTCTCGTCCCGCGTGAACGTCTCCGGCTTGGCGATGTCGTGGAGCAGGGCCGCGTAGCGCAGCGCCTTGTCCGGCGGAGTGAAGGATACCGCGTCGAGGGTGTGGTCGAGCACGTCCTTCAGGTGATGCCGCTCCGGCTGGGGCAGGCGCAGGTCGAGCAGTTCGGGCATGACGTGACGCGCCAGGCTCAGGTCAATCAGCAGGCGCAGGCCGTCGGCCGGCCGCTCGGAGAGGAGGATGCCGTCGAGTTCGTCGCGGATCCGCTCCCAGGAGATGCGGGCGAGTTCTCCGGCCCCGCGCGCTATCGCCGCCCCGCTCTCCGGCTCCAGGGAGAAGCCGAGCTGGGCGCAGAAGCGCACCGCGCGCAGCATCCGGAGGGGATCCTCGGCGATGCGGAGTTTAGGCTCGCCCACGAACCGCACCAGGCGGCGCTGGAGGTCGGCGCGGCCGTCGAAGGGGTCCAGGAGTTCGCCGGTGTGGAGGTTCTCGGCGAGGGCGTTGATGGTGAAATCCCGGCGCTGGAGGTCGGCGAGGATGTCGTCCCCGAAGGTGACCTCGGGATGGCGGCTCTCTCCGTCATAGGCGTCCCGGCGGAAGGTGGTGATCTCCGCCTTCACGCCGTACTTGAGCAGGCCGATGGTGCCGAATTTCTCGCCCACCGTCCACACCGCATCGGCCCAGGGGGCCACCCGCCGCCTTATCTCGTCCGGCCGGGCGTCGGTGGCCAGGTCGAGGTCATGGGTGGCGCGGCCGAGCATCCGGTCGCGCAGCGACCCGCCCACCAGGAAGATTCGGCGGTCGGAGAAAGCGGCGGCCAGTTGTTGCGTGAGGCGGTCCAGGGCCATTGGTGAGCATTCCTCGTTCTGTCAGTTTGCTGCGCCTTCGGGGGCTAGAATACCAGGTTTGCGGATGCGAAGGAATGGCAGCGAACGCGCAGAACACAATACAGACCTATTGCACGGAAGGCGAGAACAAATCGTGCAGCGGACAGGGTGGCCCGACCACCCAATCATTTTGTTATAGGACACGCTGCGTATGCCAGAGGGAGCCGCGCGGAACCAAGCGCGCGCGATCAACGCGCGGACGATCGCGATCATTTTCATCGCTCTCATTCTTATCACGCTGGGCGGATTTTACGGGGAACTGGTCTACGGGGCCAGTTACACATTCGCCTCCGGCGTTCCCTCCATGGCCTGCATCTTCCTCCTGGTGGTGTTGACCGCGGGCAACGGTCTGTTGCGGCGCTGGGGCAAGAGCGGATTAAGCAGGCGGGAGTTGCTGGCCGTCTACGCGGTCACGCTGGTGGGCGGCCCGCTGATGACGCACGGCATCCTGGCCTGGATGATCGGACACAACCTCGCGCCCCGCTACTACGCGCGCGCCATCACGGAGTGGCAGACCGCATTTCTCCAGTACTTCCCGGCCTGGTACTCTCCGCCGGACATGGACACGGTGGAGTCCTTTTTCGTGGGGCAGGCGTCGGTGCCATGGGGGATGTGGTGGCCTACGCTGGCGGCGTGGGGATCGTTCATGGCGGCGTTGTTCGTGTGCACATTGTCTGTGGTCACGGTCTTCCGCCTCCAGTGGATCACCCACGAGCGCCTCAGTTTCCCGCTGGCGCAGGTTCCTCTGGAACTGGTCCGCGAGGGCGAGTACCAGGGCAAGCCGTCGGGGCGGCTGCCGGTGCTGGCGGTGTTCTGGATCGGGTTCGGGATCACCCTCTCCATCGGGCTGATCAACGCGCTCGGGATCTTCTTCCCGGCGATGCCGAGCATACCGCTGATGGGCAAGACGCTGATGCAGTGGCAGAAGGTGGGGCCGATGGCCGGCCTGGGCCAGATCGACCTGTGGCTGGACCCGACGATCATCGCCATCGCCTTCCTCATCCCCAAGGAGCTGTCGTTCTCCTGCTGGTTCTTCTGGATCGTGCGGGTGGCGCTGACGGTGATCGCGATCGCCGCCGGGCACACGCCGCAGCTGCCGGAGGACTGGTATGACGCATCCTTCCCGGCCCCCTACTATCAGGGAGGGGGCGCGGTGCTGGCGTTGGGCGTGTGGGTGCTGTGGACGGGGAGGAGACACTTGGCGCGGGTGTTCCGCCTGGCGCTGACTGGCCGCCCCGACGCCTCGGACTCTTCGGAGCCGGTCGGGTATCGCTGGGCGGTGGTGGGGATCATACTGTCCCTCGCGTACATGACCTACTTCTGCATGATGATCGGCACGCGGCCGTTCGTGGGGCTGGCGATCGTGCTGTTGATCGTGGCGCTCTATGTGATGTGGGCGAGGCTGCGCGCGGACACCGGCCTCGGGTTCATTCCCTTCCCGCTGGGGGTGGAGGACATGATGATGATCCCGGGGGGCAGCGCGGTCTTCCGGTTCCGGGAGGTGGTGGCCCTCATCGGCCTGCGCTGGACCTATTTCCCGGGCTTCGGGGAATCGTTCGAGGTGGTGACGGGGAACGCGCTGGAGGCGTTCAAGATCGCCGACTCCGCGCGCATCAACCCGCGGCCTCTGTTCAAGGCGATAGTGATCGGGTTCGTCTTCTCAATGATCGTGGGCGTGTACGTGTTCCTGACGGGCACCTACCACTACGGGTTCCTGAATATCAACGCCGCCTCCTCGGGCTGGCTGCACTCGCAGATGCGCGGGGTGGGCGGGCGGATGTACGAGATGGTGACGAACCCCACCCCCTTCGATCCGGCGGCCCTGATCGCGGTCTCCGCGGGGGCCGCGGTGGCGGTGATACTGGGAATCCTCCGGCTTCGGCTGTGGTGGTGGCCGCTGCACCCGTTCGGCTACCTGGCCGCGAACTGCTGGGGGATGCACTGGTTCTGGCAGGCGTTCTTCGTGGGGTGGCTGCTGAAGTCGTTGGTGGTAAGATATGGAGGGTTGCGGCTGTATCGGCGCATGGTGCCGCTGGCGATCGGGCTGCTGGTGGGCGACCAGGTCGCGGCGGGGATCCGCGTGTTGTTGACGATCATCTCGAAGAGCATGTAGAGGCCCGCGGGGCCGGGAGGTGACGAGGATGAGAAAGGTACGCATCGGGGTAGCAGGCGTGGGAGGCATGGGACAGGGCCACTGCGCCTACATGGGCAAACTGAAGCGCGCGGAGCTGGCCGCGGTCTGCGACAACTACGCGCCCATTGCGAAGGAGGTGGGCGAGAAGTTCGGCGTGCCCCATTTCGAAGGGCACGTGAAGATGCTCGACTCGGGGCTGGTGGACGCGGTGCTGATCGCCACCCCGCACTACTTCCATCCGCCCATCGCCATCGACGCCTTCAAGCGCGGCATTCACGTGCTCAGCGAGAAGCCCATCGGCGTCTCCGTGAAGCAGGCGCGGCGCATGGTGAGGGCCGCGGAGCGCAGCGGGTGCGTGTTCTCGGTGATGTACCAGTTGCGCTGTTCTCCGGCCGCGCGCGCCGCGAAGGAGATCGTCGAGAGCGGGCGCCTGGGCGAATTGATGCGGGTGAGCATGACCTTGAGTTACTTCCGCTCCCAGGCCTATTACGACGCGGGAGGCTGGCGGGCGACCTGGAGGGGCGAGGGCGGCGGGGTGCTGCTCAATCAGGCCCCCCACGGGCTGGATCAATTCGCCTGGCTGGCGGGAATGCCCAAGAGGCTGCTGGGGCGCACGCGCACCCGGTTCCACGAGATCGAGGTCGAGGAGGAGGCCTGGGCGACCATGGAGTTCCCCAACGGCGCGCACGGCTACCTCTACGCCACGGTGAACGAGGCCCCGCCCGCAACCCACTTCGAGATCGTGGGGGACCGCGGAAAGATAGTCTTCGACGACAATACGATGCGCTTCTGGGAGCTGCAGCACCCGGTGAGGGAGTACATCTGGAAGACCAGGCACATGTGGGGCTCCCCGGAGGCGAAGCTGGCCACGCCGCCGCTGAAGGCCTCCGACCCCGGTCACATCGGCATCACGCAGAACTTCGTGAACGCCATCCTCAAGGGAGAGAAGTTGATTGCGCCGGGCGCGGAGGGCCTGTGGTCGCTGGAGCTGGCCAACGCCATCATCCTCTCCAGCCACCGCAAGAAAGAGGTGAAACTCCCGCTCAAGGCAAACGAGTACGAGGAACTGCTGGCCGAGCTGGTGGCGGCCAGCAAGCCCAAGAAACGGGTGCGGGAGCAGCGGGTCACCGACTGGGCCTACACCAAGAAGAAGCGAAAGCAGTAATCCAAACGCCCCGCGTGAACGGGGGAATGAGAGGAACACGATGGCTGAACAGCATGAGCCGATCCGGGTGCTCGTCTGGTCGGAATTCAGCGAACCCAGGGAGGTGTACCCGAACGGCATCCACGGCGAAATCGCCGGTTATCTGAACACCTTGGACGGGATCACCGCCCGCAGCGCACAGCTCAGCGACCCGGAGCAGGGCCTGAGCGCGGGCGCGCTCGCGGATGCGGAGGTGCTGGTGTGGTTCGGGCACCGGCACCACGGTGACGTGTCCGACGAGGCGGTGGAACGGATAGTAAAGCGGGTTACCGAGGAGGGCATGGGGTTTGTGCCCCTGCATTCCTCCCACATGAGCCGGCCCCTGTGCGCGCTGATGGGCACGGACGGCATGATAGGAGCCTGGCGGGAGGCGGACGAGTGGCAGAAGGTGATGGTGAAGGCGCCCGATCACCCGGTGGCCGCAGGGATCGAAGATTTCGTGATTCCCCACGACGAGATGTACGCGGAGCCCTTCAACATCAAGGAGCCGGACACGGTGGTCTTCTACTCCCACTTCGAGGGGGGCGAGGAGTTCCGCTCCGGCTGCGCCTGGACCTTCGGCAAGGGGCGGGTGTTCTATTTCCAGCCAGGCCACGAAACCCAGCCCGTCTTCCAGCAGGCGGAGGTCCGCCAGGTGATCGTGAACGCGGTCAGGTGGTGCGCGAAGCGCACGTGAGGGGCCACAGGTGGAGCATCCGCCTCCGGCGGATCCGAGACCTGTGCTACTGGGTGAGAGTCTCCGGTATCGCGGGGCGCGGCCCTACTGTAGGGCGGGCTTTCTGCCCGAGGCAGACAAGTCCTAAGCCCGCCATGGCGCGCATGGGAATGCGCGCCCTACAGTGAAACGGCCGCGCCCTACGGCTCTACTCCAGTTGGAGCAGGGTCGGTTTCCAGGGGTCCACGGTGACCGTGATGTCCTTTGCCTTCCAGGTGCGCCCGCTCGACATGTCCCTCACCTGCGCGGCCTTGGGCAGGTGAACGACGAACTGCTCCGGTTTCTCGAAGCGGGAGTTGTCGCCGTAGCCGAGTTCTCCCAGCGAGGAGGCGGCGTATTCCGGGTTGCGCATGACGGCGAGGTAGCGCGCGCCCTCCCCGCGGTACGCGATCACCTCGCATCCCACCGGAGGCCCGCCCTCCGGCGTGGTGACCGCGACCACCGGTTTCACGCCCGCCTGCTTGAAGATGCCGCCGATGAGGTCCCGCAATTCGCCTCCCTTCCCCTCCAGGCGGAGTTTCGGGTAGTCAATCGGGGAGAGGTTGAGGTACCAGGTCTGCCCGCGGCCGCCGGGCCTGCCGTGCACGTTGATGGCAGGGTGATTCGATGAGGAGAGTGCGCTTCGGAGATTGCGCTCCGCGGGCTGCCAGCGATACGAGGCGCCCTCCCGCACCAGCGCGGGCGTATGCTCGGGCTGGTGAATCATGCCGTCCGGGTCCCTGCTCACCCCGAACAGCGCATCCAGCGCGCCCGCCTGACGCCGCCGCTTTCCGTGCTCGTCGAAGGTGCCGGTGAGGAAGTCGGCGATCACCGCGCCGCCGGATTCGACGTAGCGTCGTATCGCGGCCGCTTCCTCGTCGCCGATGGCCATGGACTGCGGAAGAATGAGCACTTTGTAGCCGCGCTGTTCCAGCACGCCGTCTAGGATCTGCTGGGTGGAGACGAAGTCGTATTGCAGCCCCAGGTCCTCGATCAACTTGGTCCAGCCGTTGCGGACGCGCGTGATGCGGGAGTGAGTCGCCTCATAGGAGGAGAACCGGCGCGGCCAGGTATCGCCGTCCTCGCGGGAGTCCAGCATCCAGCCCACCTGGATCGAGGGCTGCGAGTAGTGGATGGCGATGGGGGCGCGGTCGCGCTGGGCGTGCATGATCTTCTTCGCGGCCGGGCCGCGCAGTTCCGCGAACACCTTGCTCATCCCCTCCACCCAGGGTTTGGGGGTGAGGTCCGGGGACTTGTAGTCGAACCACTCGCTGCTGGCCCAGATGATGCAGCCGTGGTCGCCGTTCAGCAGCAGGTGCCAGAGGCGGCGGCTCGCCTGCTTGGGGTCGTGCTCGAACACGGTGCAATAGATGGGCGTCCCCGGGGGGAGAAACGAACGCCAGATGGCGTGGGAGTTTCCGATGTCGTAGGGCTCCGCCCAGTCCAGCACCTGGGAGAGCCGCCACAGGTCATAGCCGCCGAAGGCCGCGGGCATCTGCAAGCCCTCCAGCCCCACCGGGGTCTTCGGGTCCACCTCCCGCACCCAGGAGCGGAACTTGCGCCAGGAGTCCGCGAAGGTGATGTCCATGAAGGTGCGGTGGTCGGCCCAGGGGGAGTAGTTCTCGCGGTCGGCCCCCGGCCGGGAGGCGGCGACCGTCTTCCCCCGCTCGCGGTCCTTTATCTCGTAGGTGGTCATCGGCTCCACCTGGTCCCAGGACTTGAAATCCGTCTGCCACTCATCGTTGAGGGCTTCCAGGGTGCCATATTGTTGCTTCAGCCACTGGCGGAACGCGGCCAGGGTATGATCGGAGAAGCAGTAGTCGAAGGGGCTGGCGAAGGAGGTGATGGAGCACTCGTCGCCGAGGTCGTAGAGCAGCGGACCGCGGTGCGCGTAAGGACGGATCTTGCTCTGGATGTCCCGCTTCGCCTCGGCCAGGTAGGCGGGGTCGTGGAGGCAGGGGTTGCGGATGAGATATTTCTTGTCGTGGGTCTTGGTGTAGCCGTCCCAGTCGGCCTGGTAGAGTTTGCGGCGGCTGTGGAGGTAGGCGATGCGGTGGATGTTCTCCACGTAGTAGCCGAACCCGTGGGAGAGCGCGGGGTCGGGCGAGTCGCCGGGGGATATGTGGATGGCGGTGACCCCCGCCTCCCGCAGACGCTGAAAGTAGAGGTCCTGGTTCTGGGGTATGCCTCCCAGCACCCACATGATGACCTGGTAGTCCGAGCCGGCATTCCCGTCGGCGCTGGTCTTTGCGGCCTGATCCCGCGGAGCCTGGGGCGAGCAACTCGCGGGCATGAGCGAGAGCGAGAGCGCGCATACTGTCAGCAGACAAAGCCTGAGGGAGGTGCTCATGGATGGTCTCCTGCGTGAGGATATGGTAATTCAGTGTTGCCAACCCTATTTGGCCCCCCGGGGCGCGGTTCCTTCAGGGACCGCGGCCGGCGCGCGCAGGAGACGAAACGCAAGAGAAGCGGGGACCCGGCCCGGCGACAGAAGGCCTTTTGTGTTCCCCGCTTCTCTTATCCGAGATGGAGACGATGCATAGTTATTGTTCCACAGGGCGGCACGGATGTGAGATGTGAAAAGAAAGCCGGTCGGGCGTCTGCCCGACCGGCTCGTTTCGTCACAGCAACGCAGGGCTGCCGCTATTTCTTCGCCATCTTCTCCGCAACCGCGGCCTGGGCCGCGGCGAGGCGGGCGATGGGCACGCGGAACGGGGAGCAGCTCACGTAGTTCAGCCCCAACTGATGGCAGAACTCGATGGAGGAGGGGTCTCCGCCGTGCTCTCCGCAGATGCCCAGCTCGATGCGCGGCCTGGTCTTGCGTCCCAGTTTGACCGCGGTCTCCATCAGCTTGCCCACTCCGTCCCGGTCCAGGGTCTGGAACGGGTTGACCGGAAGGATCTTGTCCTCCACGTACTTGAGGAGGAACTTGCCCTCCGCGTCGTCCCGGGAGTAGCCGAAGCAGGTCTGGGTGAGGTCGTTGGTGCCGAAGGAGAAGAACTGCGCCTCGGTGGCGATCTGGTCCGCGGTGAGCGCGGCGCGCGGGATCTCGATCATGGTCCCGAACTTGTAGTCCACCTTGACGCCCTGCTCCTTCATCACCTGCTTTGCGACCGGCTCCAGCCGCTTGCGGATGAGGCTGAGCTCGTTGATGTGCCCGACCAGCGGGATCATGATCTTGACGTGCACGTCCACCTTGCGCTTGGCGCAGTTGCAGGCGGCCTCCATGATGGCCCTGGTCTGCATCTCCACTATCTCCGGCATCATGATGCTGAGCCGGCAGCCGCGGAGTCCGAGCATGGGGTTCATCTCCCTCATGCTCTCCACCGCGGCCAGCATCTCCTGCGCCCGCTTCAGCTTGCGCGGCTTGCCGCCCTTGCACTCGAGCTCGGTCACCTCGCGCAGGAGCTCGTCGTGGTCGGGCAGGAACTCGTGGAGCGGCGGGTCGATCAGCCGGATGACCACGGGCAACCCGTCCATCGCCTCGAAAATGCCCTCGAAGTCGGAGCGCTGGAAGGGGAGCAGTTCGTCGAGCGCCTTCTTGCGCGCCTCGGGCGTCTTGGCGAGGATCATGCGCTGGACGATGGGCAGCCGCTCGGTCTCCATGAACATGTGCTCGGTGCGGCAGAGCCCGATGCCTTGGGCGCCGAATCCCCGGGCGCGGATGGCGTCCCTCGGGTAGTCGGCGTTGGCCCACACTTCCAGCCGGCGGAATTTGTCCGCCCAGGAGAGCAGGGTGGCGAGTTCTTTCTCCTTGTCCAGGTCCGGCTCGATGGTGGGGATGAGCCCCGCGAACACCTCGCCGGTGGCGCCGTCAATGGAGATGGGTTCGCCCTCCTTCAGCACCTTTCCGTCCGCCGAGAGCAGGCGCTTTTCCTCGTCCACGTGAATACCCTCGCAGCCGGCCACACAGGGCAGGCCCAGCCCGCGGGCGACCACCGCGGCGTGGCTGGTGGCTCCGCCGCGGGCGGTGAGGATGCCCTTGGAGGCGAGCATTCCGTGCACGTCGTCCGGGGTGGTCTCCGGGCGCACCAGCACCACCGCCTGGCCCTTCTCCCCCAGCTCGGCCGCGCGGTCGGCGTCGAAGACGGCCGCGCCGGAGGCCGCGCCCGGGGAGGCGTTGAGTCCCTTGGCTAGCAGGCGCCCCTCCTTGACCGCCTGCTCCTTCTCCTTGGGGTCGAAGCCGGGCAGCAGCAGCTGGTTTATCTGCTGCGGGTCCACCCGCATGACGGCTTCCCGCCTGGAGATGAGTTTCTCGTTGGCCATATCCACGGCGATGCGGACCGCGGCGCGGGCGGTGCGCTTGCCCACGCGGCACTGGAGCACGTAGAGCTTGCCGCGCTCGATGGTGAACTCGATGTCCATGGCGTCCCGGTAGTGTTTCTCGATCCTGGTCGCCAGCCGGATGAACTCCCGGTAGATGCGCGGCATTTTCTGCTTCATCTGCGCGATCTTGATGGGGGTGCGGACGCCGGCGACCACGTCCTCGCCCTGGGCGTTGATGAGGAACTCGCCGTAGACATCCTTTTTCCCGGTGGCGGGGTCGCGGGTGAAGGCGACGCCGGTTCCGGAGTCGTCGCCCATGTTCCCGAAGACCATGGTCTGCACGTTGACCGCGGTCCCCAGGTCGTGCGGGATCTTGTAGAAGTTGCGGTAGGCGACCGCCCGCGGGGTGTTCCAGGAGTTGAAGACGGCGGTGATGGCGGTCTCCAGCTGCTCCATCGGGTCGGTGGGGAAGTCCCGCTTCATCTTGCGCCTGAAGTACGCCTTGTACTGGGCGACCAGTTCCTGCAGGTCCTCTGCGGTGAGCTCGGTGTCCTGGGTGACGCCGCGCTTCTCCTTCATCTGGTCCATCATCTTGTCGAAGTCGGCGCGGTCGAGGCCAAGCGCGACGGTGGAGAACATCATGATGAAGCGCCGGTAGGCGTCATAGGCGAACCGCTCGTTTCCGGTGAGTTCCACCATCCCCTGGAGGGTATCGTCGTTGAGGCCCAGGTTGAGGATGGTGTCCATCATCCCAGGCATGGAGATCTTGGCGCCGGAGCGGACGGAGACCAGCAGCGGATTGTCACGGCCTCCGAACTTTTTACCGGTTTCTTTCTCCACATGCCTGAGCGCGGCCCGCGCATCGTCCATCAGGCCGGGCGGCAGTTCCTTGCGCTCGAGGAACTCCATGCAGGTCTCGGTGGTGATGGTGAACCCCGGCGGGACGGGCAGACCGAGGTTGCTCATCTCGGCCAGGTTGGCGCCCTTGCCCCCCAGCAGGTCCTTCAACTCCTTGTTGCCCTCATGGAAGAGGTAGACTCGCTTCTTACGCCTCTTGGTTACGGACTTGGCAGCCACGGTCAAACAACTCCTTTCACGTCGTATCGTATGTCATTGCCCGCCGCGCTCGCCCGTCATCGGCCGCGGGTGAGCCGCAGGCTCGGTTACCGCCTTATTGACATTTTGACCTCAAAAGTGTCAACGACGGAGGCCGCGGGCATCCATGAAGTGACATCCGGCGGCACTAACGCCTCCCCCCGGCCTCCACCTCCGCCCCATCGCCGCCGGCCACGTTGGGTGAACCATTCCCGGCCGTCCGCGCGATGAACCGCCCCACTTCCTCCCGCAGGGCCTGTTCTGCGTCCACGCCGTGCAGGCGGGCGAGGTCCGCGACGGCGAAGAGCATCCGTCCCACCGACTGTTCCGCCTGCCCGGCCCCCTCCTCCAGGCCGCGCAGCGCGGTCTCCAGTTCGCGGCGCGCGCCCGAGGCCGATATCTCCCGGCCCGCGCGCGCGGCCTGCTTCTGGACGGTCTGCGCCCGCGCCAGGGAGGGCAGGGCGCGGGGCACCTTGGCCATCTGCTGCGCGATCGTCTCTCCGCGCTCCCGGCGTTTCTGGGCCTCCCAGTGGTTCACCACTGCATCCGCGGTCTCGATCACCTCGTCCCCGAAGACGTGGGGGTGGCGGCTCACGAGTTTGTCCCTCAGCCCCTGCACCACGTCGGTGATGTCGAAGCGGCCCGCCTCCGAGGCCAGTTGCGCGTGGAAGACGACCTGGAGCAACAGATCGCCCAGCTCCTGGCGTAGCCCGTCCCAGTCCTCCGCGTCCACCGCCTCCAGGACTTCGTAGGTCTCCTCCAGCAGGCAGCGACGCAGGGAGCGATGGTCCTGCTCCCGGTCCCAGGGGCATCCCTCCGGGCCGCGAAGCCGGGCCATGATCTCCACCAGTTCTGCGAACGCCTCCTGTGGCGTCGAATCCGCTTCCCTAGTCACCGTGGTTCTCTTTTCGGCCGTCATCTTTCGTCGGGAGCCCGCCGAGGCGCCTTGCGCGCTCACTTCCCGCCTGCGGGCTGCTTGCTCTTTTCGTTCTGTATCTTGGTCTTGCCGGTCTTGCCGGTCTTTTCGCCTCCGGGCTGAGGCGCGCTCTCCGCCCCGGCCCCGGTTTGAGGCAGGGTCATCGCGCTGGCCTTGTCCCTCGCTTCACGCATGTCGCGCAGCTGCTTGTAGGCATCCGCCAGTTTCTTGTAGCGCGCGTCGGGAATCTCGATGGAGGCGCTGGCGCGCAGGTTGTTGTAGAACTCGTTGAGGCGGCTCTGGAACTGCGGGTCGCTGGTCATCCACTGCTCGATGAAGTCGGCGTTGTCCTCCATGGTGAGCTCGTGCGGAGGGAAATATTTTTCCACCTTGACCAGCCGCCAGAAGGCCGGCTTCTTGCTGTCGTCGGTGACGCCCGAGGCGTTCATGGGCAGGGGCTCGGAGATCTCCCCCGGCTTGAGGCTGAACAACACTTTCTCCAGCTTCGGGTCCGGCGGATTGAGCTTTCCTTTCACCGCCCAGCCCACCATTCCGCCGCGGTCCCGGGTCATGGGTTGCAGGGATTTCTCCTTGGCGATCTTGGCGAAGTCCGCCTTGTCGTCGGAGAGCAGCTGCTTGCGGATGTCCTCCGCTTCCTTCTTTTTCGCCACCACGATTTGGCGGTAGATCACCGACTCGTTGTTGTGGGGAAGTTGAGCGAAGCGAGCCTTGTTGGCGTCGAAGAATTTCTTCCGGTCTTTATCGGGGAGCACCAGTTTGCCGGTGAGAATGCGCAGGCTTACGTGGTCCTCATACTCGGCCTTGGTCTGGCCGGTGCTCTTGAGCCAGTCCTCGAAATTCAGGCCGGTGCGGGCGAGAGTATAGTCCGCACTCTGCTGAATCCGCGCCTCCAGTTCCTCTGGGGAGACGGTGATGCCGCGCTTCTGAGCCTCCTGCCTGACGAGCTGGCCGAGGATCAGGGTATCCAGGGTCTGCTGCCCCAGAGTCTGGCTCTCGCCGGAGAGCATTCGGAAGTAATAGTCGGCGCGCTGCAGGAGATTGCTGTACTCCTGATCGGTCATGGTGATGTTGTGGCTGCCCAGCTCCTCCTGCACGAGCCGCGCCGCCACCATGGTCTCCATCTGGCGGCGCCAGGAACCGGCATCGGTCCTCTCGAGGGCCCGCCAGAGCTGGCGCTGGGTGATGGGGTGATTGTTCACACGGGCGACGATCACTTCCTTGGGGCCACGCCGGGCGGTCAACGACCAGATCAGCAGCCCTAGCAACACCGCCATGCCGATGTAGGGCGCCCACTTCGCCACCGGCGACCTGGGCTGTGAGGTCTGTTCACTCATCGCTACACCTTTCCGCGGCCGCGCCTCGTGGAGCTGACCGACGGCGCTCCTTCAGGGAAACGGCCCCGCGCACGGCGCCCGTATCGCCTGAGGGAGGTTTTGCAGTGGGCCGCGCGCGGCGCTGGTAAGATAGCGCAAACGGCCCGCCCGCTCCGCGGACAGGCCGCCCCGTTCCACGCCGGAGCGCGAAACCGGCAACGCAGCACACCACCGCTTGGATTCTACCCCCCGCAAACTCAAAAGTCAACGATTCGCGCGGGGCGGGCCTCCATCAGTTTACCACTATTTCGATGAACGGCGGCTGTTGGATCTGCCGGATGGCGTACACCGGAGTGCGCGCGGAGTTCACCGTCTTCTGCACCTGCAGAAAGGCGTAACTCCCCTTGGTCCACACCCGCACGATTCCGTCCGCGGCGGTGCGGAGTTTCTCAAGCTGATCCGGCGCCACCGCGCCGGGGCTGACCACGCCGATCATCACCGCCTGCCTCTCCCGACAGCGGGAGGTCAGATACGCAAGCGAGCGATATCCCTCGCCCACCGACAGCAGGGAGAGGAGCTCGGTGACGTCCACTTGCACGCGCGCGCGCCGGTCCCCGATCCGCCGGCACATCTCGTCCACCTGGGCGCGGAATTCCTCCCGGCTGAGTGGGCCCTCGCTGGCGCGCGTGCCTCCCGGCCACAACATCAGCGCCCTTTCGCCGGCGATGGCCTCATCCAACCGCTTCGCCTCCCCGGCCAGGTTCATCAGCATGCGCCAGCGCGAACCGGGGTCGCTGACCGCCGCAATCCGGAGATAGGCGTCTCCGCTCTCCAGCGCCTCCCGGGCAAATCCAACGTCGAAGATGTCCTGGTTGATGCCGGAGTCCAGTTCCATCAGATAGAAGGAGCCGTAGGGGATGCCGCCGCCGAGCAATTCGTCCAGCTGGGGAATGCCCGTGGACACCGATTCCTCGAATCGGTAAAGCGGCTCCTGAAACGGCGGCAGCACGGTGAGGCCGCCCTTGGATACGGTGTAGAGGCTGGGGATGGCGATCTGCGGGCTGCCCCTGCTCTTGATCACCTCCACGAACCGCATGTTGTGGTTCCCCACATAGTCCCGCGTGAGCCGGACTACCGCGTCGGCCACGAATTCCTCCGGCCCGGCGCCTATCTCGTCGCTCTCCCCCAGCTCCTGGGTGAGCATGGTGGTGAGCATGTCGCGCTTGAGTGCGTTGATCAATCCGTAGGTGGCCTCGCGGAAGCGGACGTCGTCGTTGACCACGCTCCGCATGTTGGTGATGGAGTCGATCACCACCCGCCGCGCGCCGATCTCCCTCACCATCTCTCCCACCAAGCCGTTGTCCTGGATGACATCCTGCTGAAGCACCTCCGGAGAGGTGAACATCACCTTCAGCTTTCCCTCCTCCTCGAGGGCCGGCAGGTCCCATCCGAAGGAGGCGGCGTCGCGGTAGATGCGCTGGGGAAACTCCTCGAAGGTGATGAAGAGGCCGGGCTCGTGGTACTTGGTGATGCCGTTGTAGATGAACTGCATGCCAAGGCTGGTCTTTCCGGTCCCCGGGGCTCCCGCCACCAGGATCGCGTCTCCCCTGAGGAATCCGCCGTGCAACAATTGGTCCAACCCTGCAATGCCCGTCTTGACACGATCCATCCCCTGTCTCCTCGAGTTCTCGTTCTTGCAGACCGGCTGCGGTGCGCCCGCCTCAGCCCCGCGTTCAGCGACGCCGCGCCGGGATGTAGCGATAAACGTCCGCGCCGGGATAGGTGATCTTCTGGATGAACCTGCGCTGCTCCAACAGGTTCAAATCGTTCTGCACCGCCGAAACTTCCCGCCCCACGCGGAGCGCGATCTGGCGCGCGGTGTTCACAGTATAGGGATTCGCCTCCAAAAAGGCTATCAACTGTTCCAGCCCGGAGAGCGAAGCGGCCATCCGCCCCAGGTCTCCGCTCACCCGGTAGGTGCGCAGTCCGCGGCGGATGCGGCCCGCCAACTGCTCCAGCTTCTCGCTCTTCTCGCGGATTTCCTGACGCAGCTCCTCCAGCGGCCTTCCCTCTCTCTCCGCCCGCTGCTGATCACGCTCCGCGAGGAAGGCGTCCGCGGCCGCGGCCGCTCCCTCCAGGCTGTAACCCTGGTCCAGCGCCTGCTTTACCAGGCAGACTTTCTCGATGGCCGCAAAGTCGTAGGTGCGGCTGCCCTTTCGTTCTTTGGGCTTTATAATTCCTTTGTCAGTCCAATACGACAGCTGCCGGATGGACACCCCACACAGATGCGCCGCCTGTCCGATCCCCAGCTCCAGGCCCTTGAGTAAGCCGGCCAGGTCCACCGGTTGCAAAGGTGACCTCCCCCGTTCGCGCATCACGCTTGTCATCTTCCTTCTCCTTTGCGTAAAAGGGCTCCGCGCCCTCCCCCGTATCGCCTGGGCCCCACCGCTGTCTTGAGCCCAGGCGTGTCGAACCATAGCACAAGGATGTCTGTGCGTCAAGACAGGTCTGTGCGCTATAGACGCCACCGATGGCGGCCGATGTATCTTGTTCTCCCATAATCGCGTCTCCGGGGGGTCGGCATGAAGCGGCCTGCTCTATCTCCCGACCAATCCCACCGGGGGACCCACCGTGCGAACGCTTGACATTCGGGAGACAAGTACTATACTCAGATGCAGAGTCGCCGGCGGTTGTCCGCCGGGGCTCTCACCGTGCTTTGGCAACCGAGTTGCGCGCGGCGCCACGTACACATGGTGCGAGGGGCTCGTGCACCACGCGCGATAGGTCAAATGACGGCGCAACCTTTGGCGTGTATTACACGAGAGAGGAGGCGAAGGTCATATGTCCCTGTCTACAGCCAAGCTCACTGCGATCCGGTATCTCGCTACTCAGACGGTCCCTCTGTTGCTGAACCATGCCGATGATGCGCGCCTCATCACTCTCACCCGCATCCTCGAACGGGTGGCGCGAACCGAGCACCATCGGGCGCAGCTGCGCTATCTCCGCAAACTCATCATGGAGCAGCATCCGGCGGTGGAGCTCGCCCGCCGGGTGCTTCACCTGCACCCCAACGCGAGGCGGGCCATCATCAACTCGCTGGGGATCAACGCCACCTGGCTGGGCGATGTCCAGAGGAAAGCGTTCGCGGAGGAGCACGGTGTACACCCCCCGTTTCTGATCGTGATCAGCCCCACCATGAGGTGTAACCTGCGGTGCCTGGGGTGTTACGCGGGGGAGTACCCGCGGGAGTCCGACCCTCTCTCCTTCGAGGTCCTCGACCGCATCGTAACCGAGGGCAAGGAGATGGGGGTGTACTTCTACACCATCTCCGGCGGGGAGCCGTTCATGCGGCCCGACCTGCTGGACCTCTACGACAAACACCGGGACTGCACGTTCCTCATCTACACCAACGGGACGAAGATCGACGACAAGGTGATCGCCCGCCTGCAGGAGTGCGGCAACGCGGCCCCGGCGATCAGCGTGGAGGGCTGGAGGGAGCAGACCGACTTCCGGCGCGGCAAGGGCGTCTACGACCGGGTGATGGCGGCCATGGACGACCTGCGGGAGGCCGGTCTCTTCTTCGGATTCTCGGCCACCGCCACCAGGCTCAATGTGGAGGCATACTACGATGAGGCATTCTTCGACCATATGGTGGAGAAGGGATGCCTGTTCGGGTGGTTCTTCATGTTCGTGCCGGTGGGCCAGGACAGCGACACGAAGTTGATGATCACGCCGGAGCAAAGGGACCGCCTGCGGCGCATGGTCTCCAGGATGCGGGCCACGAAGCCCATCTTCGTGGCCGATTTCTGGAACGACGGCTGCCTGACCGGGGGCTGCATGTCCGGGGGCACGCTCTACATGCACGTGAACTACCGCGGAGACCTGGAGCCGTGCGTGTTCATGCACTTCGCGGAGGAGAACATCCTGGACATCTACCGCCGGGGCGGGCATCTGTGGGATGTGCTGAATACGCCGCTGTTCCGGCGCATTCGCGCGGTCAACCGCAGGGATCCCAATCCTCTGCGCCCCTGCCCTATCATGGACCACAACGAGTGGCTGGAGGAGGCGCTCAAGGGGGCCAATGCGCATCCCACCCACCCGGGCGCGGAGGATATCGTCACCCGCCTCGCCCCGGAGGTGCGCGCCTGGGCGAAGGAGTACGGCAAGCTCGCCGACTATGCCTGGTATGAGAGCGGGGAGTACGCCTGGGCGCAGACGGACGATCCCCTCTGGACGCCCGACCACCTGCGGGAGCAGAAGGCGCAGGACAAGCGCACGGGAACATACGCGGCCTGAGGCCGCGGACATCCGGCCGATCACCGCGGCCCGGGGGCTCAGGCGCTCCCGGGCCGCGCCGTCACTGCACCCGCTTCACCTGGGAGGCGGCGTAGGACATACCTTCCACTTCCCGCGCGTAGGCGGCGAGGAGGCTCTCGCCGAATTCCCGCGGCCGCACGCCGAGTTCCTCCAGGCCGACGGCCGGCACCGGCGCGCCCGCTCCCTTCACGTTGAACCCGGAGTGGATGAGCCCGGAGGAGGGAGAGACGGTGGCGACGGAGACGGAGAGTTTCAGGCCGCGCAGGTAGAGGTCGTCTCCGTCCCGATTTATCAGCGGCTCGCCGAGCTGCGCGTTGAGGAGTTCCCCGGCGACGGCCATCAGCAGCCGCTGGCGGGTAGTGATGTGGGAGAGGTCCAGGCCTGGGTGCTCGACGATGAGGTGAAGCATCTCGGGGCTGCTGATGCGGGCTCCCGCCTTCAGATCCACCAGGTCCACCATGTGCTCGCGGGCGACCTCGCAGGGGCCCAGGAAACAGACCGCCGCCTCCCCCGAGAGCCCGGACGCCTCCGCCACCCAGCCGGATCGGAGCTGCGCGCCGGTGTAGGCGATGCGCTCGTCGAGGAAACGCACCTTCACCAGGTGTCCCCCGTGGCGACCAGGCGCACGATGCGATGATTCAGCGAGTCGGAGACATAGATGTTGCCCTGGCCGTCCAGGGCGACGGAGACGGGAGCGGAGAGCTGACCGTCGACGAGGCCGGGCTGCGGATAGCAGCACACCACCTGGCCGTCGGCCGCGAATTTCTGCACCCGATTGTTGCCGGTGTCGGCCACCCAGACGCCGCCGTCCGAATCGGCCGCCAGCCCCCGGGGCTCCTCCAGCTCGCCCACCTCGGAGCCGCGCCGGCCGAAGGCGCGATCGAAGTCCCCGTCCGGCTTCAATCTGACCACCCGGTGGCGCATGGTGTCGGAGACATACACCCTTCCCTCCCCGTCCACCGCCACTCCCTGGGGTCTGCTGCCGTCCAGCCCGGAGGCGGGGCCATGGTAGTCGGTCTGCCATTGCCCGGTGGCCGAGTAGCAGGTGACGCGGGAGTTCTCGGTGTCGGCGATGTACAGCTGGTGGTAGGAGTCCATGCAGATGGCGGTGGGGCAGGAGAACCTGGGCACGCGGGCGCTGGGCCCGCCGAGCGTGAAAACGAGGTATCCCGTCTTGGAGAACTTGCGCAACCGGTCCGCCCCCTGCTCGATCACGTAGATGAACCGGGAGCTGTCCACCACCACCCCCTGGGGGTTGACCAGCAGGTCCGGGCCCCCCAATCCGTAGACATCCCCGTCTGTGGTGATTTTCTGTATCCGGTGGTTGAGCGAGTCGGCCACGAACAGGTTGCCCTCGGCGTCCAGCCACAGCCCCATCGGCAGGTTGAACTCGCCCAGATCCCTCCCGAAGGCGCCGATGGTCTCGGCCATGCGGAGGACCTGCCGGGCCGCGGGAGCGCCGGGCGTCTCCTCGGCCTGGCGGGGCATCCGCCGCCCGATCTCCAGATAGTGGAACCTGCTTTCACCCTCACCCATCTGCGGACATCCCGGTCCCCCCTTTGGGGGAACCTCCCTCAGAGCGTGCTGGTACTAGTATTCCCCGCCCGGGAACGAATTCCCGCCTGCGCGGCCGCGCGAGTTTCGGCACGCGGCGCGGGGGCTCAAGATGGCCGGAGGCGGGGGAAGGAGCCCTCCCGCCTCCGCCGAAGCCTCCCCGCACATCTGCTGTGAGGTGAGACATGGACCGTCTGGATTTGTGGAAGAAGGGTGAGCTGCGCGGGGCGAACGCGTTTCCGCGGCACACGGTGGAGGACCTGAAGACCCTGCGGAGCTGGAACGCCAATCTGGTGTCCTACGGGCTGGAGAGCGCGGTGGAGTTCGAGCCGCCGTTCGCGGTGATCCCCGAGAGACTCGATATCATCGAGGCGGCGCTGGCGAGGGCGAAGGAGGCGGATCTGTTCGCCACCATCAACTTCCGCTCCGCGCCCGGCCGGGAGGACTTCAACAAGGACCTGCGTCAGTTCCAGGACTTCAAGTACCACGACGGCTTTGTGAAAATGTGGCGGGAGACCGCCCGCCGGCTCAAGGGGAACGACGTGGTGGCGGGCTACGACCTGATGTGTGAGCCCCACCCGGAGGACCTTTTCCCGGACCTGCCGCGGGAGCAGCGCGCGGAGGCGATGAAGGGCACGCCGGCGGACTGGAATCTTCTCGCCAAGCGCGCCACGGAGGCGATCCGGGAGGTGGACCCGGACACGCCCATCATTGTGAACTCGAGCGCCTGGGCCTATCCCTACGCGTTCTCCTATCTGGAGCCGACCGGGGACGCGCGCACCGTCTACAGCGTCCACTATTACAGCCCGCGCCGCTATACCCATCAGAAGCCCGGCGAGAACATCCCCTATCCGGGCCTGGTTCCCTCTCACGTGGAGCCGGAGCAAGAGTGGTCCCTGGAGGTGATCGTGGACACCTTGCGCCCGGTGCGGGAGTTCCAGACCAAACACGGGGCGCCGATCTTCGCGGGCGAGTTCGGCTGCGCGCGCTACGCCCCCGGCGTGGAGCAGTTCTTCCGCGACCAGATAGGTAGTTATGAGGACTGGGGCTGGTCCTGGGCCTACTGGGACCTGCGCGGCTGGTGGGTGATGGATATCGAGATGTCAGCGGACCCGGAGGACCGCACCCGCCACGAGGACACTCCGCTGCTGCGGCTGTTCAAGTCGTACTTCGCGAAGTGCAAGGTGTGGCCCAGCACGGTCTAGCGGGGGCTCAGCGCCCCCAGACGGCGATCTTGGATTCCGCGGCGAGCGCGTCGACGGCCCTCACGAAGTCCGCGGGGCGCCCCCGCGGGCAGCGCGCCAGCGCCCGGCCCAGAAACCGCGGTCCCGCCGCACTTTCCACGCGCAGCGCCAGGCCCAGAAAATAGTCCCGCGCGGCCGCGTCGGTTCCCGCCAGCCGCGGGGCCTGCACCGGGCCGGCGGCGGCCGCCATCAACGCCGCCCGCCGCGCCGCGGCCTCTTTCTCGGCCGCTTTCAGCGACCACGGGAGCCAGTCCGCCCCCTGCGCGCTCCCCGCGAGCCACTCGATGAAGAGCAGCTCCCCCAGATGTCCGTCGGCCCAGGGGTCGTCGGTGTCGGTGAAGCCGTCGATGCCGGGCAGGGACGCGTGGCCGTATTCGTGGGCGAGCTCCCTCCACCATTCCCCCGGGGGCC
>WFSF01000196.1 GCA_015486155.1 Armatimonadota bacterium
CTGCCCCGCCCTACAATTCGGAGGATGACGATGGGATATTGCACACCTGACGATGTTCGGATGAGGGCGGTGGGGATGACCGAGGAGGCGATTCCTGATGTCTCCTCCACGGGGTTGAATCTGACCACGT
The DNA here is from genome assembly GCA_015486155.1 of Armatimonadota bacterium. Classification (GTDB taxonomy): domain Bacteria; phylum Armatimonadota; class Hebobacteria; order Hebobacterales; family Hebobacteraceae; genus S016-27. The sequence goes on from WFSF01000196.1 coordinate 131, forward strand.
TGATCGAGGAGACCACCGCGGAGGTGGAGGAGGCGGCGCGGGCGGGGGACTACGAGGTTCCCTTCGACCCGGTGCCGGAGCGGATCCGGGACCTGTGCGCGCTGGGCGCGCTGGCGAAGGCGCGGCAGGCGCTGGACATGGTCGGCGCGCTGGAGGGGGACCCGTACTGGCGGGAGTTCGAGGCCGGGCTGCAGCGTCTGAGGGGGGCGGACATGGACCTGGGCAAGGTGAGCGTGAGTGATGAGTCGGTGACCCTGCCCGCGGACCCGGAGGAGTGGGTGAGGCTGGCGCACCAGGCGGTGGAGCTGGGCAGCGTCACAGTGACGGACGAGTCGGGCGGGGTGGTCTACGTCGAGGACCGGGACGCCTATGAGCCGGGATACCGGGAGGGAATGCCGCGGGATTACCGCGTGGACCACCGCCTGGGCCGGATCGCCTGGCTGGCCGAGGGACGGCTGCAAGGGGGACAGGTGGTGAAGGTGAGCTACGACTATTTCCGTTGGCAGCCGGGCCGCGGCGAGGAGGCCGAGTACGGCGGCCGCACCGCGAGCCCGGGGAGATTGTGGCGAGCGGACAGCGCGCTGTAGGGCGGGGCAGTCGGTGTTTACCCGCCAAAGAGGACCGCGCATTTATGGCGACGCGCTTCGCAAGCGTCGCCGGATGGATCCCTCGCTTTCTCACGGCCGAGTGCCTACGGCACTCGGGCTCGGGATGACAGCTGTAGGGCGGGCACACCTTTGCCCGCCACGCAAGCGAAGCTTGCGGAGAGTGGTTCGGTTATGTGAGGTGGTTTGGCGGGGATGGGTCCCTAGGCCTGAAGGCCGGGATGTGGCTAAGCCCGCCGAAGGCGAGCCGCCATGGCGGCCGTAGGCCTAGCCAGCGGTCTTCCGCAGGCAGACTTTAGCCATATCCCCGCCCTACAATTGGGTCGGTCTGTAGGGCGGGGTTATCGGACCCCGCCGGACCCCTGCAGTTCTGGAGGTATCTGATGGCGCATCCGAGTTCGAAGAGATTCGTGCCGATCCGGGAGGCGGTGTGCGCGGTGCTGGCGGCCGCGCCGGAGCTGGAGGAGGTGAAGGCCCTGGTGAAGGACAGGCACGCGTTCGGCGCACTGCCGGCCAGCCGCTACCCGGCGCTGGGGGTGTTTTTCGCCGACCGCGCGGGCCGGGAGCGCTCCCGCTGGACCGGCCGTCGCCGGGACCACGACTACCAGCTGGAGGTGCATGTGGCGGTGCGGTCGCTGGAGGGTTCGCAGGCGTGCGAGGATCTGCTCTTCGCCTATGTGGAGGCGGTGGAGGACGCGCTGCGGACCGCGCCCACCCTCGGCGGGCTGGTGCGCGCGGTGAGCACCGATGTGGTCAGGCGCGGGCAGAGGAGGGTGGAGCAGTATTGGCATGCGGAGGCGGTGGTGCTGGTGAGCGCGGAGCAGAGAACGGAGTAGGGATTCGCAGGGAGGCAAGGAGGTAGAATTCATGTCGGGACGGATGGGAGTATTGGGAGCAGTCGGGCTGGCGCTGGAGTCCACCTGGGGGCAGCCGGTGAGCCCGACCACTTATCTGGAGGTGAGCTACGCGGACCTGCGGCCGGTGATCGGGTACGAGGTCCCGAACATGGTGCGGGGGACGCGGGCGCGGCGGCTGGTGAGGAACGGGCCGACGGCCTGCGCGGGCGCGCTCACCTTCGAGGTGTGCGCGGGGGCGATGGGCGAGCTGCTGAAGGCCGCCTTCGGCACGGTCACCACCACCCTGGTGGCCTCCTCGGCCGACGGGGCGGTGTATGAGCACACCTTCACGCGGTGTGATTCCATCTCCTTGCCCTCGCTCACCGTGGAGCAGAACTTGGGGGGCCTGAGCAGCCGGCAGGTCAGCGGCGTGCGGGTGAACGCGCTCACGCTCTCCGTGTCCCCGGGGCGCTGCCTGGTGGCGGATGTGGACTGCCGGGGCCGGGAGCGGGCTTTCATCACCCCCACCAGCGCGAGCTATGTCGGCGATGAACCGCTCCACCACAACGGCTTCACCGCGGAGGTGGGGGGCGCGGAGAGCGCCGCGGTGGAGGAGGCGCTCGTGCGCTTCAGCAACAACCTGGTGGAC
>WFSF01000197.1 GCA_015486155.1 Armatimonadota bacterium
CGACGACCCCGCGCTCAAGCAGAACCTGCGCCAGATGCCCCGTGACGACGACATGGACTACCCCATCCTCAACCTCCACCTCCTCGAAACCCTGGGGCCCGGCTTCACCACCGGCCAGGTCGGCGGCCTCTGGCTGGAGACCCTGCCCTACCGCTGCGTCTACACCGCCGAGCGGGCCGCCTACCGGAACCTGGTGGACGGGCTGGAGCCGCCGGAGACCGCCGCCTTCTGCAATCCCTATCGGGAGTGGATCGGGGCGCAGATCCGCGCGGACCTCTGGGGCTGGGCCGCGCCCGGCGACCCGCAGAGGGCCGCGGAGATGGCGTGGAAGGACGCCTCGCTCTCCCACACCAAGAACGGCATCTACGGCGAGATGTTCTTCGCCGCGCTGCTGGCGGCCGCGTTCGTCGAATCCGACCTCCACCGGCTGATCGAGATAGGCCTCTCCCAGATTCCCGCCAGGTGCCGCCTCCAGGAGGCGGTCTCGGATGTGGTAACCTGGTGTGACCAGGACGCCGACTGGGAGACGACATGGGAGCGCATCAACGCCAAGTACGGCCGCTACCACTGGGTGCACACCATCAACAACGCGGCGGTGGTGCTGACGGCCCTGCTGCACGCGGGCGGGGACTACGAGCGGGCCGTCGCCATCGCGGTGATGGGCGGTTGGGACACCGACTGCAACGGGGCCACCGCGGGCTCGGTGATGGGGGTGCTGCTGGGGGCGGAGGCGCTTCCGCCCAAATGGATCGCCCCTCTCCAGGACCGCATCTCCAGCATCGTGGTCGGCTTCGCGGAGACCACCTTCTCCTCCCTGGCGGAGCGCACCCTGGCCGTGCAGCGCGCGGCCGCGGGCTGAGCGCCGTCCGGCGATCCGCGGGGGCGAACTCCCCGCGGCGGCGATGTGACATGTCCGGTTTGCCCGCCCTCGGCGTGGTGGTAAGAAGAGAATGTGTCCGCCTCTGCCGCGGGTTCGAGGAATTCCTCCCCCACCCGCTCAGGGCCGGGACCTCCGGCTGCGCACCGCCGCATCTTCCCGGCGACCCCTTTCGGGCCGGCCTCCCGAAGCCGGCCCCAAGCTATCGAGGTCAGAAATCATGAATCGAAAACTCCCCGACTGGCTCAAGCCCCCGGCCCCCAGGGCGCGCCACCTGCGCGAGCTGGGCAGAGAACTCGCCGAGATGGGCCTGCACACCGTCTGCCAGAGCGCCCGCTGCCCCAACATCGGCGACTGCTTCGCCCGCCGCACGGCCACCTTCATGATCATGGGCGACATCTGCACCAGGGACTGCCGCTTCTGCGCGGTGAGCCACGGCCGGCCCGGCCCCCTCGACCCCGGGGAGCCGGCGCGCGTGGCCCAGGCCGCCCGCCGCCTCGGCCTTCGCTATGTGGTGGTGACCTCGGTGACCCGCGACGACCTCCCCGACGGAGGGGCGCAACATTTTGCCCTCACCATCGCCGCCATCCGCGACTTTCAACCCGGTGCACGGGTCGAAGTACTGGTGCCCGATTTCCGGGGAGACGAGGCCGCCCTGGGTGTCGTGCTCTCGGCCGCGCCGGAGGTGTTCGGGCACAACGTCGAGACCGTGCCGCGCCTCTATCCGGCGGCGAGGCCGCAGGCCGACTACCGCCGCTCGCTGAGGGTGCTGGCGCGGGCAAGAGAGCAGTCGCCGCAGACTATCACCAAGAGCGGATTCATGGTGGGCCTCGGGGAGACCCGCTCCGAGGTCTTCGCCCTGCTCGCCGAACTGCGGGAGGCAGAGGTGCAGATCGTCACCATCGGGCAATACCTCGCGCCCAGCAATGAGCACTTGCCGGTCGCGGAATACGTCCCCCCCGAGGTCTTCGCCGAGTACGAGAGCCGCGCCCGCGAGATGGGCTTCGCGCAGGTCTTCGCCGGCCCCCTGGTGCGCAGCTCCTACCATGCGGAAGAAGTGGCCGCGGGTCTGAATCCGCAACCCGGACGGGGAATAACCCATGTGGCGGAGGACGATCCTGCGCCCTGATCCCCTGCGGCCCCGCCGCGCGGCCGAATTGAACAACGATATGATCGAGGGCAATCCCCTTCAACTCGCTTCCCCGGCCCCCACCGGCCGCGTCGCTCCGGAGGGGCCGTAGATGAGGAGACTGGCGAAACTCCTCCCCTATCTCGCCGTCGTCGCCCTGGCGCTGATCACGCTGGCGGCGGTGCTCCGCTCCGGCCCGGTGAGCAGACACCTCCGCGCCGTCGTCACCGCCGAACTCTCCCGCCAGACCGGACGCCGGGTCTCCATCGGCGGGATCGACATCAACCTCACCGGCTCCGCCACTCTGCGCGAGCTGCAGGTGGGGGAGGGCGGAGACCGCCTGCTCTACTGCCCCGCGGCCACCGTGCAGGTGAGCGGAATGCGGGACCTGCTGCGCGGCCGCGGCGACGGACTCACCCTCCGCTCGGTCACGCTCCAGCGCCCCGAGATCACCATCACCAGGCGCGCCTCCGGGGAACTGGACATCTCCGACCTGCTCCAGCCGAAGCCCGGCCGCGCGCCCTTCCGCGCCACCGTGCGCGCGGTGGACGGAAGACTCACCTTCGTGGACGAGACCAAGGACGGCCTCGCCACCACGCTCGAGCGCCTGAACCTCACCTTCCGACCGGGAACCTCCGGGGAGGACCGTTTTCAGCTGAGCGCGGCGGGCGCGGACGGGGCCTTCGACTCGCTCCACCTCCAAGGGCGCTCCGACCGCCGGGGAGGGCTCTCGGCGGAGCTATCTCTTCAAAACGTGGACCTCGCCTGGGCCGCCCAGCGCCTCCCCGGGATCGAGGGGGTAACCGTGTCGGCCGGCCGCGGCGACCTGAAGGCGAAGGTGGCCGCGGGCTCCCCGGAGCAAGGGATGTACTACCGCGTGGAGGCGACCGTCTCCGACGGCGAGATCGCCCTCCCCTGGCTGCGGAGGCCGGCGAAGCAAGTGCAGGGTCGGATCACCGTGGAGAACGGAGACATCACCCTCCTGGGCGTCACCGGCGCCTTGGCCGGGGCCCCCATCGCGATCAGCGGAAAGATCGCCGGCCTCTCCGACCCGTCGCTCGACCTCGACATCTCCGCCTCCGGCATCCGCGTCGAGCAGATCCGGGAGCTGCTGCCCGACCTCCGCGTGCCCGCCGGCCTGGCGCTGCCCGCGCCGGTGCGCATCCGGGCGCACGCAGCGGGGCCCGTCTCCGACGTGGTCGTCACCGGCTCAGCCGAGACCCGGGTGCTGGAGTTCCACTTCATCCCCTGGCACGAGGCCACCGCCAAGTTCAGGTACTCGCGCGGCCGGCTCGACATCACCGGCCTGAGCGCCCACGGCAGCCCCCGCCGGGTGGAGGCGGACATGTCCGTGACCTGGGGCAAGGGACAGCCCAGGGCGCGGGGGAACCTGCGTCTGCGTCGGGTGCCGATGGCCTACCTCGCCCGGATGGCCGGCCTGCCGGAGACGCCCCTCACGGGCCTCGCGGACTTCTCGGGCGCGCTCGCCTTCACCGGGCAGGCCCCCGAGGTGGAGGGGGACATCGTGCTGCGGGAGGTGGCCTGGGATGGACTGCCGCTGGGCCTCGTGAAGGCCCACGTCAGTTATCACGGCGGCGCGCTGGCATTGAGCGAGGGATGGGTGACCGGCCCCAGCGGCCGCGGCCGGTTCTCGGGGAGGGTCATTATCGGAGAGAGCGCGGACTACGACTTCAGCGCCGACCTGGAATCCGTATCCCTGCGCGCCGCGGCGGAGGCGGTGGGCTTCTCCGCCCTTGAGCGCCTGCCGGTGAAAACCGCCGCGGGCCGCCTGGAGGTGACCCCGGCCGACCTGGTGATCGAAGACCTCCGCCTGTCCGGCCCCAAGGCGCGGGGCGCCGGCCGGCTGGCCTTCCACAATTGGCGGAGCCCGGCGGAGAGCGCCTCCCTCGCGGGCGAGTTCGCGCTGGAGCAGACGCCTCTCTCCGCGCTGCTCCCACCTCCCTGGGGGGATCGCACAGGAAACCTCTCGGTCGCCGCCCGCCTCTCGCTCTCCGGCACCCGCGCGCAGCCGGAGGCGTCCGCGGATTTCACCTTTTATCTACCCCTCACCCCAGGCCTCACCGCGCCGGTGGGCCGCGCCCACCTCACCTACCAGGGGCGGTGCATCTACGTGCGCCAGGCCCAGCTGGCCCTCGGAGGCGGCCGCGTGGCCCTGGGCGGACTCTGCTCCCTCGACAGCGGCCTCGACCTGCAGATGAGCGCCGCGCTCTCCGACCTCTCCCTGCTCACCCGGGGCCTGCGCGAGAAGTGGGGCCTGGCCGTGCAAGGAAGCGCGCGCGCCGAGGTGCAGGTCACCGGGCCGCTGGCCGGCCCGGAGGCATCCTTCCAGGTGACCTGCAAGGACATGACGGTCAACGGAAAGCCGGTGCGGGAGGCATGGCTGACCGGCCGCTACCGCGGGGGAGACCTGCTGCTGGACCGGGCCGAACTGTCCGCCGACGGAGGCCGCATCGGCCTCTCCGGCCGCGTCGGGATCGACTCGGGGGACCTCGACCTCCAGTGGGAGGTCTCCCGGCTGGACTTGCTCACGGCCCAGACCATCGCCTACAGCTCGGCCTGGCGGCTGGACCAGACCGGCCGGCCCGTGCCCCACCGGGAGGTTTACTCCCTGATACCGAGGCCCCTGGAGGGAACGCTCAGCGCCCAGGGCGCGATCTCCGGCCGGCGCGGCGACCTGAAGGCAAAGGCCCACTTCCTGCTCTCCCCGGTGGCCTTCGCGGGCCGCAGGGTGGATACGGTCTGCGGAGACATATCCGCCTCCCGCCACCGCATAGACCTCAACCTGCAGGCCCTGCACCAGACGGCCCACGCCTCGCTCCAGGGGTTCATCGAGCCCAGGGGAAAGATTTTTCTTTCCGCCGACATCGGCAACCTCGACCTGCGGCTGCTCGAGCCCTGGCTCCAGTGGGGAATCCCTCTCGGGGGAGAGGGAACCATCAACTTCGACATCTCCGGCGAGACCGCGCATCCCACCCTCATGGGAGACGTGCACGTGGTGAACCTCCGCCTCGGCCCGCTCCGCTGCGAGGCGGCCGAGGCCGTCCCCGTTCGGCTCGATTCCCGGGGCCGGCTCAGCGTGGAGGGCATCCGCCTGCGCAATCGAGACCTGGAGGGCTACGGCGAGGCCTTGATTCCCATCCGCCTGCCCGGCCGAGACAACCATTCGGCACCCGCCGAGGGCGCGCGCGCCGAACTGCACATCCGCAACGGCTCCCTCATCCCCATCGCCGGCATGTCTCCCATCACCTATGACCTCGACGTCTACCTGCAGGGGGACCGGTTGATCTTGGGGCAGCCGGAGCAGAACGGAAAAGTCCTATCCGGGCTGCGCGCGCGGGTCGGCGGCGGCAAGGTGGAGGCCGGGGGGGACATCGAGCTGCGCGCGCTCGCCCCGAAGGCCTGGGGCGAGAACCGCTTCCATCTCTCCGCGCGGCTGGAGGGCGCGCGGCTGCGTCTGCCCGGCATGGGCGAGGCGCGCCTGGACGGAGCGCTCGCGCTGACGAACCGCGCGGACACCGGGCGCCCGCTCCTGCGCACCCCGAAGAGTGACCCCATCGTCGTATCCGACGCCGAACTCTCTCTCGCCCTGGCCGGGGTGCGGCCGGCGTGGGGTCCTAAGCCGATCTTCAGCCCCGATCTCCAGGTCCGCATCGCGGTGGGGGATAACGTATGGCTGAGGCACGGGCCGCGGGACCGGCCTACCGCCGTCCACGTCGAACCGGCCGGCCGCGCGGTCCTCGCCGGTAAGCCCGGGCCCGGCTGTCTGGACATCGGGGGCGCGCTCTCCCCCGACAAACTCACCCTGGACGGCCGCTTCGAATCCCGCCGCGGCGTGCTCGCCTTCCCCAACGCGCTGCTCACACTGCGGCAGGGGGAGGTCGCCATCCAGCGCGGCCCCGAGGACCCGCTTCCGCGCGTGAGCCTGCGCGCCGAGGCGGACGGCAGAGCCGGTGACTACTATGTCTACCTGAACCCGGAGGGACAGATCTACCCGCCGCCCTCCAGCGAAGGGCCGCTCTCCAAGACGGCCTCCGCGCCCTTCCGCTGGAACGCGCGCTCCATCCCCCACCTCGACGAAGCCTATGTCCTCACCCTCCTGGGAGGCCCGGTGGCGACACCCTCAGCCCGCGGGAGCCAGGACCTCTCCTCTCTGCTGCGCGGGCCGGGCAACGGCGGGGGCGGGGCGGAGATAACGGGGATCATTCTCCCCTCCCTGGGCGGCGCGCTGGGCGTGCGCGAGTTCGCCTTCGACCTCTCGGTGGGAAAGCCCATCCGCCTGCGCGTGGGAGAAAAACTTTTCAGCCGGGTCACCGTCTCCTACGTGAGCGCGCTCGGGGACCCCAGCGCGGCGCGCACCATCCGCATCGACTACGAGATCAAACCCAGACTCGCCATCGGCTGGAGCGAGGACGAAACGGAACGCACCCTCTGGGAACTCCAGTCCTTCGTCCCCTTCTAACCCCAATTGTAGGGCGGGTATATCGTCCCGCCGGTCTGCCTGCTGTAGGGCGGGGATATGGCTAAAGTCTGCCTGCGGCAGACCGCTGGCTAGGCCTACGGCCGCCATGGCGGCTCGCCTTCGGCGGGCTTAGCCACATCCCGGCCCTCTAGGCTTAGGGACCCATGCCCGCCATGGCGGGCTTGGGACTTGTCTGCCTCGGGCAGAAAGCCCCCCTACAGCTCCGCGGTCCTCTCCGGCGGGGTGGCTTTGCAGCAGCGGCGGGGTCTGGTAGAATGGCGGACCGAGGAAGGGGACTTGTCATGTCCGAGATTGTGGCGATCATTCCCGCGCGTTACGCCTCCACCAGGTTCCCGGGGAAGCCGCTGGCGGATCTCTGGGGGAAGCCATTGATTCAGCACGTGTGGGAGCGGGCGCGGTGCGCGGAATCGGTGGGGCGGGTGCTCATCGCCACCGATGACGAGCGCATCGCGGGGGCCGCCCGCGGCTTCGGCGCGGAGGTGGTGATGACGCGCGCGGATCACCCCTCGGGCACGGACCGCATCGCGGAGGCGGCCGCGGGGCTGGAGGCGGAGATCGTGGTGAACCTCCAGGGGGACGAGCCGCTGATCGAGCCCGCGGCGATAGAGGCCGCCGTTCGCCCCCTGCAGGAAGACCCCGCGCTGCCGATGAGCACGCTCTGCTGCCCCATCGAGACGTTAGAGGAGCTGGCCAACCCCAACGTGGTGAAGGTGGTGTGCGACCGGCGGGGATATGCGCTCTACTTCTCCCGCCTGCCCATTCCCTTCGTGCGGGACAAGGGCGCGGGCGTCGAGCGGTTCCGCCACATCGGCCTCTACGCCTACCGGCGCGACTTCCTCCTCGCCTTCGCGCAGCTGCCCCCCACCCCGCTGGAGCAGGCGGAGAAACTGGAGCAGTTGCGCGCGCTGGAGCACGGCCACCGCATCCGCGTCGTCCCGGTGGACCACCTCTCGCCCGGAGTGGACACCCCGGAGGAACTCGAGCGGCTGCGCGCGGCGGGGGCGGGGTAGGCGGAGAGAACGGTGGGGAATTGGTTCGAGGCACTTCGGCGCGCGCTCGTGGGTGAAAAACCCGCGCCTCTACCCTTCAACCTGTACCCGGTGGAGCCGGTGGCCCTTCCGGGGCCGTGGAAGCACGGCCTGGCCCTGGGAATGCATTCAGAGCCTGACGCAGACGAACGCACGGTTGCGGGAGACCTGCTGGGACGCTTCAAGTACGCGGGGCAGCGGAATGCGGGCCGCGTCATTGCGAAACTGCTGGCGGAGGCGATCGAGGAGGAGGTGGGGGGAAATCTTCCGGAGATGGTGGTGCATGTGCCGGGGCGCAGGCGGTTCGGGCGGTTTGAGCCCACGATGGATCTGGCTGGGGCGCTGGCGAAGGAGTTGAGGATTCGCTTTCTGCCGCGGTTTCTGGCCTATCGGAGGGGAGTCTCGGCGCAGAAAGACCTGGAGAGTTGGGGCGAAAAGAGGGAGAACGTGCGAGGGGCGTTCCGTGTGCGTCGGGAGGAGTTCGTGCGGGGGCGGAGGGTGCTGTTGATCGACGATGTGTACGACAGCGGGGCCACGCTGGAGGAGTGTCACCGGGTGCTGATGGAGGCGGGGGCCCGCGAGGTGATGGTGGCCGCCGTGACCAAGACTCGATTTCGATAGGAGGCCTCGATTGGAGCGCGCGGCCTGGGTGGCCCTCAGTTCGATAGCAGGACTCGGACCTGCCCGATTCAAGCGTCTGCTGGCGGAGTTCGGCACCGCGCTGGAGGCGATCGAGCGCGACCCGGAGGAGGTGTGTCGGGCCGCGGGCCTGCCGGAATCGCTTGCGGGGGAGATCGGCGGCTTGCCGCGGCGACTGGAGCGCGTGTCGGAGGAAATCGCCTCCCTGGACGAGGAGGGAGTCCATCCGCTTCTGTGGTCGGACGAGGAATATCCGGCGCGGCTTCTCGCCACCGGCTCGCCGCCCCCGGTGCTGTGGTGGACGGGCGAGGCGGACCTCAACGGGCCGGCGGTGGCGGTGATCGGGAGTAGGGAGGTCTCCGAGGCGGCGGGCCGGCTGGGGGTGGAGATGGGAGAGGAG
>WFSF01000198.1 GCA_015486155.1 Armatimonadota bacterium
AGGACCTCATCATTCCCTCTCTGCTGTCCGTGCTGGCCAGCGCGGCCATCATCGGCCTCGCGGTGGTCGCGCTTAAGGCGACGGGGTTGTGGGAGCAGGTGGGCGGGAACAAGCAGTCGTGGGCGCTGGCGGCGGCGGGCGCGGGGCTGACACTGCTGCTCTACCTGGTCACCTATTTCTTCACCGGCATGACGGTCCATCTGGTGGACGTCGCCCTGCACGGGCGGGACGCGCGGCTGGGCCGCGCGTTCGCGGACTGTGTCAAGAATTTCGCGGGAATCGTCTCGCTGGCCGTGGTGGCGACGGTGGTGGCCGCGTTCACCAGCGCGGTGAGGAGGCGCGGCCGGGGCGGGCTGGGGGAGCTGGCGGCGGACGCGATAGACAAGGCGTGGACGGTGGCGTCGTTCCTGCTGCTCCCCGTCATCATCCTGGAGGACGTCCCGTTGAGGAGGGCCGCGGAGCGGGCGAGGGAGCTCCACTCCAGGCAGTTCCTGCCCATCGCCATGGGCGAGATCGCGGTGACGGTGGTGACGAGGATCGTGATGATCGCGGCGGCGCTGGCGGCGATGCTCGCGGTCCTACTGATCATTCGCGCGGCGGGCCTGGAGGCGGGGGTGTTGGCGCTGGTGGCGGCGGGGTTGTTCTTGGCGGTGGTGATGGCCTTTGCGCAGTACGTGCGCACCGCTTATTACACCTGCCTGTATCTGTGGGCGGCGGCGAGGGAGCGGGCGGGGGAGGCGGCTCCGGCGCCCGCTCCCCTGGCGGCCGCGTTGTCGGCCTGAGCGCGGAGAGGCGGCGCAGCCGCAAGACGCCGTGTCGCGCCGCGAGTCCCTGGGCCGCCTGCTTTCCTTGACACCTGTCTTGGGGCCTGACTATAATCGCGCCGGTGGCAGGCGGCGGCGCCCGCGCCCGGCGCGCCCTGCGAAGGGGCGCAGCGGGCGCGTGAGGCCGCCGTCGGGGAGAGCCCGTCTGACGGCGGAGGAGGGCGGGTGCAGGACTGGCCGCCCTACGGCAGGGGTGGCGGAGGCAGGCTAGATTGCCCCAGGTCAGGTGTACTCGGTGCGGCGCGATCAATGACACGGATGCTCCGGATTTTCCGTTTTGCGTTGGCTGCCAGGACAATCTGGCGAAGTGCGGCGCTTGTCGATGGTTCGATGACCAGCAGATGATCTGTACGCACCCGGAGGTGGCGGGTCTGTTCGAGGTGGGCCCGGAGGCGACGCCCCCGTGCAGTTTCCACTGTTTCCGCTCCTCCCATGTGGTGCGGAGCAGAGGCTTGTGGTTGTGGATCGCCGTGGGCGCGGCGGCCGCCGTGTTCACGATGGCGCTTGCGCTGTGGCAACTCAGGGAGATGTCTCCTCCCCCGCCCGCGCCGAGGCCGACGCTTAGGCTGGAGTTGACCGTGGACGACCGCCCGGCGGAGGTGGGGGCCGCGCGCGCGGTGGCGTGGGAGGTGCGCAATGTGTCGGCGGTCACCGCGAAGGAGGTGCGGCTGCTGATAGACAAGGAATCCCTCCGGGATTTCGAGATCCGGGCTCCCGCCCGGGGGCCGGGCCGATGGGTCGAGGACAGGGGCAGATGGGCGCTCGATCTGCCGGATCTGGCGGGCGGAGAGAGCGCGGCGGGAACGCTGGAGCTGATCCCGAAGAGGCTCGGGGAGTATCAACTGGTGGTGAAGCTGGAGTCGGGCCCCAATCTCTATCACGGCCAGTCGGCGACGAGAATCGTGGTAGGGGCCGGACACCAATGAGAAGAGGACTGAGGAGGTATGGCCAGGCCTGAAGACGCGCCGCTGACGCGGAAGGTGAAGAGCTAGATCATCGGGAGAGAGTTGAACACCACGAGGCTGGCTGTGAGGGTGATCCATGACATCGCCTACCTTGGGGGCAAGATGGGACCCACCTGCCACCAAGAAGATACCGGACAGGAAGAAGGAGATGGAGATCATCGAAAACCTGATCCTGCGCATCCCCGGAGTGCGGGGGATCGGCAACCGCATCAAGTGGGTGAACAACCTGTGAGAGCCTCCGGCCCCGGAGAGGGGAGCGGGCTGCTGGTGGTGGTGTCCGGCCCCTCCGGAGTGGGGAAGGGGACGGTGGTGGACGCCGCCATGGCCAGAAGGACGCAGTCAGCGCGGCGGATCCGGCGCTCGATATCGGTGACCACGCGCAGGCCGCGGAGCGGGGAAGAAGAAGGGGTGCACTATTTCTTTCGTACCGCCGGGCAGTTCGCCTCCATGGCGCGGCGGGGCGAGCTGCTGGAGCACGCCGAGTACCTGGGGCACCGGTACGGGACGCCCAGGCTCTGGGTTGACCGGCAGTTGGCGGAGGGCTACGATGTGGTGCTTGAGATCGAGGTCAAGGGCGCGATGCAGGTGCGCAAGCGCCGCCCGGACGCCGTGTTGATCTACATGGTTCCCCCCTCCTGGCAGGCGCTGAGGCGGCGCCTGGCGGGGCGCAGGAGCGAGCCGAAGGAGGTCCAGGAGGAGCGGCTGAAGGTCGCCCGCGAGGAGAGAGTTTTCCTGGACCGGTATGATTATGTGATCGTGAACGACCGGGTGTCCCGCGCCGCCTCGACGCTGCTGGCGATCCTCACCGCGGAGCGGGCGCGGGTGAGCCGGAGGGACATCAAACGGTTGATAGAGTGGGAGAAGAATGGATAGACCCCTCGCCGGGAAGACGATCGTCCTGGGCATCACAGGCAGCATCGCGGCCTACAAGGGCGCGGAAGTGGCGCGCCGGCTGATGAAGGCGGGCGCGGAGGTGCACGCCACGCTCACCCGCGCCGGATGCGAGTTCATCACCCCTCTCACCCTGCGCACCCTCACCCGCAACCCGGTGACGGTGGACATGTTCGAGGCGCCGGAGGAGTGGGAGGTGAAACACGTCTCCCTCGCGCAGCGGGCGAGCGCGGTGGTGGTGGCTCCGGCCAGCGCGAACGCCATCGCAAAGCTCGCGCTGGGCTTGGCCGACGAGTTCATCTATGCGGTGGCGCTGGCCTCGCGGGCCCCCCTGGTGGTGGCGCCCGCCATGAACACGAACATGTACCTGCACCCCGCCACCCGGGAGAACCTGGATCGGCTGCGGGCGCGGGGCGCGGTGGTGGTGGAGCCGGAGGAGGGGGAGCTGGCCTCCGGCGCGGTGGGACAGGGGCGGCTGGCCGACCCGGAGGCGATCGTCGCGGCGGTGGCGCGCGCGGCGGGGCGGGGGGACCTTCAGGAGCTGAGAGCGCTGGTCACCGCGGGGCCGACCCGTGAGCCGCTGGACCCGGTGCGGTTCATCTCGAACCGCTCCAGCGGAAGGATGGGCTATGCCCTCGCCGGGGCCGCGGCGGAACGCGGGGCCCGGGTTACCCTGGTATCGGGCCCCACGGAGCTGCCTCCCCCGCGCGGGTGCGAGGTGGTGAGGGTGACCACCGCGGAGGAGATGCGGGAGGCGGTCACCCGGCGTTTCCCGGAGTGCGATGTGTTGATCGCGGCGGCCGCGGTGGCGGACTACGCGCCCGCGCGCGCGGAACCCACGAAGATGAAACGAGGCGCGGGGCCGCTCACCGTGGAGCTGCGCCCCACCGCGGATATCGTGGCGGAGTGCGCCCGCGCCCGGCGGGAGGGGCAGATCGTCGTCGGGTTCGCGGCCGAGACCGAGGACCTCCTCCCCCGCGCCAGGGAGAAGATGAAGGATAAAGGCCTCGACGCGATCGTGGCGAACGATGTCTCGGTGGAGGGGATAGGCTTCGAGTCGGAGGAGAACGCGGGGGTGATGTTGCTGGCGAAGGGAGGCGAGGTGCGGCTGGAGAAGATGCCCAAGCCGGCCTTCGCGCATGCGGTGTGGGAGGTGGTGAAGGAGTTGCGGGGGGCGGGGTAAAGATCGGACGGTCGGGGCTGAAGGGAATATTCCGCGGCCCGGCGAGAAAGGACCTGTCGCATGAGTGCAGAGCATTATCTTTTCACCTCGGAATCGGTGACGGAGGGGCACCCGGACAAGATGGCGGACCAGATCTCGGATGCGATCCTGGACGCCCTGCTGGAGCAGGACCCGGAGAGCCGGGTGGCGGTGGAGACGCTGATCAGCACGGGCCTGACGATCGTGGCCGGGGAAGTCACCACCAAGGGGTATGTGGACATTCCGGCGGTGGTGCGGAGCACCATCCAGGAGATCGGCTACACCCGCGCCAAGTTCGGGTTCGACAGCGAGGTTTCGGGGGTGTTGACCGCGATCCAGGAGCAGTCCCCGGACATCGCGCTGGGCGTGGACGTGGGGGGCGCGGGGGACCAGGGGATGATGTTCGGGTACGCCTGCAAGGAGACGCCCGAGCTGATGCCGATGCCCATCATGCTGGCGCACAAGCTGGTGCGGCGGCTGGCGGAGGTGAGGCGGCTGGGCGATATCCCCTATCTGCGCCCGGACGGTAAGTCCCAGGTGACGGTGGGGTATGAGAACGATCGCCCGGTGCACCTGAACAAGGTGGTGATCGCCGCCCAGCACAGCCCCGGAGTGGACCACGAGCGCATCCGGGCGGACATCTTCGAGCAGGTGGTGAAGCCCATCTGCCCGCCGGAGATGATGGACGACGCCACCGAGGTCCTGGTGAACCCCACCGGCAGTTTCGAGCGGGGGGGGCCGCTGGCCGACACCGGACTCACCGGCCGCAAGATCATCGTCGACACCTATGGGGGGATGGGGCGCCACGGAGGGGGATGTTTCTCGGGCAAGGACGCCACCAAGGTGGACCGCTCGGCGAGTTACATGATGAGATATGTGGCGAAGAACATCGTGGCCGCCGGACTCGCGGATCGGGTGGAGACCCAGGTGGCCTATGCCATCGGCCGCGCGGACCCGATGGGGTTCTGGGTGGACACCTTCGGGACCGGCGTGGTGGAGGACGAGAAGTTGGCGAAGACCTGCCTGGAGCTCTTCGACCTGCGGCCGCGGGAGATCATCGACAAGCTGCAGTTGCGGCGGCCCCAGTTCCGCGCCACCGCCGCCTACGGTCACTTCGGGCGCACGGACCTGCCGGTGCTGTGGGAGCAGACGGACATGGCCGAGAAGTTGAAGAAGGCCGTGGGCGGATAGGCGTCGCCCCGCGGCCCCAGGGCCGCGCCGCAGCGCACCAGTTGAGGCAAGATGGCGGACTATGTGGAGGTGCTCCCCGACCCCGGGCGCGCCCTGAGCCAGTTGTTCACCTACCGCCTTCCCGCGCGCCTGGCCGGCCGGGTGGAGCCCGGCTCACAGGTGCTGGTGCCCTTCGGCCCTCGCACGGTGGCGGGCGTGGTGGCCGCCCTGCGCGGCCGCACCGACCGAACCGAGCTGAAGGAGGTGGAGGCGGTGCTGGAGGGGGGCTCCATCCTCCCCGCGGACGCTCTTCCCCTGGCGGAGTGGATCGCGGAGCGGTATCTGTGTGAACTGGGGGAGGCGCTGCGCCTCTTCATCCCCCATGGGGGCCGGTATCGCATCGCGCGCAGGTTTCGGCTGACCGGGAAGGAGATCCCCGCCTCCCTCCGCGCCCGCCGCGAGGTGGGCGCGGTGCTGAGGGCGCTGGAGGCGGCGGGGAAGCCGGTGAGCCATGGGGCGCTGCGGAGGGCGCTGCCCGGGCCGCGGTTGTCGCGGGTCCTGCAACTGCTCAAGGCCCACCAGGTGATCGAGGAGGAGGCCGCGCTCCGGCCGCCCACGGCGCGGCAGCGCCGCATCAGGCTGGCGGCGGTCCCGGACCGGGAGGCGGCGCGGCGGTACTGCCGGGAGGCTCCGCCGCGGGCCGCGAAGCGCGTCGCCTGCCTGGAGACCGCCCTGCGGGAGGGCGCCCTGACTCCCGCGGAACTGGCGAAGCGCGCGGGCGTGTCGTCGTCGGTGGTGAACGCGCTGCTGAAGGCGGGCCTGCTGGAGGTGAGATGGAGGACCATCCGCCGCACCCCCTGGAGGGAGGCGGAGGCGGAGGCGGATTCCCCTCCCACCCTGACCCCGGAGCAGCGGGAGGCGGTGGACGAGATCGCGGCCGCCGCGGAGGAGCCCAGATTCTCCTCCTTCCTCCTGTTCGGGGTGACGGCCAGCGGGAAGACGGAGGTGTTCCTGCGGGCGATGGAGCGGGCGCTGGCCAGGGGCCGGCAGGCGATCGTGTTGATGCCGGAGATCTCGCTCACCGCGCAGGCGGTGTCGGTGTACCGGGCGCGCTTCGGAGACCGGGTGGCGGTGCTGCACAGCGCCCTGTCCACGGGGGAGCGGTGGGACGAGTGGGAGCGGATCCGGTCGGGCGAGGCCTCGGTGGTGATCGGCGCGCGGTCGGCGCTGTTCGCGCCGACGGGAAAGCTGGGGCTGATCGTGGTGGACGAGGAGCACGAGACCTCGTACAAGCAGGAGCAGGCCCCGCGCTATCTGGCGCGGGAGGTGGCCCTGAAGCGGGGGGAGCTGGCGGGGTGCCCGGTGGTGCTGGCCAGCGCCACCCCGTCGCTGGAGGCGTTCTACGACGCGGAGCGGGGGCGGCACCGGCTGCTGCGGCTTCCCACCCGGGTGGAGCAGCGGCCGCTGCCGAGGGTGAGGGTGGTGGACATGAGGGGCCGGAGCGCGCAGCCGGCGATCTTCTCCCCTCCCCTGAGGCAGGCGATGGCGCGGTGCCTGGAGGCCGGGGAACAGGCGATCCTCTTCCTGAACCGGCGCGGATTCGCCACGTTCTTGCTGTGCCCGATGTGCGGGGAGGCGGCGCGCTGTCCGGACTGCGGGGTGGCGCTCACCTTCCACCGCCAGGCGGGGCAGGTGAGGTGTCACCACTGCGGCCTGGCGATGCCCCCGCCGGACGCGTGTCCGCACTGCGGGGGGGTGGAGATCCGGTTCTCGGGGTTCGGGACCGAGCGGGTGGAGCGGGAGCTGGTGAGGCTGCTCCCCCGCGCGCGGGTGGGCCGGCTGGACAGGGACACGGTGAGCACCAAGGGGGCGCACGTGCGGATCGTGGGGGGGTTCCACCGCGCGGACACCGATGTGCTGGTGGGGACCCAGATGGTGGCCAAGGGGTTCGATTTCCCTGGGGTGACCCTGGTGGGGGTGATCTCCGCGGACCGCTCGCTGAATGTGCCCGACTTCCGGGCGGCGGAGCGCACCTTTCAGTTGCTCACCCAGGTGGCGGGGAGGTCGGGCCGGGGGGAGAAGCCGGGCGAGGTGCTCATCCAGACCTATCAGCCGGAACACCACAGCATTCTGGCGGCCGCCGAGCAGGACTACGAGGCGTTCTACCGGCAGGAGATAGAGGCGCGCAGGGAGCTGAACTATCCGCCGTTCTCGCAGCTGGTGAGCATCACGGTCAGCTCCGCGGACGAGCAGGAGGCCTCGGACCGCGCCCAACAGGTGGCCGATCAGATCCGCGCGGCGGCGCGCGGGGTGGAGGTGCTGGGGCCGGCGGAGGCGCCGCTGGCGAAGCTGCGGGGG
>WFSF01000199.1 GCA_015486155.1 Armatimonadota bacterium
ATCGGGGACGAGGGCTCGGCCTACGATATGGCCCGCCAAGGGGTGAACGCGGCCTTCTGGGCGGAGGACGGGCGGGGGCCTCAGACCAAATTGCTGGACAACCTATGTGCGCATTTTGGCGTGAAGGTGATGCGGGACGCGGTTACCACTATCTATCAGAATCCGGATGTGAGGAAGAATTTCGCCGCGCTCAGTCGGCTGGTGATGAGGACCGCGGACGAGGGGGATCCGGTGGCCCGGGGTATTATCCAGAACTGCGCGGAGCAGCTCGCCCTGTTGGTCACCACCGCCGCCAGGGTATTGGGGATGGACGCGGATCCCTACCGGGTGGCCGCCACCGGCGGGCTGGTGAGCCGCGGCGGCCCCTTCTTCGAGATGGTCAGGGCCGAGATAAAGAAGACCCATCCGCAGGCCGAGCTGGAGCGGCCGAAGTTCGAGCCCGTCATCGGGGCCGCGCTGATCGGCCTGCAGGAACTGGGCGTCGCCTGGGATGACGAGGTGGTGAAGAACCTCGAAACGTCCGTGCCGCGAACCACACCGGGATAGCCTGTGTTGCCCCCTTCTCCCCGCTAGTAGTAGTCCACTGAGGCCAGCGACGGCCGCTGCTCCGGGAACAGGGCCTCGGCCAGCCGGAGCGCGTCTCCGGTGAGCCGGATCCCGCCGGCCGCGGCGATCTCATCCGGCCGGTCGCTTCCCAGGAGCAGTTGGCCGATATGCCGGCCTCCTCGGATTGTGTGGCGTGTCTTCCTTGGATCCCCCACCTTTACCCGGCCGGCATCGATCGTCAGCCCGACGCGCTCCTGCTCGTCGGCCACCAAGATCTCACCCGCCCAGTCGGCATACGGGGAATTGCGGAGCCGGCGCGAGAGCTCGACCTCCATTGCCGCGAGCGCGCTGCGCAGGTTCAGCACTTGCATCATTGCCCCTCCGCTCCAGCGATAGCGGGTCTCGGTGCGGCACGAGCCCCGGCGCAGCAGCCGCGCCAGGTCGCTGAAATAGGGGAGGGTGTGAAAGTACACGGTGTCGCAGGCGTGTCTGCGGGCGAGCGCGGAGAGGACGCGCAGCGCCTGCTCCGCGTCACCACAGTATTCAGAGCACTGCAACTGGTGCCCCCGCCTGGAGACCATGACGTATCCGGCGAGCTCTCCGTCGGCATCACGCCAGAGATAGCCGTCTTGTGGTTTTACCCAGAAGGGATAGCCCTTGCGATAGATGGGGCGGACGGCGGTGCCGGTGGTGGTGGCATTGAAACGATTGTAAAGGCGGTCGATGTCGGCCCGGGGGCGCGGCGCGAAACGCTGCGGGCGCACGGCGGGGCGATCCTGGGGCAGATCGGCGGTGTTGGCGTAGAAATCCGTCTCCGCCCAGGCCCGCACATACCCGAAGCGATGATAGAAATTGCCGATGCCGAAGAGCATGGTGAAATGATAGCCGGCCTCCCGCATCGCCTCGATAGTGGCGGTTGCGGTCCGCGCCATATAGCCGCGCTTGCGGAACTCGCCGTCGGTGGCCACGCCGCCCACTCCCCCGACGCGCACCCGCGCCCGGCCGATGCGCATCTGATAACCGAACACGCCGAAGTGGGTCACTATCCTGTCCCCGATGAGGCCGATCCGGGTGGTGTTCCAGTCATAGTGGGAACCGTGGAGATAGACCCCGCGGTAGTCCCTCAAAATGTCATAATAGCCCATCCCGGCGAACACCTCGGCGCACAGCCGAGCGAGAGGCTCTCCGTGCTCTTTGGGATCGGGCGCGATGATACGAAGACCCGTGCTGCGCAATGCCAAACTCCTGTCGATGTGAATTCAACGCAGGCACACATCTTCGGAACCCCTCCCATAGTTCCCTGCTTCGGCGCTCCAAAGTCCGAGAGGGCGCATCGAACAGTCGCCCGCCCGCAAAAGAGGAACCCGGAAACCGTTGCGCGGACCTCGGGGGATGTGCTAAGATTTATGTGCCGCGCTCCGCGGTAGCTCAATCGGTCTGCCTACGGCAGACTAATCCGCCTGCGGCGGATTAGCTCGCGGGAGGTCGAAGATGCGCCGGAGGCGCATTCGAGTCTTCGCCGCGGAGACAGCGTGTTGACTGTGCCGATGCCCTACTGGGTCTACGTACTGCGAAGTTATACAGCGAAGCGCCGTTACGTTGGTCAGACCGACGATTTGGAGCGCCGCGTAGCGCGCCATAACGACGGAAAAGTGTTCTCCACCGCCCCCTATCGCCCGTGGATGCTTCTCCACGCAGAGCAGTTCTCGACCCGTTCAGAGGCGATGCGACGGGAGCGCTTTCTGAAATCCGGTCAGGGGAGGGAATGGTTGGACGCGTTGGAAAATGGGCAACCTCGTTAGACGTTGATTGTCGTGAGGTATTGCCTGCCATCCTGGAGTTGTGGTAACCTTTTCCCAGCGCGCTCCGCGGTAGCTCAATCGGCAGAGTCCGCCGGAGGCGGATTAACCACGAGGTTGTTGAGATAGATATAACAAGACGCTCCGCGGTAGCTCAATCGGCAGAGCGGGTGGCTGTTAACCACTAGGTTGGAGGTTCGAGTCCTCCCCGCGGAGCCACGATAGGTCAACCGGGGGAACCGGCACTTTATGGTGAACGGTTCCTTTGTCGTCTGGAGCCATTCCCAGGGCGCACAGCGCCGAAGTGTCCCCCTGCAGGCGCACCTCGTCCCCCTCGATTTCTATCCGGCGGAGCAGCAGATTCAGATATCGCTTTGCCAGACCGTGCTGGTCTGACAGGAAGATCTGGCGGAGATTGGCCTGAATCTTCTGCAGGTTCTCGGTCTTGAACAGGTAGGGCGGAATTTGCTTCGGCCGGTCCACCTGTTCCAGCCGGGCCGCCAGGTCCGCCTCCTCCTGCTTCAGCTCCCTAATCCTCTCTCCCACCAGATGCAGGTCCACGGCCCCCGCTTCGATGGCCTCGTAATGACGCTTGATGCGGGCGCGCACATCATCCAGCTGACGCCGCAACGGCCGAATCTTCTCGCTGTTCCTCCGCCTGAACTTGGCCAGCTCTGCCGCCAGCTGCCGCACCAGGCCGCGAATGCGCTCAATCGTGAACAGTTTGTCGGCCAGGTGTTCGAGGATTTGCTGCTCCAGCTCCCTTTGCGGCACGCGGTTGCCCGGGCAGCTCGATTTCCCCCGGCGCAGGTAGTTAGAGCAGTTGTAGTAGCGATAAGCCCCGCCTTTTCCCGTCTCCAGCGTCATGCGGGCCCCGCACTTGCCACATCTGAGCAGGCCGGTCAGCAACAGAGGTGAACCCGCGACCGAAGGCGGAAGCTCGGCCGAAGGCCGATAATGTTCTCTCACCCGCTTGGCTTTCTCGAACAGCTCGCGGTCAATGATCGGCTCTACGGGAACCGGGATCCATTCTTCGCGCGGCTTGCATTTTCCGGTGCGCCCGTCCTTCTTGTTGAAGTAGTACTCGCCTATGTAGACCGGGTCGCAGAGCCGGTTCTGAACCCGTTGCTTCGACCACTTGTGCCCTTTCCGGTAGAGACGCCCCTCCTGGTTCAGGATCTCTGCCAGCTGCTTGACACCCACCCGCCGGCCGTCCAGGCCGTTGACATAGAGGTCGAACATCCTGCGCACGATGGCGGCCTCGCGTTCGTCCGGGACCAAGCGGCCCTTGAGGTTGCCGCGTTCGTCCTGGATCGTCTCCACCCGATAGCCGAAGGGCGGCTTCGAGCCATTGAAATAACCGCGGCGCGCGTTCTCCTTCATGCCCCGCAGCGTGTGGTAGGCGTTGATGTCGCTCTCGTACTGGTCCTGCAGCTCAAAGATGCCCTCGATGAAGTTGCCGGTGGGGTCATCGGAGACTTCCTGCGTGATGCTCACCACCCGGATGCCCTCCCGCTTGAGGCGGCGCTTGTACACCTTTGCCCCCAAAGCATCCCGGAAGAAGCGGGAAGTGGTGAGTACCAGAATCGCCTCCACCCGTGAGTCCTTGTCCACCACAAAGCGGATCATCTGCCGGAAGGCAGGCCGGTTGTCATCGGTGGCGGAAGCCCCCTCCTCGCGAAACTCGCGCACGATTTCGTGTCCGTGCTGGCGACAGTACTCCCGGAGCTGGCGAAGCTGGTCCGGAACCGACAGGTCACGTTCCGCCTGACGGAGAGTGGACACTCTTGCGTACAGAACCACTCTCATGGACGCTGACTCCTTCCCCGGACGACACGCCATGTTTGGACTTCCCGCCCGTTGGTGGCAGAATCAGCTCCGCCGCCGGAAGCAAGAGCGAGACCTCCTCGGCGTATACCTCCTGAGACAGGTCAGGCAGGTTGTCCGTGATCCGGAATTTCACCTTGCTGACTCCGGGTCCTTCTACGAGAAATCCTTGTCCGGCCGTCGTTGTGCGCCGGCCACGAACAGGCGGAATTTGTGGCAATCCAGCCGGTTGGGATAGGGACAGACCTCATACACCAGCCTGGTATGAGGCGGAGCGTCCCGGCCGGTGCCGCATCCGAATTCGTAGGGGCTCTCGGAAGCGTAGGCGACCTTCACAATGCGCCGCGCTTCTCCCTGGTGCAGCGGGGGCCGGTTGCGTCGGTTCCAGCCGGCCACCATCCGCGCGGCCTCTTCCTGCTGGTATCCCGCCGCCCGCATCCGGCTGGCGAACCGAAGCGCCATCGCGGACCGGGCACCCTCGGCCACCCCGCTCTGGTAAAGTCTCTGCTCCGCCTCACACAAGAAGTCAGAGAGCTCTCCGCGGGTGAGAAACGTAGCAGCCCCCGGCAGCTTCTGGCTCTCTCGCTCCGACACCAGAGCAAGGCATTGCTCATACAGGTCTACGGCCCCGGGCACCGGATCAACGTCCGACAGCGGCACAAGGCCGGTCGGGTCCGTCAGTCGCGTTGGCCTCGGCGCCCGAGCCAGGTCCACGATCTCGCTCGGGCCGGATTCGAACAGTTCCTGCAAGCTCAGTGGCACCTTGTACAGTCCCGACTTGGAGTGCCGGGTATTGGGCAGACGCAGCAGACGCAGGCGATCCCCGATCCCAAGGTCCACTGTGTCGGGATACTTCAGCCGCGCCTTCCTCACAATCAATCTGCGCAGCTCCTGGTAGGTCTCGGGCAACCTCTCGCTTGGGTCCGGGCTGCCGAACAGCGCCGTGGCGATGGTAATGTGAAACCCCTTGTTACCCGAGAAGTAGGGGAGGACGCTCTCCTCGCAAGCGCCCCAGCGGTCGAGCAAGAACCCGCAGACATGACGCGCAGTGTTCAGACTGCGTTCCAGCTCGTCCGAGTCGATGTCCAGGGGCAGGAAGCGCGCATCGCAAGGTCCCTGATAGCCGGCCACGGAGCCTCCATTGCCGCGCACGTAGTCGAGCAGAGCCGAATCGAAGAGGTAGTAGGTGCAGAAGCAGTCGCGCTCGGCATACCTGTCTGCGAGGGCGCGCAGTTGATTCACGGATACGATGTGATTGCGGAAGCCGCGCAAACCCCGCGAGGCAAAGTCCACGTACTGGAAATCTTGGGCCGCGGGCAACGTGAACACCGAGAGAGAATGCGTTTTCATCTCTTTCTCGGTGTCTGGCCCGTCGTGCCGAACCTGCCGATAAGAAACTGTCAGTTCAGGTTGCATCGCCTGTCTCTTTCGGGCACATGGTGCCTTGGCCTATCTTTCGTATCCGGGTCGCCTGCGGGATATTCCCGGGCGCTCCACCGGTGACATGTCCCAGTCAGAGGATTCTGGCGGGGAATCCCACTCGTCGTCGAACGGATCAGCACCCGGCGTCTCTGGCAGGCCGTCGTCTCCCCGCCAGGCCCGGCCCATAGCCGCCTGCTCGGCATCCCATTCGTCCTGGAGTATGGCCCGCGTTCGCCGCCGGCTCGGAACCATCGTTGGATAAGACCCTGAGATGCCCAGGCGTTTGCGACCAGCCGGGCCTAGGAGATAATTCAGTTCTGCATAGGCCTGGGGTGAGAAACCGTCGAAGGGAACACGGCCGGGGGACAGCCCTCGCCGCGGATTGCGAATGGTTTCGAGCACCCGCCGCAAATACGCCACCGTTTCAGGCCTTGCCGCCAGTGGTGACGGTTGGGGAAGTCGGTCGAGCTCTCTGTACATCTGTCGCTCCAGGACCTCATACTCTTGGGTTCCGCTTCTTATTTGCGGTTCATACAAGGCCCTGAGCACGTATTGCTGCACCCTGGGCCGGTCCACAGCCTGGTGGCGGTCCAGCGCGTCCAGCAACTCGAGCGCTTCTTCCACGCCCATATTGAATAATGCGCGCTCCGATTTATAAATGTTCGCGCTCGTCATCGGTTACGGCCTCCTGACCTAGGGCAATTCTCCTCGCGGTCCCGTCTCTGGGGGCTCCGGGAGATCATCGGCCCCCGGTGGCGCTGGCCCGGTATCCGGCAAACCTGGAACCTCCGGCGGCTGATCCGGGATGCTAGGCTCTGCAAGCGGCAACGTGGCCTCGACGGGTATCTCGGGGATAACGCCTCCCACTCCTGGGTCGCCTTCTGGCGCCGCGGCACCCTCAGACAATCCACCCTGATCAAGGCCCGGATTCTGCCCATCCTGGACCTCTGGAAATTGCTCAGGCACCTGGCTGCCGGCCACCGGAGCGTCGGGCGGCTCGCTTGCCATCTGCCCTTCGTCGCTTCCGAACATGGCCTGCTCCTTGCCGGCCTCTCCGCGGGGCCACTGCTCCCAGACCGCTGGCACGCGGATGCCGCGCCCTCCGCGGCGCGGGGGACGCTTCTTCGTGAGCCTGCGCTGAATGCGCCGGAGCGTGGGCCCGTATCCGCGTCGTTTCCGCAGTCCGGAAGATGCCACCATGCACTCCTGTCCGTCCCAGAACAGGCAATGGACGCACTGTTCGCTGGTCATCACGAACTCTTGTTCAAGGGGACAGAACATCAGATAGGGGCTGTTCATTTTCATTCGCGCACCTTCTTCACCGATTAACCAATGAAAATATCTGCTCCCACTAACCCATTAGCCAACTTGTTGACCACGTTCTCATCGACCACGTTCTCGTCGACCACGTTCCCGTCGACCACGTTCCCGGCTAGGCCAGGCCCCTGGTCGAGCCGCTAATCACATCACATCACATCACATCACATTCTTAGCGGTGTTCTTAGCCGACCTACAAATCATGTTCTTTTCGTAGCGAAGCCCTTACCCAAGCTATCAGCCGACTTGCCAGCCATGTTCTCAATCAAGTCCTTAGTATCAAACCTGCAAAGAAGCGCGTGCCACCGAGCCAATGCAATCCCGCACCCCGTAACCTGCGCCAACGCAACCCTGCGCCAACGCAAACCCGCTCGTCCCTCCGTATCCAGAATCTCTGTCTCGAACCTCCATCTGCCCGTCTGTCCATCTGTGTCGCTCCTCAATCCTCAGTGCCCGTCTCCCGAATCCCTGTCTCCGGGCGTCCCCCGCTCTCTCCCGCCCATGGTCTCCGGCTGTGCGGCCGCGCCTGACCCGCCGACTCGCGCCCGCGTCCGGTCCCTTTCGCCTGTGTCTTCTCCCAGAAGCGCAACCCAGTCGAAGCCAGGGGCCAGGCATGTGTCGAAGTCCAGGACGGCAATCTTGCCCCTTGCGCCCCGACCGGCCCCGTTCTCAGAATCCTCCTGCGCCGTCCGTCCGGCTGCCGCGTCATCGAGCGCTCTTACAACCGCCGCCCGCGCCCCCTTGTTCCTGGCCACGATGATGACCCGGTCCACGTACTCGATGCCCGCCAGTTCCAGGCCCCGGTCCGCCTCATAGCGCGCCGTGTTCGTGCTGCTCACCTGAACCGCAACAGTGAGCGGCCCCGCGCCATCCGCCCATCTGACTGCTGCGAGCAGGTCCGGCTGCACCCGGCCGATGCCGATGCCTTTGCCCTCCCCAAGGAAACGTATCTGGGGAATAGAGCGCTGCAGGGCTTGCTGCACCCGCCTGACCATGAATTCGTGCCCGACCCCGGACTTGAACCGGCGGACCGGCACGCCCAGCCGCTCGGCCCAGGCGACTCCCTTCGCGGTCGGGACGTACAGCTGCCAGCGCGCCCCGACCTTGTCCCCCAGCTCTATCAGCCCCAGCTTTTCCAGGGCCTGGCGGGCCCGATACTCCTCCGCCCGTTCCATGCCCAGCACTTCGCAGCGCTCCGGAATGAGTTCGCAGGGAAACTCGCAGATGCGGGCCAGCACCTTGTGCATGCGCCCCCGTATCTCGGTCTCAGATGCCGCCGGCTTCGCAGGCCCCGCTTTTCCGAGCAGCACCGTCCGCACGTCCTCTGCCGGCATCTCATAGTCCAGCAGTTCCAGCGACTCGCGTCTGCGCTGCTCCAGCTCTCCCCGCGAGGGGTATTCGCGCGGCCGGAGTTCCAGCACCTGCAGCAGGAACGGGGTCGGAATGCTCGCGGTCTGGACTACGGCCCTTCTGCGCGGCAGTTCTGCAAGCGCGGTCTCCTGAGCGCGGTCCAGCCCCATGGAGTAGGCCACAGCTCTGACGCAGGGATGGTTGGTCAGACGGAACACGATGCGCGTCCCCAGATTGCCCAGCACCGCAGCGGGCAGTTCGCTGGGCACCTGGTCCACCACCACCAGGCCCAGCCCGTACTTCCTCGCAGTCCGCAGGCTCCTCACCGCGATGGGTTCGCCCAGGTCGAAGCGCTGCATCTTCTGCCGGGACACCTCCAGATGGGCCTCCTCAAGCACCATCACCAGACTCGTCTCGCGCTGCAGGCTCCCCTCGATGCTGCACGCCACATAGGAGAGCAACAGCCCTGTGAACACCTCAATCTCCCCCGGGCTGAGATCTGCGAGAGAGATGACCGCGGAGCGCCTCAGCAGCTCGGCCGGAACCGCCGACCTTTTCGCGTTCATGCCGGGGAAGGATTGCAGAAGCCCGTGGAACCGGTTCACCAGCGTCTCCAGATATCCCGCGTGCCGGCTTTGCGCTGAGAATTTCCGGGTTATCAGCGCCTGAAAAACATCGGCGGCCAGCGGATAGTCCCTGGAGCCGTCCAGCACGCCTCTTTCCCGGTACAGGTCTCCTACGGTCTTCAGGAGCAGATTGCAGCTGCCGTCTCTAAGGTAGAGCCCCTCTCTGAGCACCCCCACCACCTGGGACAGCCGGGCCAGGTCATCGAGGCACGAACCTGGAGGATTCTCGAACAGGGCCAGCGGGAAGGTCCGCGCGTTGAGCAGCAACAGTTCGTCAGCCGGAAACAGCCCTGCCAGCCACCCATACTCCCCGGCCACGTCGAGGATTATCACCCGCAGCCCCGCCCTCATCCAGTGCTCGCACAGATGCGCCACCAGACTGGTCTTGCCGGACCCCGTGGTCCCGAACACCCCTATGTGCCCGCCCAGCTCGCTCAGCGGATGGCGGTACTTGCCGGCCGGGTGGTCGCCCCGCAGCACGTCACCCAGCAGGATGCCCTCCTCCGACAACTCCGCGGGGACGTCGAACACTGGCTCTTCCCCCAGGTCAATGCCCTGTCTCCGGCACATCGCAAGCAGCAGACGCTCGGCGCTCTCGCGGGCCCTCGGGTAGCGCTTTGCATTCTCCACCAGCCGCCTCACCCGCGGGTCCTTCGTGCCGATGAGAGCCGCCAGTTCCTCCAGCCACGATATCGAAGCCATGCTATCTTCCTCCTCCCAGCACCTCGTCCAGCCACTGCTTGCCGGCCGCTCCTGCTCCCAGTCCCACGCAGAAACCCAGCGCCAGAGGGGCCCACCACGCCTCCCGCGCGACCGGCATGTTGCGCGTCAGGAACACGGTGGCCCATCCGGCCGCGCTCGCCGGGATGGTGAATCGCCACTGCCCGAGGAACACGCGCCGGGCCGGGCCGAGGCACAACAGCAGGTAAAGCAGCAGAGCAGCCCATGTGGCCCAGGTCATTCCAGCACCCTCCAGAACACCAGCCAGTACATCAGCGCTCGGTGCTCCGGGCAGAAGGTGTGATCTTTGTAGCGGACCGCATGCCTGCGGCATACCACCACCCCGCAGCGCTCGCACCTCACTTCGCAATGCTCGCACACCACTGCTCCGCACACCGCGCACACCCCCGTCACCCAGCGCTCCTTGTCGCCCGCCACGCCCCCGCAGCTGCAGCGCCACTGCACCGTCTCATCGGCCACGGTCTGGGTTATCCCGTCCATGAACGTGATGCGCTCCTGCTCCCAGACAAGTGAGCCGGGGGCTGAGGAAGCCCGGGGGCCCAGGCGGCGGCGACTGACCTCGCGGAATTCAGGCTCTGCAGCCTCCTGTTCCGGGCGGCTTTCCTCCCGGGGCCCGTCCTGCTCCTGGGCGTTGAGCCTGGTTTCCCGGCTTCCCCTGAGCGCCGCCCGCACCATCTCAGCCAGCGCTTGTAGCACCCTTCGCATTGCGTCCTCTCCTCTCGCCGTAGCCCTTGCGCCGGATTACCAGCCGCCGATAACGCGCTGCACCAGCCTGGCCAGCGGTAGCCAGCGGCGCTCCGGACGAAACGGAATGGTCTGACCGCCGCACTCCCATGTCTCCCAGGTGTCGTCCACCGAGCTAAGCCGCAGGGACTGCGGCATAGTTTCCGGCAACCTCCTGGACAGCGCCCCGGCAAGCGGGGGCGGCGCATCCAGCCGCATGCCTCCGCTCGCAAGGTGCATGGTAAGTTCGTCCAGGCTCTGGGCGTCAGCGTCTCCCGACTCTCCCAGCAGCGCCTCCGCCGCGGCCGCCCCCATCAAGTCCAGGACGCGTTCGACATCGGCCGCAG
>WFSF01000200.1 GCA_015486155.1 Armatimonadota bacterium
GAGGTGGGCACCTCAGTGACCCCGCCGACGACGATCCCCACCTCATGGGGCAGTTTGCCCCCGAAGATCGCCCCCAACTCGTGCGCGGCGCGCCTCGCCTCCAGCGCCTTCACGTAGTGAGCGGTGGCCGCCTGGTTCGCCTCCTTGGAGAGCCGGTAGTCGCCCTCGTAGCGCGGCACGAAGGGGGCCAGCTCGCCCCGGCCGATGAAATCGCGCACCCCGCGCAGGGACTCGTCCGCGCCCTCATAATCCGCGGCCGCCGCAACATCCACGAAATCGAGCGCGGCGAGGTGGTAGAAGTGGAGAATGTGGGACTGGATGAAATTGGCGCCCAGGATCAGGTTGCGCATCACCCGGCCGTTGTCGGGGACGGATCCGTCCACGCCGAAGGCGTCGTCCAGGCAGAGCGCCGAGCAGGCGGCATGGCCCACCGGGCAGACGCCGCACACCCGCTGCACCAGCAGGGCGGCGTCCCGCGGGTCCCGCTCGAGCAGGATGTTCTCGAAGCCGCGGAACAGCAAGGCCGAGCAGTGCGCCTCCTTCACCACGCCCGCCTCCGTGATCACCTCCACCTTCAGGTGGCCCTCGATGCGGGTGATGGGGTCTATCGTGATGGTGCGAGTCTCAGCCATGGCTCCAACCTTCCTGCGGGAGGCTCTTCACCCGTCCTCCCACGGGTCGGGCGCTGGTCGCCAGCCGTCCGGATTCGTCCCTGATCACCCGGGGCAGCTCTTCCAGGTCGAGTTTCCGGTAGATGGGGCAGGAGATGTCCGGGAAGAAGGGCTCCACGCAACCCTGGCAGGGGGAACCGGCCTTCACAC
This sequence comes from Armatimonadota bacterium, assembly GCA_015486155.1. Lineage (GTDB taxonomy): Bacteria > Armatimonadota > Hebobacteria > Hebobacterales > Hebobacteraceae > S016-27. The sequence continues at coordinate 822 of WFSF01000200.1, forward strand.
ACCAGTTCGATCCGGCATTGAATTGCCGCTCCGGGCAGTCCGCGTGGGTCCACGGCCCCTTGCATCCCAGTTCGTAGAGGCATCCCGGCTCCCCGGGCGCCTGAGCGAATTTGTGGGCCTCGAAATCGCCTCTGCGGGGACACAGATCGTGGATGAGTTTCCCGTAGAAGCGCCTGGGCCGACCGGCCGCGTCCACCTCGGCCGACGAGGGCAGGCCGAAGAGGAGGAGATGGGCCACGGTTCCCGTGAACCAGTCCGGGTGGGGGGGACAGCCGGGGACGTTGATCACCGGCACCTCGATTCCCGCCTCCTTCAGGGCCTGGGAGACACCCACGCATCCGCTGGGATTGGGCTGCGCGCCGCTCATCCCCCCGTAGGCCGCGCAGGTCCCGAGCGCGACCACCGCCTGGGCCTTCTTCGCCAAGTCCAACACCCGCTGGTGCATGGTGGTCTCACCGCCTCCGACGGCTCCCGCCCGGCCGAAGAGTCCTCCGGCCGCGGTCGGCAGCGCGCCCTCCACCACCAATAGATACCCATCTTCCGCACGCTCGGCGGCGGTGAGCACGTTGAGGGACACCTCGCCCGATCCCGCCATCACCGTGGGCTGGAAGAGGAGGTTGACGTGGTGTCCCGGCGTCAGTTGGTCCACGACGAGATTGGCCACCGTGGGCGCGGTACCGTTGAGCACGGAAACCACACACCCCGAGCAGCCCGAGGCCTGGAACCAGACGGCCGGGTGCTCCTGCACTCGCTTCTCTTCAGCCATCCCGCGTCTCCTGATCGGCGCCAGCCGAGAGTTCATCCCGCGCGCTGCCACTTGGCGGCGGCGACGGTGTTCCGCAACAGTATGGCGGTGGTGACCGCCCCCACGCCTCCGGGCACGGGGGTGATCTGGGCGACGATCTCTTTCGCCGCCTCCGCGTCCACGTCTCCGTAGGTCTTGGTCTTTCCGGTCTCCGGGTCCTTGACCCGGATGGTGGCGACGTCAATCACCACCGCGCCGGGCTTGAGCATGTCTCCGGTGATGAGGCCGGGCTTCACCCCCACCGCGGTGACCAGCACATCCGCCCGCCTGGTGTGCGCGCCCAGGTCTCCCCGCTCGCTGGTGCCGATGTGGCAGACGGTGACGGTGGCCCCCGCCAGCTTGTCGGTGTTGCCATCTTCGTCCGCAGTGATGTACTTGTCCATCAGCAACAGGGCCGCGGGCTTGCCCACGATCTCGCTGCTGCCCACCACTACGACTTCCTTGCCGTACATGTCCAGCCCGGAGGCCTTTACCAGCTCGATCACGCTCATCGCGGTGCAGGGGGCCAGCCGCGGCCGCCCCAGCACCACCCGCCCCAGGTTCGCCGGGCTCACCCCGTCCACGTCTTTTTTCTCGTCAATGATCGCCTGCGCGGCCGCGCCGTTGAGCCCCTTGGGCACCGGCATCAGCAGAAGCACGCCGTTCACCGCGGGATCGGAGTTGAGCTTCCGGATGGCGCCCTCCAGGTCGTCCTGCGAGATGTCAGCGGGCAGCTGCCGGAGCTCGTACTCGATCCCCACGGCGGCGCACGCCTTCTCCTGCGCCCCCGCATAGAACTTCGCCCCGGGGTTGTCTCCGGCCAGCACCGCGACCAGTCTGGGGGCCGCGCCCTTGCTCTTCAGCGCCTCCACGTCGGCCTTGACCTGGGCGCGGATCTTTTCCGCGATCGGCTTACCTTCCAGCAAGACTGCGCTCATTTTGCCTGCTCTCTCAAGTGGTCGTTCACTTCCTCCCACACCTGCTGGGCTAGGTGCGCGCCTTCATGCAACAACGGAGCCGTCTGCTTGCGCCGGGCGGCCGCGTACTCCCCATCCCCAAGGTATACCAGGTTGATCTCCAGGTTCAGGGCCGCGCACTCCAGCGCGGCCAGCCCGAATTTGGCGGCCACCCCGGCGTCGGTGATCAGGTTCGGGTTTCCCTTGTCGGCCAGCGCGGCGGCGAGCTTTATCACCTCGTGCGCGGCGACCGAGGCGGCCAGCGGAACCTCGGCCGCGGCCCGCAGCGCCTCCTGCATGGCTTCTCTGCGCGCCGCCTTTTCCTCGTCGGTTCCCCGGGGCAATCTAGCCGCGGCCGCATATTTGCCGTAGGCCTCCGTATCGGCCTGGGTGAGGCGCTGCAGCTCGGCGCGCAGCTCCTCCGACCGGGAGAGCAGACCGCGCACCTCTTTTTCCACCGCGGCGAATTTCTCCCGCCCCACGGTGAAATTGGCGACCATGCTGTTGAGGGCCGCCGCCAGCGCCCCCGCCAGCGCGGCCGCGCTGCCTCCGCCCGGGGTCGGTTCCCCGGAGGCGAGCGCGTCCAGGTATTCTCCCAATGGTCGCTCCAGATAGTTCATCGTTAGAAGAGTCCGACGATGCGTCCTTCCTCGTCAATGTCCACATCCACCGCGGCCGGGCGGCTGGGCAGGCCGGGCATGGTGCTGAAGGTGCCCAGCAAGGGGAACAGGAAGCCCGCCCCGGCGCTGGGCCGGATGTCTCGCACGGGCACCCGGAAGCCGGTCGGCCTTCCCTTGAGGGCGCTGTCGTGTGAGAGCGAGAGGTGGGTCTTCGCCATGCAGATGGGCAGTTTGTCCAGCCCCCACTTGGTGAAAGTCTCGATCTTGGCCTCCGCCTGCCGGGAATAGTCCACTCCCTCCGCCCCGTACACCTTGGTGGCGATGGTTTCGATCTTCTCCTTGATGGGGGCGTCCTCCGAGTAGAGGAACCGGAAATTGCTCGGCTTTTCGCAGGCGGCGGCCACCGCCTCCGCCAGCTCCCGGCCGCCCTCGCCCCCCTTGGCCCACACCTCGGACAGGTAGGCGCCCTCGGCGCCGGCCTCCACGGCCATCTTCTGGATCAGCTCGATCTCCGCGGGCGTGTCCTCGGTGAAGCGGTTGACGGCCACCACCACGGGCACGCCGAAGAGCTTCGCGTTCTCGATGTGCTTGGCCAGGTTGGCGCATCCCTTCTCCAGCGCGGGGAGATTCTCGGTGGTGAGCTCCTCGGGCAGGGGTTTGCCCGGCCGCACCCGCCCTATGCCCCCATGCATCTTCAGTGCCCGCACGGTGGCGACGATCACCACGCAGTTCGGGACCAGGCCGCTCACCCGGCACTTGATGTTCATGAATTTTTCCATGCCGCAGTCGGCCCCGAAGCCGGACTCGGTGACCACGTAGTCGGCCAATTTCAAAGCGATCTGATCGGCCACCACGGAATTGTTGCCGTGCGCGATGTTGGCGAAGGGCCCCGCGTGGACGAACACCGGGGTGTTCTCCAGGGTCTGCATCAGGTTCGGGTTCAGGGCGTCCTTGAGCAGCACGCACATGGCGCCCGCCGCCTTGAGTTGCTCGGCGGTGACCGGCTCTCCGTCATAGGTCTGGGCTACGATGATTCTGCCCAGGCGCCGGCGGAGGTCCTGGAGGCTGGTGGCCAGCGCGAGGATCGCCATCACCTCGGAGGCGACCGAGATGTCGAACCCGGTCTCCCGCGGCACCCGATTCTCGCCCCCGAGGCCGGAGACGATGTTGTACACGCCCCACTTGTCGTTGAGGTCGATCACCCTCCGCCAGGAGATGGTGCGCGGGTCGATATTGAGCTGATTGCCGTGCTTGAGGTGCGCGTCAATCATCGCCGCCAGCAGGTTGTTGGCGATGCTGACCGCGTGCACGTCCCCGGTGAGGTGGAGGTTGAAGTCCTCCATGGGGACCACCTGGGAGTAGCCGCCCCCGGCGGCGCCTCCCTTGATCCCGAACACCGGCCCCAGGCTGGGCTGGCGGATGCAGGTGGCGACTTTCTTGCCGATCTTGGCGAGGGCCTGCGAGAGGCCGATGGTGGTAACCGTCTTTCCCTCGCCCAGAGGGGTGGGGGTGATGGCGGTGACGTCAATGTATTTCCCCTGCGGGTTGTCCTTCAGGCGCTCCAGGATCTTGAGTTCGACCTTGGCCTTGTACTTGCCGTAGGGGACCAGCTCGTCGTCGGCGATGCCCAGCTCCGACGCGATCTCCGCGATCGGCTTCATGGTTGCAGCTTGTGCTATTTCGAGGTCGCTCTTCACAGCCGTTCTTGCCTCCCTTGCCAGACTCCATCTCCTGCGGGCGTCAACCGACCGCGGACTTCACGGTGAGCAGGAACTCCCGCCTGCCGAAGGCCTCCGGGTATTGCTTGACCAGATGGAGTATCTTGGCGTAGTCGAAATCCTCGGCCAGCAACACCTCCTGAATCTCCGCCACCGGCACCCCGGCCTTGATCAGCGCGAGCGCGGTGCCCACGCCCTGCATGCTTCCCACGATGAGCAGGCCGATCAGCCGGCCGTCCCGGATCACCAGCTTGCGATATCGTCCTCTCTCCGGCTGGTAGTCAACCACCTCCTCCGCGCCCTGGTCCAGTTTGCGGACTTTGCCCACCGCCATCAGGGATCGCCCATAGAAGTCCACGGAGTTCATCGCCAGGCTCCCGGGATAGGTGCGCTCTCGTCCCGCCATGTTGAATCCGGCCACCCGCCCCTGCTCGGAGGCGTTGGGCCAGATGGCGTTCACGGTGCGCTCCCCGGTGAGCAGGTCCCGCGTTTCCGCCACGTCTCCGGCCGCGTAGACCTCCGGCGCGCTGGTCTGCATGTGCTCATCGGTCACGATGCCCCAGTGGGCCTCGATTCCGCTCTCTTTCACCACGTCCAGGTTGGAATCCACCCCTTTGCCAACCACCACCATCCCACACTCGACCGCTCCCCCCTCGGAGAGCTCGACCGCCTTCACTCCCCCGTCTCCGGCGATCGCCTTGGCGTCCACTCCGGTGCGAACTTCGATCCCCTTCTCCTCCAGCCGCTCCCGGATGAGGTCTCCGGCCCTGGCGTCCGCCACTTGGGACATGAGATGGTCCGAGCGCACTAGCACGCTCACCTCCATCCCCCTCTCCCGCAGCGCATAGGCGGCCTTCAATCCCACGAGCCCTCCCCCGAGCACGGCCACGCGATTCGCCTCCCCCAGGCGGGCCACGATGCCCTCGGCGTCCGGCAGGTTGCGGAGCCGAAACACCCCCGGCAATTCCTCGCCGGGCCGCCCCAGGGAGCGGGCCTTGGCGCCGGTGGCCACCAGCAGTTTGTCGTAGGAGGCCTCAGATCCGTCGGCCAGCCGCAACTTCTTCCGGTCCGCGTCCAAGCCGGTCACCGCTGAACCGAGATGGGGTTCCACCGCCATTCGCTCATACCAGCCGTCGTCGCGGAACCGCAGGTCGTCCTTTTCCACATGCCCCGCAAGATAGTAGGAAAGCATACACCGCGAGTAGATGGGGGCCTGCTCGTCGCAGTAGAGGGATATGGGGGTATCCCGGTCAACCGACCGAATCGCCTCCACCGCCGAAACCGCCGCCGCGCTGTTGCCGATGATTACGTAGGCCACGTCTCACACCTCCTCGGCCGTCGTCTCGTCCACGCTCAACGCGTGCGTCGGGCAGGCGGCCACACAGGCGGGGGTCTCTTCGCCCTCACAGAGGTCGCATTTCGTCACCACGCCTCGACTGCGCAAGGGCCGCACCCCGCCGAACGGACAGACCATCACACACATCCAACACCCCACACATTTATCCGCATCGTGCTTCACCAGGCCTGTCTCGGCATCCCGCTGCAGAGCGCCCGACATGCAGGCCATCACACACGGAGCCTCCTCGCATTGCATACACCGCAGAGGCAGTCCGCGGGCTTCCGGCAGACGGCTGACGCGCACCCGCGGGGGCTCTTCAAACACCCCTGCCAGAGATTTTGCCGCAGAATGCTGGACCGCGCAGGCGATTTCGCATGCCTTGCAGGCCAGACATCGCTCGTTGTCGCAGATGACCCTGGGCATTCGATTATCCTCCTAGGCGGTCGTCTTCTCAGGCTCATACATCATTGGGCGCAGTTTCAACGCCGCCCGCTTCTCGTTCATGTGTTCGATCATCAGCCTCGCCGCAGCCACCGGGTCTTTCTCGAAGGCCCAGCCGGCCCCCACTTCGTCCACCATTTCTTTGGTGAGGTAGTCGTAGACCGCCTGAGAGCCGCCCACCGGCAGCGGCGTCCCGAACACGGTGAAGATGCCGGACCCCACCACGTACATGCCGATGGAAACCGCTTTCTCGGACATCCACTCCGGGGCGGCGCCGGCCACCGGCATGTCGGAGATGTCTTCTCCGAGCCCTCCCTCCCGGATCATCTCGGAGCAGGCGATGAGAATGCGGCTGTTGTCGACACAGGAGCCCACGTGCAGCACCGGCGGGATTCCCACCGTCTCGCAGATCTCCTGGAGCCCCTTGCCTGCATATTGGAAGGCCGCCTCCGGGGTCATCAGGCCCTCCTTGGCGCAGGCGATCGCCGAGCACCCGGTCTGCACCACCAGCACGTCGTTCCGGATCAGCTCCTTCACCATCTCGACATGTCCGGAATCCACGGGCTGGATGTTGGGGTTGACGCAGCCAACCACTCCTGCCACCCCACGCAGGCGCCCCTCGATGATGCCGTTGTTGAGCGGGCGGTAGGAGGGGCGGAAGCGGCCGCCCAGCAGCTTGAACACGTATTCCGCGGTGAACCCCGCCACGAGGTCCATGGTGTGCTCGGGAATGTTCACCGATTCCTGCCTGCGCTGCGGGAATCTCTCGATGCCCGCGCGCACGATCTCCCGGGCCACGTCCAGAGCGTGTTCCTCGTCGAATTCGATGTGCCTCACCCCCGGCATGCGCCCCTTGGGCGAGGTCGTGATCAGCTCGGTGTGGAAGCAACGCGCGGCGTCCGCAAGCGCGGGCATGAGGCATTGCACGTCCACTATCATCGCCTCCACCGCGCCGGTGGCGATGGCCAGCTCCTGCTGCAGGAACTGCCCGGCGACGGGAATGCCCTGGCGCATGAGGACCTCGTTGGCGGTGCAACAGAGACCGCTCAACTGGATTCCCTTGGCGCCTTTCTCCTCGGCGAGCTTGAGCATCTCGGGCTCCCGCGCGGCCTCCACGATCATCTCGGAAAGGATGGGCTCGTGCCCGTGCACGACGATGTTCACCTTGTCCTTGCTCAGCACGCCTAGGTTGACCTTGGCCCGAATGGGGACGGGAGAGCCGAGCATGACATCCTGGAGGTCGGTGGCGATCATGGAACCGCCCCATCCATCCCCCAGGGCGGTCCTGATTCCATGGCGCAGGATGTTGCGGTAGTCGGCGTCCACGCCGATGTGGGTGCGGTGCATGCACTCCACGATCTCCCGATCAATGCCCCGGGGCATCACGCCCAGATTGCGCCACAGCTGCTGGCGCTTCTCCGGGGCGCGCGCCGCCAGCTTCAGCTCGCCCTCCTGCTGGCCGAACTCGGCCAGGGCCAGCTCGCCCAGCGCGAGCGCTATTTCCTGAGAGGTCTTGCCCTCGATCTCCACCCCGTATTCGACCGCCATCTGGCGCAATTTCAACTCGTCCGTGATGGTGTAGTCCTTGGCTTCCCCCTTCGCCATCAGTAAGAAGGTATGAGCGACGTCCCGCCCGTGATCCGAGTGGGCGGCGGCCCCCGCCGCGATCATGCGCAACAGGTTGCGGGCCACGATGGTATCGGCCGTCGCTCCGCACACCCCCGTCTGCGGGCCCTCCCCGAACGGGTCTATCCGACAGGGGCCCATGTTGCAGTTCCGGCAACAGATGCCCATCTGTCCGAATCCGCACTGGGGTTGCTGTGCTTCGTACCTGTCGAGCGCGGTCGCCATCTCGGCCGCTTTGGCCGCGGCCAGCGCCTGCTGGCTCGCCGGGTCTCTCATCTTCTTGCTGTTATCGGACATCTGTTTCACTCCTCGATGCGCGGCGTCCATGCTCATGGAGCGCGCGAATCTCCGGCGCTATCACGCTTATTAGCACCTAACATCTATACCGCAAACCGCGATCCCGCGCGGATTTCTCAAGATGGGGGCCTCAAGACTACGCGATGATGCAAGAGATCGATCTCTTGGATCTCCCCGCGGACGTGGCGGCGCTCGCCAAACAAAGTCACCAGTCTGTACCCATCGCCCTCAGGGCTGATGGAGGTGACGTCCTCCAACACCAGTTGCTCGCCCTCCGAGGTTGCCAGAAAAACCTTCGACTCGCACATGGCGGTCTCCGCCTCCGGACACGCGCATCGATCATCTACGACTATGACGGCGGCGAGGGGCAGTAACGGCGCTGCCAGCAAAACCGATCAGCGCGGCTCGTCATGTCATCTCACACAAGCCAGCCCGATCCCAACGATCGGGCCGGCGTGGATGTCACGGCCACTCGAATGTCTTTTCTCTACGCCCTTCTTATCTCCTCTCCTCTTGAAGAATCGACCGTCGCGGGAATCTCGTCCCACGATTGTGCTCCCCAGAGGGCAGGTGACGTCTACGCCGCACAAGTATGCCGAAATCAATATGTCCGAATAAGAATATACTTCGCTCGGAAGATATTTCCTGCCGCACTTTCAAATGTCCTGCCTCAATGTCGCGATATTTGCACGGCCGCTAGCAAATCCTGGGCATTTCCTCACCCACGTGACGGTCGAGAATCCGGTGGGAGCCCAGGGCGGTCCTGAGCAATACCCGCC
>WFSF01000201.1 GCA_015486155.1 Armatimonadota bacterium
CCAGCCCCTAAGCCCTGCGGGCCGGAGTCCTGGTCGAGCACCACCCGACCTAGGGATAGAAGCGGGCGCTCCATTATATCATCCCCGCTGGGATCGGTAATGCCTGTCCGCCATAGCCTTGGCGACGGCGGATACCCCCACGCGGCCCCCCGCCACACGGCCGGCGGGCAAGCGTACTTATACGGGTTCTGCGTGCTACCGCTGGACGCGATCTGGTGGCCGGCCATCGTGGCGATGCGCCACAACCCTCTGCTGGCGCACTTCGCAAGGGGACTCCGGGAAGCGGGCAAACCCAGCAAGTTGATCATCGCCGCCGTGTGCGGCAAATTGCTCCATATCGCCTTCGGCGTCCTCGAACACCGACGCCCCTTCGATCCTAATTACTCCCCCTCTCCCTCTTGACGCGGAACACAGTATCTACATCAGGGCCGCGGCCCGCGATGCCGGAAACTTTCACCCAGTGACACAAGTCTCGGATCCGCCGGAGGCGAATGCCCCACCTGTGCCCACCTTGCCTTGCCCGCCGCAGGCGGAGCTTCGCTCTGTGCTACTTTCTCTTTCCCGTTCGTATCTGGGCCACCAGCATCCCGCCTACGATCATCGCCGCGCCCACCAGCCCCGACTTGTCCAGCCAGGCGCCCTGGATCACTCCCGCGAAGAGGGCCGCGAAGACGGGTTCGCCGGTGAAGGCCACCGCCGCATGGGTGGCGCTGGTCTCCCGCTGCGCCCAGGTCTGGACGCCGAAGGCGAGCGCGGTGGCGAGCAGGCCGGTGACGAGCAATGCGGTGACGGTCCAGAAGGTGATGGGGAACACCGGTCGGGCGAGGGGCGCCATGGCGAGGGTGCAGAGAGCGGTGGTGAACACGATCTGCCAGAAGTTGAGGGCGACGGGGTCGTGGCGAGGGGCGACCGCCTCCATCACCAGGATGTGCAGGGCGAAGGCGAAGGCGCATCCCAGGGTGAGCCAGTCCCCGAGGTTGATGCGGCTCACCGCGGGGCTGGTGAGCAGGTAGACGCCCGCGGCGGCGAGCAGGGCCGCGAGGAGGGAGCTCACGCGCAGCCGCACCCGCTCCCCCACCGCCGCGATCAGCGGGACGATGACCACGTAGAGGGCGGTGATGAAGGCGCTCTTCGAGGCGGTGGTGATGGTGAGCCCGTAGGTCTGGAGCACCGACCCGGAGGCGAGACACAGGGCGAGCACGAACGCCGCCGCCATCCCCCGCGCCCCCAGCCTCATCGCCCGCCCGCGAAACAGGGCCAGCAGCGCGATCGCGGCCAGCGCGAACCGGGCGCTCAGAAACACCAGGGGCTCGACGTCCCGCAGGGCCAACTGCACCGCCGGAAACGTGAACCCCCAGATGGCCGTGATCCCGAAAAGCGCCGCATCGGCGCGAAGGGAGCTGGGTCGTTCAGTGCGCATGGAATGGGGGGTTCGGCGGGGAGGAAATGCGAACCTTTTATCCAGTGATGCCGCCTATGCATACCACAGAGCCGTACGGCTGAGTTGGCCTCTAAGCGGATTCGCTCTCCAGCGCCTGCTGAATCTGCTTCTTTAGCTCAGGGATGTCTCTTTTCACGGCGGCCCATACCTCGTCGAGGTCAACTCGGAAATAGGCATGAACCAGCACATATCCTCATCCCCGCTATGGCCCGCCAGGGGATGCCGGGATAGCGGGAGCGACATTCGTCAGAGACTTGCGCCGCCGCTTCTCCGATGACTTGAAGATGGTACAACATCCATGTCTGGACCAGCTCATCACGAACGAAGCGGTCTTTATCAATGTTCGAATATCGTTCGATCTTCTCGATTGCCTCCATGATATCGAGAAGCCTTGCTCGGTCATCTCTCATAGGGGCACGACCTCCCGCAGGACCCTGTCTCGGACCCGTTCCCGAAGGGTTTTCTCCGGCACTACATCCACCTTGCGGCCGAGGAGATCCTCCAATTCAGCGATCAGGGCGCCATGTTGCAGCAGGCTGGTTCCCGGCTCGAAATCTACCAGGAAATCTATATCGCTGGCATGTGAGGCGTTGCCGCGGGCGGCCGAGCCGAAGATGCGCACATTGCGCGCGCCATGGATGCGCGCAATGCGGAGAATCTCATCTCGTTTCCCTTGCACGATCTCGCGCAGGGTCATAACCCCATCCTCCAGGGAGTCTGTTCCATGGAGATTATAGCCTGCCCCGCCTGTTCTGTCATGATTGAATTGATCTCGTCCGACCGGGAAGTTCGCGGGGAGGAATCGGTTCCCCACAGAGGGCGCTCAGGTGGGGCACCTGAGCCACTGTAGCATGAAGGTGCCCCCTACACCTCCAGCCGATACAGCTCCACCGGGTTATCCCACAGCCATTTGCGGGCGAGGGTGAGGGCCTGGTCCTCGGTCATCTGTCTGCGCTCGATGCGGGCGGCGAGGACGCGGGCGATGTTCTCCCGCGCCATGACCAGGTGGCCGTAGACCTTCTCCACGGGCAGGTGGTAGTCGCCGCCGAAGCCGATGATCTTGTTGCTGGGGATGAGGTCAATCGCCTCGTCCAGCCCGTCCCTGGCGAAACGCTGGGAGATGATGTGGGTCCAGCAGAAGTTGAGCCACACATTGGGAAAGCCCTTGCCCAGCATCAGGGTCTCCCTCACCCAGGGATAGCCCAGGTGGTAGATGTCGAAGCGCACCGTGGGATGGCGTTCGAGGAGGGGGATCATGTGCAGCGGGTCGAGGTTGCGAAAATCCCCCCAGTACCCCGCGTGCACCGCCACCACCAGGTCCTGCTCTCCGGCGAACCGGATCATTTCGTCCACCACGTAGTCCCGCAGGGGATTGCTCCAGGGGAGGGAGTCCACCTCGCCGCGCTGCAACTGCCGGAAGCAGGACTCCGCCCCCGCGCGGTCGGGCGGTTGATAGGGATGGGACATCATCTTCAGGCCGGGCGCGCCCTCCGCCTTCACCGCGCGGATGTAGGCGCGGTTGGCATCCAGCAGGTCGTCCAGAGTGCGCACCTCTCCGTCCGGGTTCATCGGCCTGCGCGCCCCCGCCCATGAGGTTACCGTGGGACGGGACACCTGCTCCCAGGTGAGAAATTCGGTGGTGAGCGGCATCACCGGCGTGAGCAGGGGGGTTCCGAGGTCGGTGCTGGCGCACTGGGAAAGCGCGGTGCGGATGCGGCAGGTCTCCCGGAGCACGCGTTCGTACAGCCCGGGCTTGTTGGCGGCCGCCATCTTCTCCGAGATGGACAGATAGGTCTTCTCATTGATATCGTCCGCGCCGTAGAACTTCCGCGCCGCGATCCGCGCGGCCCGCGTGTAGGAGGTCCAGCGGATCCGCTCCAGGTAGGGCGAGAACAGCCTCCAGCGCTGCTCCAGGGGCAGGTCGTGGTTCTGAATGGTCTCGTAATCGTCTTCGGACATGCCCGCCGCCGCGAGGTCGCCGCGGGTGTAGTGCCCAAATAGCGTGAGCACGTCCACCTTCACCGCGAGGCGCTCCGCCTCTGGTCCCAGATGTTCATGGGCGTCGATGATCTCCATCTGCTCGAGGGCGGACACCAGACTTTGTTCCAGCGAAGAAAGGAGCATGGCCATCTCCTCGACTCCTGTGGGTGCGGGTTGTAACTCCGCGCGGACTTCGGCGGGCGGTGGAGGCTTCCTGCTGTTGGAGAAGGATTCATTCGCAAAAGCGCATGTTCATTATCCGCACCGCAGCGTCTCCATATTGACACATTGGGGCGGGGTGGGTCCTAGAGACAATGCCGGCTTGTCGGTAACATTCTCGCGCTCGAGGCTTACTGCCACGGCGAAAAAATGCGAGGAGGTGGCTGATATGGGAGGTGATGGAGCCGCAACGACTGGTTGAACCAAAAGATGCGCCCGCGGCCGCGGCGGAGCCCCCGGATGGAAGGGGAGAGATGGCGGCCGACGGATATCCACACCCGTAACGGGATGAAGGAGGGTCAGGCGTGAACAAGAGTATACCGACGTTGTTGGGACTGGCAATCATCTTGCTGGTGGTGATACTGGTGCTCAGTATCTACACGATGACCATCATGTCCAAGATGGCGCAGGGTGAGAAGGTGGTCGGCACCGTGGCCACCAAGGCGCTTGCCGGAGGACAGGCGCCGGCGGCCGAGCCGAGCGCAAGTGAAGCGCTCGCGGAGCAAATGACGAAGAAGAAGGTCGTCTCACCAATCGAGGTGCAACAGAAGCAGAAAAAGATCTCCCAAACGACCGAGCGGCAGACCAGACGAGAGGAAGAGATGAAGGACACGTACCGGGGCGAGGCCCACGGCCGCCAGGACCAGCCGAAGACAGATTCAGAGGGAGAGTAGCTCGGCTTTCCCCCAGACAAGACAGTCGAATTTGATCGTTGCAGAGGACCCAGCCTGCAGGCTGGGTCCTCTGCTTACGTGTTGCCGAGTGAGAAGCGGGAAAGAGGGGGGGAGGCGGCGGCGCTCCGGAACGCGCGATCGCAGGGCAAAAAGCGGACAGCCCTGTGCGGGGAGTCTTTGCGGAAGCGCGGCGATGCTTTCGCGTCCGAGAATGGCTCCTCGCCCAGAGCTGTCTAGCGGTTCGGTACATCTGATCGAGCTGTTGGTGGTGACCGCTGTCTCTATCTATACCATACTTTGTTTCGCGTCTGAGGGGGAAAAATGAACGTTTATGGCCCGAAACGGGCACTTTTGGGCGGACAATCCGACAGCAAATATGGGGGATTCCGGGCTTCCGGCGGGAGTGAATCGATTGCAGGAGGGAATTTCAGAGAAAATTTCCTTGCGAATTGTTGACAGAATTGACACAATCTGCTAGATTCAAGTCCGGAAGGCGGGAAGGGCAGTGCTTCATATCCGGACTGATGGATCTCTCACACAGGCGACATGGAGGGTCGGTGGGACTTTGCGCCTCTTCGTCCCTTCGGCGCGTCTCATGCATGGGTCCGATTGTCCCTGGCGGAGCACGAATGACGAGTTTGTGGGTATAATACTGTGGGAGCGTCCTTGAGGAACAGGGACGCTCTTTGCTTTTGGTGAGGCTCTTCGGGGCGCCACAAGCAAAGAACAGGAACCTGACAAGCCGTTGCGGTCCTTCGGGACCTTCCAAAGCGTGCGTGGCGCGGCTTTGCCCTGCAAGGGGAGAAAGCGGGAAAGGAGGTGACGGTGACAATTTTTTGCTTGCCCCACCCGCAGGGAGAGCCGGCGCGACGACAACCTAATCTCTATCTCTCTTAGAGGAGGGAAGGGTCTAGCGATGCTACGAAGACGAAAGGGATTTACCCTGATCGAGCTGTTGGTGGTGATCGCGATTATCGGGATCCTCGCTGCGATGCTGTTCCCAGTGTTCGCAAAGGCCCGGGAATCCGCTCGCAAAGTACAGTGTCTGTCCAACGTGAAGAACATCGCCATGGCGGTGCAGATGTATCTCTCGGACTGGGATCGGTTCTGGCCGACCGAGCACGAGCGGTTCATCATTGACTACTTCAACACGGCGCCGGGCGGCGGCAGCCCGAAGACGTGGCCGGATGTCTGCAACCACACCGCACACGCGAACCCGTATCTGCGCGCGCCGGTGTTGCTGGACGAGTACATCAAGAACCGCGACATCTGGAAGTGCCCGAGCGCGACGCTGATGAACGGCGCTGCGTTCATCGTGCCGATGGGCCCGAACGGCCATTGGTGGGAAGTCTACCAGGACAATGAAGGCAACTGGGGCAAGGGCCACTGGGACGACTCCGGAGGCCCGTGCTATCCGGCCTTCCCGCCGGGCTGGGGCGGCGACGTGACCAACTCCATGGTGCAGGGTCGCATGGCCAGCACGATGGGTTACAACGGCAACCGCTCTGAAGGCCACAAGGTCTTCGTCACCGGCTACAGCATGAACAGCAACGTGAAGGATCAGCCGACCTCGGCGATCGACGACCCGGCCAAGTACATCGTGGTGGGCGACGGCGGCCGGCAGTTGGAGGCCTGGGATGTCAGCGGATTTGCGTTCCCGGACCGCTGCCACCTGAACGTGTGTGGTCTCTGTTCCGGCAGCCCTGGCTGCTGCAACGCCGACTGGGTCAACTGCCCGCTCACGCAGGACTGCGGAGTTGACTGGAGCCTGTTGCAGCTGTTCTGGACCACCCCGAACTTCCGTAAGCAGTTCACCCGCCACATGGGCGGCAGCAACCTCGGCTTCGCCGATGGTCACGCCAAGTTCTTCCTGACCGAGGCGATCCTCAACGGCACGCCTCCGGTTGGCGACACCTTCGAGGGCGTCGAGAACTGCACGCCGATGCGGCCGGATGCCAGTTGGCTGCTGCCCTGATCCAAGCAAGGACAGGGTACGAGCGGCTGAGTCCGTGTAAACGGACGAGGTTGCACGACAGAAAACAAACGGGGTCCGCTTCGGCGGACCCCGTTGTTGTTGGGAGGAGCGCGTATTTATGGCGACGCGCTTCGCGTGCGTCGCCGGATGGATCTCCTTCACTTCGTTCAGGACAGGCCTTGCGTTATCACGGCCGAGTGCCTGCGGCACTCGGGCTCGGGAGGACAGGGAGGTCGGCGGGGGTAAGCCTGCACAGGCTGGGAGCCCGCCTCCGGCGAATCCGAGACCTGTGCTACCGGGTGGTAGTCTCCGGCATCGCGGGCCGCGTGGCCCTGCTGTAGGGCGGGCATAATCCGCCACACGGCCGGCGGGCAGGCCTATGCCCGCCCTACAATTGGGCCGCGCTCAGGCCTCCTTTTCCACCTGTCCCTCGATGTCGGCCTGCGGGTGGTTCTCGATGCGGTTGCGGAGGAGGCGGATGCGGGCGGTGTGCTCCCCGGCGCGCACGCCCACCTTCTGGGTGCGGGCGTCGCCCGCGCGGGTATCGCGGATGACATTCTCCTCGAAGAGCAAGTCGGTGGTGTGTCCCTCGATGCAGATCCCGCAGCCCGTGTTGTCCTCCACCACGTTCTCGCGGAACGTGTTTCTGCTGCCCGCGTTGGAGGGTTTTTCGTCGCGGAAATAGATGCCGTGGGAGCCGTTGCCGCGCACGATGTTGCCGGTGAAGATGTTGTCTGTGTCCTTGTGCCCGATGGAGATGCCGTGGCGGCCGTTGTCCGTGAACTCGTTGTCCTCGAACCGGCCCTCCTGGGCCCGCCAGCAAAGGAAGAAACCGTCGCCGTCGTTGTGGTGGGAGCGGCACTGGCGGATGACGGGCCGCGCGGAGCCGGTTCCGGGGTGGAGCCCCAGGCCGCTGACCCCGCTGATCTCGCATTTCTCCACCACGATGTCCTGGGTGATCTGGAAACTGATTCCGTCCCCCGCGAAATCGCGCAGGATGCAGTCCGCGATGCGGCACTTCCGCGCCCTGTGGAGGTAATAGCCGCCCCCGATGCAGCCGTTGATGGGCAGATTGTTCTCCCGGTTGCCCTCCACGCACAGGCCCTCGATCACCACCCCGTCCACGTCCCACCCCGCGACCAGCGGGAAACTGTTGAAGATCATCCCGCCCCGGTCGCCGTCGTAGTCCATGACGAGCATGCGGTCCAGGTGGAGGGTGTTGCCCTGCACCAGGGTGATGACCGCATAGGTGTCCAGCCATCCGCCGGAGCGGTCGTCCTTCACCACCACCCCCATGCCCGCGCGGAAGCCGGAGGGGTCCTTCACCGTCACCTTGGTCTGTCCATAGTCCGCATCCACCGCGAACTCGCTCGCCGCTCCGTCGCACTTGCGGAGCACGGTGTCAGGACCGGAACCCACCAGGCGTACATTCGGTCTAAGCGTTATGGAGTTGTAGAGGGTGTAGACGCCTGCGGCGATCTCCACGGTGCCGCCGCCCCGCGCGGCCGCGGCCTCGATGGCGCGCTGGATGGCGTCGTTGGTGTAGCCCGTGAAATCGCCGCGGGAAACGCCGACTGTCACGTGAATCATCTTCTCCTCCCGGTGCTGGGTGACGCCCGCCATTGCAGGAAGGTGCGTCTGTCACACGGAAAAGAGATTGGCCCTGGAGACGCATAACCCTGCCAGGCTGGGCGGCCTGGCCGACTCCCAACAACTCAGGAGCCAGTGATGGTGAACGACAACAGTAGGCCGCGCCGGCGGGAATCCGCCGCCGTGGGGCGCGGCTGGGCGCTGGTCGTATACGTCCTCTTCTTTCTATCGGGGTTGACCAGCCTCATCTACGAGGTGGTGTGGGGCCGGAGGTTCGGGCTCGTCTTCGGGGTTACCACCTACGCGGTGGCCACCGTCCTGTCCGCCTTCTTTGCAGGACTGGCGCTGGGCAGCTATGTCGCAGGGAGGTTGATCGACCGCACCCGCATTCACCCGCTCGTCATCTAC
>WFSF01000202.1 GCA_015486155.1 Armatimonadota bacterium
CAGACCCCCCAGCACGCCCCAAACCGCGGTGCGGTGCGGAAGCATCTCATCCGCGCCGGTCGGCCCCGAGCGCGTGAAGGCCCTCCTCAACACCTCTTTCAAGTGAGGCAGGGCCACCGCCCCCAGATAGATCACCAGCATGAAGTAGGCGCCCATCGTCTGATAGTCCACATAGCCGTCGCCGCTGCCGTGCGGGGTGCTGATGGGGGGGAAGGCGAGGAGGGAAAACATCACGTCCTGCAACTTCGCGAGCACGTGGAAAAACCAGAAGCTGAATAGGAGTTCCGTGGGGAGCAGATAGAAGAACCCCACCGCACCGAGGGAGAGATACGCGTGGAAAAAGGTCACGTCCGACCAGGGCCGCGCGGATCCCAGCATCGCGTTCAGGTCGATGTCCACCTTCACGGCAGGGAGCGCCGGGTAGATGCCGTGCAGGCCGTTGAGGGCGAAGATGGCGGTGGGGAGAGCAAATCCCACCCAGGTGAGCGGATTGCTGAAAAAAGACCGGCCCCGTTGCTCGCGTATCATCTCCAGGGGCAGCTGCACCAGCGGATAGGAGAGACGCTCGCTGTCCTGCCATTGCCGGCGGAGGATGGCGGACAGAGAGAGGAAGACCAGATACACGGCTCCTATCAGCAGCAGCCAGTTGGCCAGCGGACGCAGCCACAGGTCCCACGGAATCCGCTGTCCCGCCTGCAGCCCCTCATAGAACGCGCTCGCGACGAACTGATGGGCGCCTCCGCTGACATCCCACGGGACCAGCCGCTGCGGGATGTTGGCGAAGAAGAATTCCTCCCACCGGTTGCCTGGGTTGGCGAAGTAGTTGACGCCGACCAGGGTGGGCAGAAGGTCCTCCATCAACCCGCGCGAGGCGACCATGGAGGCGATCAGCATCATGCAGTAGATGACGACGAGTTCGGCCGGGCGCAACGCCAGCCGCGGGGCCAGGCGTTTCAGTCCCTTGGTGAACAACACCAGCACGAACAGCGCCGCCACCACCACCGGAGGCAACTGGAGGAATCCGATCATGATCTGGCCGGTCACCAGCTCCGCCCAGGCCACGATCAAAATCACCAGGACGATACACACTACTCCTATCAGTACTGACCGAAGGGTCATCCTTCGCGGCTTCCTCTCGCCTTACAACAAGCATACTATCTCTTTGCCAAAGTTCGGCTGAGTGCCTGCCGCCACCCTTCACTTTTGCAGAAATCCGCCTTGACTTTCTTCGCGCCTGCTCTATATGATTCGCCTGTGCGTATCTTTCAGGCGGAGTCTCGTGACTTTCCGACCCATTCTGGACCACAGAAAACTGCGGCACGGTGAAGCGTTTTTCCCCTTCGAGAGCTTCCTTTCCCCCGCCCGCTCACGCAGCGCGCGCTTCTCGGTGTCGAAATCGGTCTTTCACCTCGAATAGCGGGAGGTAATCCTGACGATGGCCAACTACGTCAAAGTGAGCACGGTCGCCGCGCCGCCGATCCGGGAGGAGGTGGGAACGGGCGATGAGGCCGTGCAGAGAGTCATCCATTACTGGAGAGGGCAGATCGCCCAGGTCCTCCCCGACCGGCCCGACCTGATCCTGCTCCCCGAATGCTGCGACCGTCCCTCCTCTTTGTCCCTCGAAGACCGGAATGTATACTACCGAAATCGGGGGAGACGGGTGGCGGAGGCGCTGGCGGCCATCGCGAGGGAGAACCACTGCTACCTCGCCTATCCCCATGTGCGAGACCTGGAGGACGGCTCCCGGCGCAACTCGATCGAGCTTTTCGACCGCGAGGGCCGCTCGCTCGGATACTATGACAAGCATTTTCCGGTGATCTCGGAGACGGCGGACGGCAAGGTCCTGCCGGGGGCCGCGGCCCGCATCTTCGACTGTGATTTCGGCCGCGTCGGCGGGGCCATCTGTTTCGATCTGAACTTCGACGAGATCCGCTCTCAGTACGCGGCGCTGCGCCCCGATCTGATCCTATTCTCCTCGATGTATCACGGCGGCCTGATGCAAGGCTACTGGGCCTATAGTTGCCGCGCGCATCTCGTCACGTGCATCGCGGGGCTTCAGAGTGGAGTGATCTCCCCGGTGGGCCACCCCCTCGCGATGACGACGAATTACTTCAACCACGTCACCACCACGATCAACCTGGACTGCGCGGTGGCGCATCTCGACGGCAACTGGGACAAACTGGACGCGATGAAGGAGAAATACGGCCCTCGCGTGTCCGTATTCGATCCGGGCTATCTCGGCGCGGTGCTCGTCTCCAGCGAGACGGATGAATTCACCGTCCGGCAGGTGGTGGAGGAATTCGAGATCGAGCTGCTCGACGACTACTTCGCGCGCTCCATCGCACACGCAAACCGGACGCGGACCACCGCGTAGCGAAGCCGCTCCTCTCCCCAGCGCGCCCACGGCCTCCGCGGCTAATACTTCGGCCCCTTTGCCGCGAACCAGAGGGTCCCGACGATCCCGAAGATGAAGGCGAACATGAAATTCACTTTCGGGCCCATCAACCAGAGGAAGCCGCCGCCGAAGGCCGCCAGGGCCACGATCACATCGCGCAGGAGATAGTAAATCCCGAACATCGCCGCCTTGCGATCCTCCGGGGAGAGGTCCAGGATCATCGCCTTGCGGGTGGGCTCCCCGAACTCCTTCAGGCCCCGCAGAATGAAGACCGGAACCAGCGCCCAGAAGGAATGCGCGAACATCAGCGCCAGGGGGAACAGGGTGAAGAAGACGAAGGTGATGACGATGAACGGCTTCTTGCTGGTCCTGTCCGCGAAGTAGGCCACCGGCACGTAGACCACCATCGCGGTCACCATCTCGATGGTGGTCAGCAGGCCGAACTGCACCGCGTTCACCGGGTGGGCGATCACCTTCATGCACCAGATGACGACGAACGCGTAAGGGATCTGCTCGCAGAACCGGATGAGGATATCGGAGACCAGCAGCCACCGCAGGGGGTGGGACATGTCCCGCAACAATTGCAGAGGGTGGACCTTGGCGGCGCGTGCGGCGTCGTTTTCCGCTTCCGGCTTGTCCTCCTCGATCAGGGCCTGCTGAATGGGTATGGCGATCGCGGCCGCCAACGCGGCGACCACGAAGGCGGCCCTCACGCCCGTCTTCTCGCCCCACGCGACAATGAATGCGCCCCCGATCAGCGGCCCCACGGCCATCGGCACCCGTCTCATCATGGAGTGCATGGAGACGCCCATGGTGCGCTTTTTCTGCGGCAAGACCCTGGCAATCAGGGAAAGCATGGCCGGGGCCGAGAGCGCCGACCACGAGATGAACAGCACCGCGCCCCCGATCACCGCCATCCACGATGGGAAGATCACCACGATCAGGAAGCCGACGATGGCGATGCAGTTGAACAGGATCAGCGCGCGCTTGTTGCCGAGGCGGTCGGAGAGATAGCCGCCGGGGAAGGAGTAGATGGCGGACAGAAAGTTGTCCATTCCATTGAGCAGCGATACGGTGAGCGCGCCTCCGCCCAGCGCCATCAGGTAGATGGGCAGGAACCGCTCCCCCAGGCGCTCCCCGAGGTCCACCAGCAGCACCACGGACAAGATCGCGACCACGCTGCGCCGGAGCCCCAGCAGATCAACCGCCCGGTGAAAGATCCCCTCTTTATTCTCGTTGACTTCACTCATGTTTTTACACCTTATGTGTCATATGTGCTATCGCGGCGCCCGGGGCCCCGGCCACGGTCTCAGACATCGCGGCCCTTGAGGGCAAACCACACCGTGCCCAGGATGCCAAAGGCGAAGGCCGAAAGCAGGTTCACGGTGGGGCTGATCATCCACAGGAACGCTCCCCCGAAGGAGCCCAGAGAGACGACTGCGTCCCGGGCCAAGTAGTAGGCTCCGAATACAGATCCCTTCTGTTCCTCCGAGGCCAGGTCCAAAATCAATGCTTTTCGGGTGGGTTCTCCGAATTCCTTCATGCCGCGGAGGATGAAGATCGGCAGCAACATCCAGAACGAATGGCTGAACAGCAACGCGAGCGGGAACGCGGTGAAGAAGAAGAAGCTGACGAGGATGAAGGGTTTCTTCGCGCTCTGGTCCGCAAAATAGGCCACCGGAATATAGACCAGCATGGCCGTCGCCATCTCGATGGTGGTGAGCAGGCCGAACTGAACGGCGCTGACCGGGTGGGCGATGACCTTCATGGCCCAGATCACGACGAAGGCGGCCGGGATGTGCCCGCAAAAGCGGATGAGAATGTCGGAGACGAGCAAGGAGCGCAAAGAGGGCGACATTCCCAGGAGCAAGGTGATGGGCCCACTTTTCAGGCCCCTCCTCCGCGCCGTCCCCTCGGGGTTCCGGGGTTCCTCCCGGATCAGCACGTGCTGGACGGGGATCGCCAGGAGCGCCATCCCCGCCGCCACCGCGAAGGCGACGCGCATCCCCAGCCGCTCCCCCAAGGCGCCGATCAGCGCCCCTCCCAGGAGGGGCCCCACCGCCCTCGGCACCCGCCGGATGAAGGAGTGCATCGAAACCCCCATGGTGCGCTTCTTCTGGGGGAGGACCCTCGCGATCAGCGTCAACATCGCCGGGGCCGAGATCGCCGACCACGAGATGAACAGCACCGCGCCCCCGATCACCGCCTGCCAGTAAGGAAAGGCGACCACGACGAGAAAGCCGACGATGGCGATGACATTGAAGATCATCAGCGCGCGCTTGCTGCCGATGCGGTCGGCCATGTAGCCCCCGGAAAAGGAATACACGGCCGAGAGGACGTTGTCCATCGCGCTCAGCAACCCCACCGAGAGCGCCCCCCCGCCCAGGGCATAGAGGTAGATGGGCAGGAACCGCTCCCCCATGCGCTCGCCCATATCCACCAACAGCACCACTGACAGCACCGCGACTACGCTGCGGCGCAAACCGAGCAAATCCCTCGCCCGGCCCAGTATGCTCTCCTTTCTCTCGCTCGCTCCTGTCATGTGTGCTGCGTCCTTTCTGCTCTGTCGCCCGCATACCCTGCGAATGCAGAGGTTCCGCCTCCACCGCCACCGAATCCCCTTCCCGGAGGACGGCGGCCGATGGAAATGCTCACCGCGGAGCAAATCGCCGAGATCAACCGCTCCAGTCTCTCCCTGCTGGAGACCGTGGGCGTGAAGGTGGATCACGCCGGTGTGCTGGATTCACTTCTGAAGGCCGGGGCGAAGGAACGAGACGGCCGAGTGCTCATCCCGGCCGCACTGGTGCGCGAGTGCGTCGCCCGCGCCCCCCGCAATCTCCGCCTCGCCGACCGGCGCGGGGGCCGCGTCGAGGTCGGCGCGGACGGAGGCACCGTATTCTGGGGAGGCAATGCCCTCTGCATCGCACGGGGGCGCGCGCGCCGCGAGATGGAATCCCAGGATCTCGCGCAATTCACCCGCCTGCTCGACGCGCTCGAACACGTCCACGGGGTCGTGGGTGCCAGCCTGGCGGACTACCCCCCACAGGTGCGCGATTTCGTCGGCTTCCGCATCCTCGCCGAAAACTCCACCAAACACCTGCGCCCGGTTATCTTTTCGCCCGATGGCCCGGAGACGATCCTCGAGATGGCCGAGGCGCTTTCCGACGGCGCCTCCCTGTCGGAAAGCCCCATCGTCTCCTTCGGCTACTCGATCGTCAGCCCGATGCATTGGACTTCCAGCGCGCTGGAATTGTTCCTTCGCACCTCCGGCCGGGGCCTCCCGATGATGGTGAACGCCGAGCCATTGGCAGGTGGAACCGCCCCCGTAACCCTCGCCGGAATGCTCACCCAGGCGAACGCGGAGGCGCTCTCCGGCCTCGTCATCCTGCAGGTGCTGGAGCCGGGCCGGCCCTGTGTCTTCAACCTCGGGTTCGCCCACATGCTCGACATGCGGTCCGCCCTCGCCACCAGCGGGGCCGTTCAGGACGCACTGGCGGCCGCCGCGGGCGCGCAGCTCGCGCGCTGGCACGGCCTGCCGTCGGCCTCCTGGATCAGCTCGGACAACTCGATCTGTGACGAGCAGTCCGCCCTGGAGAAATCCACGACCTGTCTGCTCCACGCGCTCGCGGGGGTGAACATCATCTGGGGCATCGGGCAGCTCGAAACCGAGTTCACCCTCTCGCCCGAGCAGGCGGTGCTGGACAACGAACTGGCGGGCATCTGCCTGCGCGCCCAGCGCGGCATCGAGGTGTCCGCCGAGACCATCGCCCTGGGCGTGATCGAGGAGTGCGCTCTCACCGGCGACTTCCTGGCGCACGACCACACCCTCTCGCACTTCCGGGAGGAGCTCGCCAGAAGCGACCTCACCTCTCCTCAGCGCAGGGAGGATTGGCTCGCCTCCGGCGCTCCCACCCTCGGCGACCGGCTGCGCGCGCGCGTCGAGGAGCTGCTCTCTCACCCCCGGGAGCCGGCGGTTACCCCCGAGCAGAGCGCGGAGTTGCGGAAGATAGAGGAGAGGTGGATCAAGAGGTTGGAGGCGGAGACATGACGCCGGATTGCGACCATTCGCTTCACTCAACGCGGCCGGACTCCGTGCAGGTCTTCGACCGCCTGGCCGAGCGGTATGACGCATGGTTCGAATCCGAGGAGGGAAGGGCCATCTTCGGGGTGGAGGCCGCCTGCGTGCGTGAGGCGATGGCGGGCGGGCGCGGGCGTTGGCTGGAGGTGGGAGTAGGGACGGGCCGCTTCGCCCAGGCCCTGGGGGTTCGAGATGGGGTCGATCCCTCGCGCGCGGTGCTCGAATATGCCCGCGGCCGGGGCATCCGAACCGCGGTCGGGTTTGCCGAGCGCCTCCCCTATCTGGATGCGGCATTCGACGGCGTGGTCATGGTGGTGACCATTTGCTTCGTATCCGACGCAGGCCGCGCTCTGAGGGAGTGCGCACGCGTGCTCAAGCCGGGAGGCAAGCTGGTGGTCGGACTCGTGCCCGCAGACAGCCCCTGGGGACGGAGCTACGCAGAGAAAGGCCGCTCCGGGCATCCGTTCTACTCGGCCGCGAGATTTTACACCTGCGAGGAAATTACGCGCCTGGCGCGAGAAGCAGGCTTCAAGGAAGCAGGGGCGAAAAGTTGCCTGTTCGATCCGCCCGGCGCGACGCCCGCGGATATTTCCACGCGGCCCGGCATCGTATCGGGCGCGGGGTTCGCAGCCTTGGCATTCGTAAAAGCAGACCGGAGAGGTGTTGACCTCTCCCGGAGCGCAACTCAGACCCCCGAGGGATAATTCGCCCCGATTGCCACGACCAAAGCTCCCATCCCCAAGGGGGTGACGGTGAAGATCTGCGGCACATGCCAGGCGCGATGCGGTCTCCACAAGGGCAGGCCGCTACAATTGCTCCCAGGTCGGAGAGCGTACAGGTTATCTTCCTATCACCCAGTAGAGCCCCATCCCCGCCGACAGCATCACGAGGCCGAGGCCGACGAACTTGATGGTGAAGGACATCACGTCCTTGCGCTCCCGATTACGGGACACGTAGAACCGGTACGCGATCAGGTTGGCGAGGGAGGCGACCAGACTGCCGAAGCCCCCAGTATTCGTCCCCCACAAGAGCGCCTTCCAGTGGACCGTCTGCTTGGCCAGCAGCACGGCCGCGGGGACATTGCTGATGAGCTGACTGGAGAGCGCGGAAAGCAAGAAAACGTGTCCGGCGTGCTCCAGCCTGGAGCCGAGCAGAACCCTCACATTCTCGCTGAGGCCGAACAGGCAGAGAAAGGTCGCGAGCAACAGGTAGTCCACTCGCAGGGATTTGCGGTCGAAGAGTGCTGCATATGCCGGCACCAACGCGCCGGCCGCCAGCGGCGCGAGGCGCAAGATGACGGCCGCCACCAGGGCCGTCATCCCCACGTGGACATAGGCGGAACGCGCGACTTCCTCGCGGCGCTCGCGCAAACCACCGCCCCGATTTCCCATCCATAGGGCGGCCGGCGCGAGTATCAGCAGGAAGAAGGCCGAGAAGGGCGCGATGGCGGTGAAAAATGCCCACGGATCGATGTGGTAAAACCAGTAGATGTACAGATTCTGAGGATTGCCGAACGGCGTCAAGGCCGATCCCGCATTGGCCGCGAACGCCTCCAGGATGACCAGCAGATCCTTCCTGACGCTGTCGAGCGACAGCGTCAGCGGAACCAGGACCACCAGCGCCACGTCATTGGTCACCAGCATGGACAGGAGGAAGGTAGCCGCCACCAGTTTCAACGGCAACAGGCGGCCGCTTCCGATCCTGCTGGACCATCGCGCCACCAGCCCGCTCGTCTGCAGCCCTTTGACGCTCACCAGCAGGAGCCACAGAAGAAACAGCACCTCGATTTCAGAGCCGGTCAGCCGCGGCGATTTCTTCAGGTAGAGCGAGGTCGCGGCGAGCCCGACAAACACAGCGGACAGCAGCCACTCCCGAAACAGGAAGTCGAAGACCGACCTGCCGTATTTCACCGTCTAGTTCCGTTCGGTCTCACTTTGCCGTCCGCGCCCCCACATACTCATACGCCCCGATGTCGTAGCCCGCTCCTTGCGGCCGCGGGCGGCCGTCGGCATCATCGCGGGGCGCTGAACCCGCCGCGCCGGCGTCAATGCACGGCGACCCCTTCGCAAGATGAAAATCGTGTTTGTTCGCGTCGACGAAGCGGGGATCAGCCGCCAGAGACGAGGCATCCTTGCCCTGCTCCGTCTGGTACTTCGAGAACGCGTCCACCGAATACTCGTGCCAGTTCCAGCCCGGCGCGCCGTGGAGTTTGACGACATTCCCGAACCGCTGATAGTAGACATTGTGGTCCAGCGTTACGTTGTCCCACCGCTCCTGATTGTACCAGTTGTCCTTGAAGAGACACTGGTTTCTCGATATGTAGAAGATGTTGTTGGTGATGCGGAAATCCTTCACCGAGGCGGTGCTCGACCCCAACCTCACGTGACAAGCGTTCTTGTTCGGGCGCTGGGTATATCCCCACTCGTAGCCCGCGAAGGCGCACGTGTTGTGGTCGAAGACGATGTTCCTGACCGACGCGCTCTCCGGCCGGTCGAAGAACTCGAAGGAGTAGGTGCAGTTCCAGATGACGTTGTTCCGGTAGGTGATGTTGTACTGCTCCGCCCCGGCCTCCGTGTTCTGATTGGTCACCCCTGAATCGTAGATCTCCCAGATTCGATTGCCCTCGACGAGGCAGTCGTGGTTCGCCGCCCAGAACTCGATGGCATTTCCGTAGCGCACGGTCGCGTCTCCGCCGTACTGGTCCCCACCCCCGATCCAGGACAGCTCACACCCGCGGATGATTATGTGGTGTGAATTGACGATGCTGATTCCGTGAGAGCCGCCGTACTTCAGCGCCAGGTCCTCGATGACTACATATCCGGCATTGTCCACCACGATTATCGCCGCATGTCTTCTCGTCAGCGCGCACTCGATATCGCGGTAGCGCGCGCCCGGATTCCCGACCGAATAGAGTTTGAGGACCGCGTTCTGCTCGTCATACCAGAAATCGCCCTGCGTATGGAGTTCCTCTTCGTCCCACTTCTTCACTCCGACCGACTGCTCATGATTGAAGATTATGTTCCCCACGTCCATTTTCTCTTCAATCGGGGTGACCCAGATGTTGCCGCCCTCGCTGGCCCAGTCCGAGGCGGCGCTCTTGTTCACCGAACCAAGCAACAGCGGCTTCGGTCCCTTGCCATACGCCCCATATGTAACGCGGGCGCCTTCCTTACCGGATTTCACATTCAGCCGGCCGCGCCATGTCTCCCCGCGCTTGAACAGCACCGTGTCGCCCGGCTTCAGGGAAGCGTCGTTTACCCTGTCCAGCGTCCGCCACGCGGCGGCCGGCGAGAGGCCGTCATTGGAGTCGCGGCCCCTGCCGGCGTCCACATAATACGTCGCCGCCCTCACGGGGAGCGCGCACAGCATGACGGCCGACAAGGCCGCCAATGTGAACACCACCGAATGGAGGATCCCGAACCCTGCCCGGAACGTCGTCATCTCGAATCTCCTCTTCCCCTCCACAAGCGCCTGCCTCACGACTTCAGAATCACTTTCCGCCTGCGAGAAGGAGTCCCTGCCACACGGCGCGCGCAGATGCTCACGACCGAGTAGGGAAAGGCGACACATACCCCCATGCGCTACAGCGCTATGGCACAAGGCGCACACAAGGGGAAACAAAGGATGGCTCCGCGGGGAGGACTCGAATGCGCCTCCGGCGCATCTTCGACCTCCAATCCTAGTGGTCAATTCAGCCAGAGGCGGACAGACTCTGCCGATTGAGCTACCGCGGAGCGGGCTTGCGCTAGATGTAGGCATGTTAAATGACGGCGAACAAGAAACGGAGAATCCGGTGGAGATTCACGCGGGTTTCGGTCGCAAACGTGGAGGGTTCGACGCGAGCTCCGGAGGGCTTGCCGCGGAACGGAGAATCGGCAAGGGAGCGAGGCGGGGGCAGTGTCTGGAACGCATCTGCCTTACCTATCTGGACAGGAACGACCGACCCCAAGAAGCCGATACGACCCGACGATTGTGAAGAGCGGACCGACCGGACCCTATGAAGCCCCAGGCCGCTATGGTGAGCAGAACAACGATGTGAGAGCATGGTAGACGATGGGCTCAGCGATACGCGCCAGTCGCACGGAGACATAGAGCAGTGCGAAGGTAATGACGACGGCTAGCGCAATCCACGCGGCCTCGCCAGCCCTGCCCCTATCCCGCAGTAGCCGCGAGACCAGGCTTGCGATCCGCGGCCTACTTATGATGGCCCCAAAGGCAGTGGTTAGAGCGGCCCAGACCGGCAGCGCCAGGACGCCGCGCCAGATCTGGCGGAATGCTAGTAGCCAGTACACGGAAACGAGACCCATCGTCGCCAGCATGCCCACGCCGAACCACTCGAGCCGCTTCGTTGCGTGGCCGCGAGGGAAAGCCGTCCAGAGCTCGAGCATGACCAGGACGGCCATAGCCAGGAACACTGAGGCCAGTGTTAGGCCCAGGTTGCCGGGACGCAGGCCGCTCGAGAATGCCGAGAGGGCAACGAGTACTCCCAGCACCGATATGAGCCTGTGGTTCTCCTCGACGAACTCCCGAAGCGTAACCCTTCCTTCCGAGTCGGTGCTTGCCATGAGTGTTACACCCCTATTGCAGCCGGCTCGCGCGGCTGCTTCAGATGCCATTATAGCAGCCGGGCGCGCGCCAAGTCAGACGCGGGCAGATGGGATGCCTGCTTGCCTGCCATGAACCGCCGTCCCGCAATCACCGAGAAACAGGAGATCGCTGCCCGCCAGGAGCGCGCTTGGCACCTCGTGGTCGTGCGGCGGCTGAGCGAGCAGGAGGCGGCCGAGATACTGCAGGTCAGCGATCGCACCATCCGGCGCGACCTACGGCCATGCGCGCCCGGGGCACGCGCGCCCTTCGCAGCTTGTCCGGTCAGAGCAACGTCTTCCAGCTGGCCACTCACATGTGGACCCCGCTGACGGCTCGCTCTGCGCCCGCCGTGGACCGGAGGAATGGCTCCCGGCGGGGGTCATCTGCGAGAACTTCTCTGTTCACTTCCGCCTTCGGCGCAAATGTCCTTCTGAGGCGTCTGAGAGGGCTCCTGAGGAAAAGCCGCACAGGAAGCGCATCCCCGCCCTCCAGCGCGCCTATGAGTTTCAGGCGCTGCTCGAATCCGGGGCGGTGAACAACAAGGCCGAAATCGCCCGGCAATACGGCCTCAGCCGGGCCAGGGTGACGCAGATCCTGAACCTGTTGAAACTCCCAGCCCAGGTGCTCGACTACATCGAAGAGCTGCCACGGGAAGAGCAACTCTGGTATTCGGAGCGGAGGCTGAGAAGAATCGCGGCTCTGGAATCGGGGGAAGAGCAGATGAAGGAGTTTGAGTGCATACAATCTACGCGGCAAGGCTCTGCCTAACGAGAGATTGCTGCACCTCCGCCGCACTAGCCGAGCAGCAGCTGCCTCCGAGCCCCTGTGTCCTCTGCGCGTCTTCGCTGCGCCTCGCTATACGAGCAAGCGCCGTGTATATATTGCTGACTTTCCCCTGTTTGGCATCGGCAGGAAACACAAAGCGAAACTCGAATAGACTGCACCAAACCGAAAACGGTCCAGATTTGAGAATGAAGGTACGGTGACGTGGCTGACAAGCTGATGACGGTCGAGGAAGTGGCAGAGTACCTGCGGGTCAAGGTCTCGACGGTATACCAGTGGGCCAAGGAGGGGAAGATTCCAGCCTCCAAGGTAGGCCGTCTCTGGCGATTTGATCCCAACGAGGTGGAGGCATGGGTGCGGCAGCAGAAGATGGTTGACTGCCCGCCGAAAGTAAAAGCAATCCGAGATGACCGTCAGGCTTAAATAGCTGAAACTCAATATGTTCTCAGAGCACTGAGAGGAGAGGGGAACGGTTGTGTCAAGCAAGATTGAGGACAAGCTCAGGAAGGGCGCTGTCATAGCGAGCAATATCTTTCCTGAGAAGGTCGAAGTGGTCGCGGTTGAGCCGAGCGGTTCAACTTATATAGTGCTGGCCAGGGGGCTCGAGACCGGGAAGATCCACGAGAAGATTCTGAGCCAGGAACAGGTCGAGGGACTAGAGACCGCCACAGCAACGGGAGATCTCAGCTTCGATGCCAATGCCGCGGAGTTCTTCCTCGGCATCGAGGCGCACCGCATTCGGCTAGCATTTGAATTCGATCCGCTCTTCGCTCTGAATGTCTCGCGGGTGGATCCGGTGCCCCATCAGTTGGAAGCTGTCTACAAGTACTTGCTCCCGCACCATCGTGCGGTGCGCTACCTGTTGGCAGATGATCCCGGCGCAGGCAAGACTATCATGGCAGGCCTCGTGCTGAAAGAGCTCAAGATGCGGAGGATCGTGAACAGTTGCCTCATCGTCGTTCCTGGACATCTGAAGCCTCAGTGGCTGCGAGAAATGAAGGAAAGGTTCGGAGAACGGTTCACTATCGTGGACCGGAATACGATGAATGCTTCCTACGGAAGCAATGTCTGGAAGGATCGGCGCTGGTGTATTACCTCCCTTGATTTCGCCCGGCAGGACGATATCAAAGAGACGCTGCGTGGCACGCACTGGGACTTGGTGATTGTTGACGAAGCTCACAAGATGGCCGCATACCAGTACGGCGAGAAGGTTGACAGGACCAAGCGTTATCAGTTGGGAGAGGTGCTGGCTGAACATTCCAGCAACCTACTGTTCCTGACCGCCACGCCACACCGAGGTGATCCTGATAACTTCCGGCTTCTACTCTACCTGCTGGATGCCAATGTCTTCTCAAGCAAGGAAAGCATGGAGCGTGTACTCAGGGAGGACCGGGAACAATACGTGCTACGGCGCATGAAGGAAGACCTCAAGGGTTTCGATGGGAAAAGGCTGTTTCCGCCGCGCGAAGTCATGACAATCGGGTACAAGCTCTCGAAGCCGGAACAAGACTTATACAACGAAGTGACTGCTTACGTAAAGAAGTATTACCGACTCGCGCAGAGGGTCGAAGATGTCAGGCGCAGACAGAATATTACCCTGGCTTTGATAGTGCTGCAGAGACGCGCGGCGTCCAGCGTGCGGGCACTACGAAGTTCTCTCGAGAATAGGCGAAGGCGCTTGCAGGGCATGCTCGACAACCACCAACTGGTACAGGAGATGGTTGACATTTACGGCGACCCCGAAGACATGCCCGAAGAGGAACGATGGAAGATCGAGGGTGCGCTTGAATCTTTGACGACCGCGCAAAGCTTTGAGGAGCTGCAAGACGAGATTCAAGAATTAAACCGCCTGATCGACGCCGCGAAAAAAGTAGAACGCGCCGAAGTGGAGACCAAGCTCACGCGTTTGAAGGAGCTCCTCGCAGAGCGAATGACCAAGGGCAATGCCGACGAGAAGCTTCTTGTTTTCACAGAAGCGATGGCCACCCTGCGCTATCTGGCCGAGAAGATCACGTCGTGGGGATACTCGGTGTGCACCATCCACGGCAACATGAGCCTGGAGCAGCGAATCAAAGCGGAGGAGGAGTTTCGGCACTCCAAGCAGGTAATGATCGCCACTGAGGCAGCAGGCGAAGGTGTCAACCTGCAATTCTGCTGGATGATGGTCAACTACGATATTCCGTGGAATCCGAATCGTCTTGAGCAGCGCATGGGACGGATTCATCGGTACGGACAAAAACACCCGATCGTATTCATCTTCAATATGGTGGCGCTGAACACGCGGGAAGGCCGGGTGTTGCATAAGCTCTTTGAGAAGATTGAGACGATGAAGCAACACCTAGGACCCGATCGTGTCTATGACGTGATTGGAGAGATATTGGAGGAGGCAAAGACCGAGGAACTCCTTCGAAGAGTGGCTTTGGGCGAGCAAGAGGTCACGGAGGCAGAGGAAGAGATAGACGCCCTTTCGGTGGAGCGGGCAAAAAAGGAAATATCGAAACTCATTGGCGAGGCTCTCGCCATTCGGGTTGATGAACGGTGGAGCAGAGATCGGGCCCGGTTATCCGAGCAGAACAAGCTCGTTCCCGAGTATCTGGAGAACTTCTTTGTCCGTGCATTCGAGGCCATCGCCGGTAAGGGCAAGGTGAAAAGGAGGGCTGACGGATTCCTGAGTATTAGGTGGGTACCGGCAGAAATCAAAGACGTATCCTATGACTTTCGGATGCGTTACGGTCTGGTAGATGACCACTACCCGAAGTTCACCTTTGACAAGAACCTGCTGAAAGAAGAAGAGACCGCCGATCTCATTGCGCCAGGTCATCCCCTTATGGAGGCAGTCATCGAAAAGGTTCTGCAAAAGTTCGGCCCCAATCTTCGGCTTGGCGCGGTATACGAAGACCCCGACGGTGAGATGAACGGCCTGATCTGGTTCCTGGAGGGGGCGGTGACCGATGGCATGGGTGATATAGCCGGCAGACGGATGTTCGCGGTATACGCTCCGGTTGAAGGAGAGGTGCAACCGATGCGAGCCACTGCCTTGTGGGACCTGAAGCCGGCTGGTGGGAAGCCTTCGGAAGAATTGGTGGAGCTCGCTTCGCGCAGGTCCGAGGTTGTTACCCATCTGGTGTCCAACGAATTCGAGTCCTATCGACGATTGCTGCAGAAGGAGCGTGAGCGAGAGATCGCAATCAAGAAGAAGTATGGGCTGGCAGCATTGAAGCGTCGCATCTTCGACTTGGACGTGAAGATGACGGAGTATCTGGAGAAGGGAGGCTCCGAAGACGATATCGCTTACGAGAACTACGACCGAGACATGGACCGCCTGAAGCATGAAAAGGACAGGATGGAAGCCGAGCTGAGGCGCGAAGCGAACTTGACGCTGACTCCGCCAAGGGTAATTGGAGTGGCGGCCGTCATGCCAGCAGTTGGCGCAGGCAGGCTTTCCCGGGACCCCGAAATTGAAGCCATCGGTATGAGGGTCACGATGGAATACGAGCGGAAACAAGGCCGGAGTCCACGCGACATGTCAGCGGAGAAGCTTGGTTACGATGTGGTCTCGGAGAAGGAGGGCGAAGTCAGATACATAGAAGTGAAGGCCAGGGCGGGCGAAGGCCAGATATTCCTTACACCAAATGAATGGATGACAGCCAGGCAGCTGGGAGACAAAGCCTGGCTATACGTGATCGTGGACTGCGCAAAGAAGCCAAGGCTGCACACCATCCAGAATCCGGCCGCTAAGCTAAAGGCGGCCCGCGAGGTGAAAATAGTGCGGTACGCAGTGGCCCCTGAGGAGTGGAAGAGGGTGGTCTCGTGAAACGACTCATAGAGATGGATTTTCCGATATTTGAAGTCAGCCGGGAATCGGCTCGCGAGAAGAGCATTCGTCACGGCCACATCTCCACGCTCCACATCTGGTGGGCGCGGCGTCCCCTGGCTGCGTGCCGGGCAGCTGTCTTTGCGTCTCTCGTGCCTACACCAGCCGGCATGACAGAGCGAATACCAGAATACGTGGAGTTCCTGCTAAGCACTCTGCCTCCAGCGCCTGATGAGAAGCCCAGGGAATGGGATGGTATCAAGGCGCACAAGCGGTTAGTGAAATTCACGGCAGACCTTTCTCCCTGGGAGGCCACACAAAACAAGCAACTGATAGACAGGGCGCGTAAGATAATCTTGGTGGCCAAGGCAGTCATTGACGGTCTCCGTGGCGAGGCGCTCCAAGAAGTGATTGATGGGAAGCGCAAGATCGATCCTCCGAAGGTATTAGATCCCTTCGCGGGAGGTGGGTCAATTCCATTGGAAGCGCTCCGACTCGGATGTGAAGCATACGCCGTGGACTACAATCCTGTGGCAGTGCTGATCCTCAAAGCCACCCTGGAATACCCTCAGAAGTACGGCAAACGCCTCGTGGAGGATGTGAAAAAGTGGGGTGACTGGGTGCTCGAAGAGCTTCGGAAGGAGGTCGGCCGGTTCTACCCAGAGGAGGGAGATCCGGGCCAGGGCAGACTTGTCGCGGGTGCAAAGAAGGGTGGCTGGGCACCTGTGGGTTACATCTG
Organism: Armatimonadota bacterium; assembly: GCA_015486155.1. Lineage (GTDB taxonomy): Bacteria > Armatimonadota > Hebobacteria > Hebobacterales > Hebobacteraceae > S016-27. Next base: position 16,397 of record WFSF01000202.1, read on the forward strand.
GGCACACACCATAGTGTGCCAGAATCCATCTTGTGGGGCCGAGATACCTCTGATGCGTCAGTTCTGGCTGCGGAGAAAAGAGCGCGATGGTCGGATTGACTGGGAGGATTCTATATATCTTCATCCGATCGTGGACAAGAAGAAGAGAACAGTCGAGTTCGAGGTAGTGGAAAGGCGGAGAATCGAAGATTTTGACCCAAGCAAAGGAACTCGGCCAACAACGAAGGCACGCGCGACTTTTCTTTGTCCAGTGTGCGGTGCGACTTACAAAGCGAAAGACCTGAGGAAATACGGAAAGAACAAAGGCCTCGGGCATCGGATGATCTGTGTTGTGCTGCACAATGAGAACCATCCCGGCAAGAAATACCGCGCAGCGACAAGCGAAGATACCGCACTCTATGAGGAGGCTGCAAGAGCGCTGGAAGAAAAGGTCAGCAACTGGGATGGCGAATATCCGGCGATTCCGGACGAGCCATTGCCCCAAGACGGCACGCTTGGCTTCAGTGTGAACAAGTACGGCTATAACACGTGGGGTGACTTGTTCAATGCGCGCCAGTTGCTGGCCCTGATCGCAATTGTGAAGAAGTTAAGAGAGGCGGTGGCAAACATTGCCAAGCACGCCAGTAGAGACTCCTTTGCAGGTGCTGTAGCAACAGGGCTCGCATTTTGCGCTGATCGGATCGCTGACTACAATTCCCGTTGCTGTATGTGGGCGGCGCCGGGGGAGTTCGTTGCGCATACGTTCAGCAGACAAGCACTTCCAATGGTATGGGATTACTTTGAGTTGAATCCCGTGAGTAGCACCACGGGAGGTTGGGTCAGCGCGCAGGATTGGGTGCGTAGAGCCCTAGAGCACTGTGCGCGTGTGTCATCGTGCGGACTGGTAAAGCAGGGGAGCGCTACGGGGCGCCCATGGCCCGGGAACGAATATCACGGCATAGTGACCGATCCTCCGTACTATGACAATGTCCCCTACTCGGATGTGTCTGACTTCTTCTACGTCTGGTTAAAGCGCCTGCTGAGTGACGTCGACGAGGAGCTCTTCGCTACCCCGCTCACCCCGAAGTCGCAAGAGATAATCCAGGAGCCGGTGCGCCATGAGAGAGACAACAACCGGGCTAAAAGATTCTATGAGGAAATGATGGGCAGGGCCTTCAGTGAGATGGCGAAAGCGCTGGAGTCCCACGGCATCAGTACGATAATCTTCGCACATAAGACAACCGAAGCATGGGAAACGCTGGTAAGTGCGTTGCTGCAGGCTGGCTTGGTGCCTACGTCCTCCTGGCCGATACACACGGAGAGGGGGGCGCGGTTGCGAGCGCGGGAGAGTGCTGCCCTAGCATCGTCATTCTTCCTTGCTTGCCGCAAGCGTGAAAGCGAGCAGGAAGTCTATTTCAAGGATATCCGAGAGGCGCTACACAAGCGCATCCATGAACGCCTGGAGCACTTTTGGGAGCAAGGAATTCGCGGTGCGGACTTCTTCATCTCTGCTATCGGGCCTGCTGTTGAGGTGTTTGGGAAATACGCCAAAGTGAAGAAGGTTACCGGTGAGGAAGTGACAGTAGCGGAGCTTCTGCACGAAGTACGCAAGGAAGTCACGGACTACGCACTGAGGCGAATACTGGGGGGAATCCAGCTGGACAAGATAGATGCCATCACGCGTTTCTACATTTTATGGCGATGGACATACAACGGTGAAACCGTCGAGTATGATGACGGGCGTAAGCTGGCACAGGCGGTCGGCATCGAGTTGGACGATATTCGCGGACGAGAAAAACTGGTGACTGGCAAGGACAAGATAGCGGTTGCGAAACCACAAGAGCGAGACGTTGATAGCATCGCAACGCGGGCACCGGTGAACCTAGTTGATGCTCTGCACAAAGCGTGCCTGCTGTGGAACGCCGATCGGACGAAGGAACTGCAGGACTTCCTGGCCGAGACTGGCTACGGAACGGATTCTTCCTTTTGGGAGACGGCACAAGCATTGTCTGAACTTCTGCCAGATGGAGACAAGGAGAAGCAAATGCTCCAAGGTTTGCTGATGAAAGCGCCTACGGTGGCCGGTCAGGCAGAGAAACAATTGACTCTTAATGGGGGGTGGACTTCATGAAACCATGGTGGAAGGTAGCAATTCCGCACAAGGATATTCGGGATGGACGGTTTGATCCATCTGTTTTCGCCATTGACCTGGGAGACGTGACCAGGCCTGGCGCTGCTGGAGAGTATCGAGACCCGGCCAAGTTCTTTTCCCGTACCTACATGACGAACGGCCTCCGGGAGCTGCTCACAAAGGTTCTGGTGACTCTATTCAAAGGAGAGGCAAAGGGCGGGGTTCAGCGCATTGCGCCCGTGGTTCAGTTGGTAACGCCTTTCGGAGGCGGCAAGACGCATTCGTTGCTGGCGCTGTACCATCTTTTGCGACACTATCCAAAGGTCAAGTCGCTGGAACAGATTCGGAACATCGTGAACGAAGTGGGCCTGAAGGCCATCCCGAAGACCAACGTGGCCTGCATTGACGGGACGCACCTCGATCCGCTGGCGGGGGATAAGAAGAAAGAAGGCATGACCATTCGGACGCTCTGGGGGGAGATCGCCTACCAATTGGGCGGGCCTGCGCTCTATGGGCTGGTGCGCGAGCACGACGAGAAGCTGGTATCCCCGGGAAAGAAGAAATTGCGGGAGGTTCTGGAGGCGGCTTCGCCCTGCTTGTTGATCCTAGACGAAACGTTGGAGTACATAGTGCGAGCCCAGGGCGTGGAGGACAAGGAAGGCAAGAACCTGCGGGGGCAAACGATGGCCTTCATGCAGGAACTTACTGGCGTAGTGGCGTCGCTGGTGGAAGACGAGGAGCACAGTGCGGTCCTGGTGGTGACGCTACCGTCCAGTCACACGGAGCGCTATGACGACAGCGCGGAAAAAGACTTCCAGACTCTGAGTCACATTACGAAACGGCTTGAACTGAGGCATTCACCAGTCGAAGGTATGGAGATATACGAGATTGTACGACGCCGGTTGTTCGACACGATCAAAGATGGGGACGCCGTGTCAGAGGCGGCCCGGTCATTTCACGAAGTCTTGGAAAAGCTCGGGAACTCTGTGCCGAAGGAGTTCCGGGATGAACGGTATCGCGAGAAGATTGAGAGGGCATATCCCTTCCATCCCGAGCTTATTGATGTGCTGTACGAGAAGTGGGGGGCGTTGGTGCAGTTCCAGAGGACGCGCGGGGTGCTGCGCTTCCTGGCTCTGGTCGTGAGCGACCTGTACCGCAAGAACGATCCAAACGCGTTGATCATGCCGGGCTCGGTTGACCTGAGCAACAGGCTGATCAAGGACGAACTGCTCGCATATCTGGACGAAGGGTACTCGGCAGTAGTGGACTCCGATATTGCTGGAGCGGGATCGAAGTGCGCCGCGATAGACCGTGAGCTTCCCAGCGAGTTCGAGAGATACAATGTGGCGACGAGGGTGGCCACGCTGATATTCCTGCATTCGGTCCGGACGAACGGGAGTCCACAGATTCCAACCAAGCGCATCAGGGCCGCGACCGTGATGCCTGATCTGGGTTCTCCTGTCATCAGCGAAGCGCTGGAGCGCATGGGCAGCCTCTGGTTTCTGTACTCTGACGAGAAGCGGGAGAACTGGCTGTTTCGGAAGGAGCCTGGGATTTCCAAGATCGTCACCGAGAAGATGGACTCGCTCGATGACGAGGATGTGTTGGACTTCGTGAACACGCAGCTTGTCGAAGTCGTAGGTAATGGCAGTGTGTTCGTCGCCCCTGAGAACCCTGCGAAGATCCCGGACAGTGAAGCGCTGAAGTTCGTGTTCTTGTCCCCGCGGCATCCATACGGGGAGGAGAGCCCGGGCGATGCCGAACGATTTTGTGCGCGAGTGCTGAATGAGTATCTGCCCACCAGCCCGCGACGCAGGAAGAACACGCTGGTATTCGTGCTCCCCGCTGCTGACAAGGTTGGCAGGATACTGAGCTTGGGGCGCGAGTTGCTAGCTCTGCAGCAGGTGGCGGAGAGCACAGAGATCAAGGAAACTCTCTCGGAGAGCCAGACTAGAGATCTGAAGGCTAGACTGACGGATATTCGAGCCCGCTTCTTTAACGAGCTGCAGATAGCATACTCCCAAGTGCTGGTGCCGTCAGCTGAAGGATTTACCAACTACCCACTGGGGCTGAACGTGTTGAGAGGCCGCGGCAAGATAAGGGAGTACGTCGAGCGGTATTTGAAAGACAATGAAATCCTTGTGGATGATATTGAACCATCCCTGTTGGTCTCCAGAGCCTGGCCGAACAACACCAATCATGTGACCACAAGCGAGGTTTATGAGGCCTTCCTGAAATACACTGGAGTTGAGATGATAACCGGGAAGGATGTGATCCGACGGGCCGTGGCAAAAGGGGTCAGCACAGGTGTGTTCGGATATGGCCTGGCTGAGTATCCAGAACAGTTGGAAGACATACGCTTCAAGGAACGCATGACGGAAAACGAGGTCGAGCTCAGCGAAAATGCCTGGCTGATTAAGGCGGAAGTGGCCCAAAAGATGGTAAAGCCGGAGGAAGGGGGGTCTGAGGGCCCGCAGGAGCCGCCAGAGACTGGGGCCACCAAAGAGGAAGGTGAGGAAGAAGAAGCGGAACCGCAACAAAGGCACATTCAAATCACCATTGATGCGTCTGAGGCCAGGATCCACGACATCTTTCGAGGCGTTATCAAGCCATTGAAAGATGAAGGGGCGGACGTGAGAGTTACAGTAAGCGTCGAGGCCCAGGGTGAGATCAGCGAACAGACTCTAAAGATGAAGGTGCGTGAGACGCTCCAGCAGTTAGGGGCAAAGTTTCGGATTGAGGAGGCGTAGAGCGGCCAGAAGTGGTTATGGGTGATCTCGATGTTGGAGCCAGGATATTACGCCAATATTTTCCAGGTTAATCTAGACGCAGAGCGAGCGACGGTCGTTGCAGCGCCCAGGAAGAAGTATCCAGAAATCAAGTCGCTACGGGATGAGATCCAAAGGGATGGGAGACAGGTTTGGGTGTACGCTCCCACACGTGGCGACCGGGTTTTCGGTTACGGTCCTGATGCGGAATGGCTGCTAACGAAGAGTTTCAAGACGTGCACGGTGGTCTTCGAGCGGGAGCCGAGACTGACAACGCGGATGATCCTGGACGGGATTGCCACAAAGGCTGGGACGTTCGGTTACGCGCCCATGTTCGAAAAGATGGGACGTTGTAGGTTGTTCAAGTGGCAGGAGCCGGAACGCATCGTGGCCCAGCGTGTGTCCGTTTTCAAGGGATATGATATCCGCGCTCTATTCCTTGCGGATGAAACAAACGAGGGGGCCGGGGCAGTGACATTTCACTTGGTTGTCGATGTGTGCTACGCGTTGAGGGATGACCTCGCTAACGCGCTCAATTTCAGAGAGCTGGTAGAGCGGTTTGGCAGCGCGGCTCTAAAAGAGGTGCGTCAGATTCAACGTGACCTCATTCCTACAGGGATTAATACTGAGGTCTCGCGTGAACGCCTGGCAAAGGACATCGTTCCTTTCGTAAAAGAACTTGGGAGCTTTGCTCTGCCCTGTAACATCCAGGCGAAGGTCCTCTCTGATCCGGTACGTATAGTGGTGGGTGCTCAAGATGAATCTCTATGGTGAATTGCTGAATTCTCCGCAACTCAGGTTCAACTATTCGTCGCCTGCAGCGCGAGATGCGTGGAACCGGCGTGGCCTTGCCCGGTTTGGGCCTTATGACTCAACGCTCTTTCCGAAGGACCGTGTGGAGGCCGTCGTACTCTACCCCACTGGAAGCAAACGAGAGCACGACCTGCTGATCAACGGGTTGACGGTAGGCGAAGGAAACTTTGGAGGGTTTCAGCAGCTGTTCAAGATTCCCATTCATTTCATAGATCACATCTCCTTTGGCACCGAGCAAGATCTGGGGTCACATCTCGATCATATAGCATCTTTGCCCCATCCCCCGGACATAGTATTCGCTCTCCTGCAGCGTCGCGAGTCTGACACTTACGTGTCGTGCAAATCGCGACTACTTGCAAACGGCATCCCAAGTCAGATGATCCTGGTGAACAAGCTGAATGATCCGCGGGGCAGGCAGTATGTGCTTGAGAACCTAGCACTAGCATCTTATGCCAAGGTGGGCGGAACACCGTGGACCATAGCCGCCCCAAGTCCAGACGAAGAGGTGGTACTAGGAGTCAGCAGAGCGCGTGACGCATCGATGAGGTACTATGTGGGGTACGTAGTGCTCTTCACCCGTGATGGTGACTTTCTCTTCGTTAGCTCTAAAGCACCTGTTGTGGAGTGGGATGATTACGTCAAGGGCCTATCCGGAATGGTAGAGAGCGCGATTAGGCAGTTTGAAGAGGAGCGCGGAGCCCCGTCATCTATTGTCGTTCATTTTCACAAGAATCCTGGTCGTAGGGAGATCGAGGCAATCACGCAGGGATTACAGAACGCCGCGCAAGATATGCCTTTCGCGATCGTTCATCTGAACGAGTTCTCAAACTTTCGTCTCTTTGATGTGCGGCAATCATCCTACATTCCACCTGCAGGTCTCAAGGTGAACCTCAGTCAGACTGAAGCTCTTCTGTTACTCGACGGTCTGAGAAATGGCCGAAGAAGAAGGATGGGCGTGCCACGTGTCCTCGACATCCGACTTGATAGTCGATCCACAATGGCTTATGACGAGTTTCCTAGACTTGTGCAGCAAGTCAATGACTTGGCCCATGTCAACTGGCGAGGATTCAACGCTGCGGCTGTTCCCATCACGATCAGTTATTCCAGGCTCATAGCTAGAATGCTCGTCGAAATCGGGATCAATGCCTGGAACGAAATAGTTTCGGAGGGACGACTACGACACAAGGCGTGGTTTCTGTGAATCTCGACTTCCACCGGTTGAAAGAAGCAGTTCATCGAGAGATACTCGACAGACTCAGCCAGACCAATCTGCCGGCAGAAGCTCCTGACTTCTCCTGGCTTACGTACGGTTTATGGCATCTTGAAGGGAGTGACGGAACCAATGCCGGTCCTGCCTGCAAGCGTCTTGAGAGGTGGGCACTGGCCGAGGAGGGGGAGCGGCGAGAACGCTACCTAGCTCCGCTGTGTCTCTCTTACTGCCTATCTCAAGACGAGAAGGCTAAACAGGTTATCGGCAAGAAGATCCGTCAACTACTAGCCCGTTTGCTTGGCGTCCGAAGCAGCACGAAATTCGACGTTTTGAATGACCCCAGCCAGGTTCTGGCCGTAGCAATGGCAAAGGGAGCGCTTGACACAGAAATGGTTGAGCAGACTGTCAAGCGAGTTTCCTCTGCGATCGGCGGGAGGACAATTCGGAAAGCATTGTTCAGTGCAGCCATTACTAAGCTAACAGGAAGCCCAGTTCCTAACGAGGTTCTTTCGACGCCAACAGGAGACCTGGAGGATGTGATAGCCGTCCTATGGCTCGCACGCCGGTACAATATTGCCGATGTCGTGGGTTTGTGGGAGAAAGTTAGTCAGACCATGCTTCCAATCCTCGGAAACGGGACCTTTCGAGATTTGGGAGTATCTTACCCGAGCGTAGCACTTCTTGCTGAAGTGCTGCAGTTGGAAACAACGTCACCTAGTCCGCAGATTCTGTTCAATCTTTTTCCGTTTGAGCCTGAGATTCGGAAGATTGCCGGGAGCCACTTCCACGAGGGACGGTTTACCACAGCGGTTTTCCAGGCCACGATGAAGCTGAACGAGTTCATACAAGCTAGGTCCGGAAGTCAGAAGTCCGAAGGCGACCTCGTACAGTACACCATGCAGCCTCGTGGTTCCAAGCCCCCGATTATCCAATTCAACGAATTCTGGACAGAGATTTCGGGAAAGAATGAGCAATCAGGTCTGGCATTGATCGCGAAAGGAATCTTCACGGGGTTCCGCAACCCTAAGGGACACAAACCGGAGGATCATCCTTTAGGGCGAGTGGATGCCTACGAGGCCTTGGCCCAGCTAGTCGTGATTGACTATATCTGGAAAAGGGTATCTCGGGCCAGGATACGCCCCGTCAGGTAGAACCTCGCTCACCACTCCCCGCACAGCTCCTTGTACCCGCAGATTCCGCACATGAAGTTCTCGTTGGGATAGAAGATTCCCGTGTTGATGGCGCGTTCAACGTGCTCGGCCAGCCTGAGAAAGCGGTCAATGTCGGCCTGCGCGCGGGTTGTCGGTAACTGCTGGACCTTTGGCTGTTTCGTGCGCACGAGCACGTCAAGCCTCAGGCCCTTTTCCGGCTTTCCGCGGAGAGCCCGGTAGGCGAGCGCGTATGCGGTGAGCTGGATATCTGTCTCTGCGGCATGCGGCGGGAAGCTGCGCCGCGTGGTCTTGTGGTCAATGATGGTCCCCTGCTCATCTATCAGGTCAATATATCCCTTCAGAGGGAGCTCCGTCACGCCGGTTTCGAGCAGAAACTCCCTCTCGACTTCGACCGGCTGGACTCTTGGGGCGACCTCCCGGTGGTAAGCGCCCAGCAACCTTACCCCGTCATCCTTGAGATGCCCCGGCTTCTCGTCCTCCTGAAAACGCGCGTACCGGCTCTCTTCTTCCCAGCGCTCGCTGAAAATATCGTGCAGCTGCTCCAGCGGCAGATCCTGGCGGGTCTGAATCTTCTGGCGATAGTTCTGCTCCAAGGTCTCGTGCACGGTCCTGCCGAGGGTGACATCGCCGCTCGGAGGAATCTTCAGGCCGCATACATAGCGGAAGTAGTACTGGAGAGGACAGCGCAGATACATGCGCAGCTGGGTGACCGACAGGTAGGGTTCATCTCCCATGCTCCCCCTCTCCGGTATCCTTGCACTCCGTCCTTTCCTTCGCGCACTGCTGCATGTGAGCGTTGCCTGTCTCTTTCCCGTGACGCAGCACGTATTCTTCCATGCGCTCGGCCAGAGTAATCGCCAGGGAAAGCCTCTGCTCGGGCAGCAGCGTGGTCTCCTTGAGCAGTTCCGCCGCGGCGCGCAGGCAGCTCATCCGCGTGGCACGCAGCGCCTCAGGCACGCGGACGAGTGTGCCGGTCGTGATGATTGAAGGTCCTGGTGAACGCCGCAAGGCAGTGAGGTTCCGGTAGCGGCCGGAGTGGGTGAAGGCGAACCCGACGGTGTCGCCTTCGCGGATGTTCTCGATCAGCTGCCGGTCCCAGGTGCTGTAGCGCTTTCCGCCGATAGCCAGCACCCAGTACTTCGATCCGTCCGCCCTCTCATTGTGCCAGATCCGTTCCACAACGCCCTGCACTTCGCTCACCCGGTCTGGTCGGGAACGGACGAGCCCAGATCGTCGTCTCCGACGTATCTTTCGAATACCTTCGCGGTCTCGATGACGAGGTCTCGCTTGGCGTCAGGATCGAGCTGGGCGGGAGCGAGGATCTCGGCTGCGGACTTGAGGCAGCTCAGGCGGGTAATCTGTCTGTCCCGATGGTTGTGGTAGGCCGGGGCCTCGTTTTGCTCCCCTGGGTCCCGCACTTGCGTGATGTTCTTGAAGTTCCCGCTCTGGCGAAACTCGTATTCGACCTCGACTCCCTCTCGCAACTGGTCAAAGTACTTCGTGTCCCAGACGCTGTACCGCTCACCGTCTATCTGAACCGTCAGGTACTTCTGGCCGTTCCTGCTCTCGTTCTCCCAGACCTGTTCGATAATCCCTCTCATGCTACACCTCCCCTCCCCCGCCGGCGCAAGGCCGGGTGCCGTAAGTCCGGACAGCCCGGCATGATGGCGAGGAAGCATGAACACAGCCCCGGGTGCTCAGATGTCGGCGTCGTCATTCAGTATCACCCTGGGGCAAAAGTGGCGGCAGCGCTTCACCTCTCTCGCGGTTGGAATCCGCTTGAGCTTGGCGCACCAGATGCCTCGGTCGTTCTCGATGCCGCAGATGCACTCTCGGCACTTCCTGAGGCGCGGCCGGTCAGGTTGATAGCTGCCTACCATAGAGGGAAAATTGCCGCCGGGGATATTACAGATATCGGAGGGGCAGAGCGCGGTTCCTGCGGTTGCGCCGCACGATAGAAGAGCGCTTCTATCTACTGGGGCCGGCCAGGTCCCTGAGTTTCCGGTCGAGCAAGGCACGGAATTCCGGATCCCCGAGCAACTTGTCCATGATTTCGTCGGCCCGGCTCCTGTCGAGGTGGCGCTGCATGACCTCATGGGCGGTCCGTTCATCGAGGATGCTGCCGCACCGGCTGCAGAACCTGTTGGAGGGCGGATTCTCAAACTTACAGGCAGGACATACCTGCACCGTGAACCGATCCCCATTGCCGCGGTCCTCGGGCACCTCTATGTTGTTGAGCCTCAGCAAGGCGTTGTCAATGTCCCGGCCGGAGAGATGAACGTAGGTGGAGGCCATGTCCGATCCCTGGACCCAGCCGAAGTACTCTTTCATCTGGGCCTCGGTCAGATGTTTCGCCAGGTGGGTGGCCCGGCTGTGCCGGAAGTTGTGCGGGTTGACGGCCTTCTTCACGCCGGCGCGCTCTGCCGTCCGGCGCAGGATGGTGCAGGCGCGGGTATAGCCGATCTGCCTGGCGGTTTTGTCGTCTCTTACCCACAGCGGGGCTTGCGGATCGGTAAACCGAGGATGCCGATTCAGCCAGTCGGCAAGATGCGGCGCGGAGGCGATGAGCAGGATGCGCCGCGGGCCCTTCATCGTCCCGTCCACCGTGATCTGGAATCCGTGCGGGTGGCGCTGCAGCTGGCCAATGCGGAGAAACAGAATCTCCCCTATTCTGCATCCACTCTCGTAGAGACAGGAAATGAAAGCCTTGTCTCTTGCTGATGGTGCAGCCGCGATCAGTGCCTGTACTTCCTGCGGGGTTAGAATCTCCTCCGGGAGTTTGACGCGACCATTGCGGATGGCCGTCCGAATCCACTTGACTTCCGGCGGATACTCGTCTTCTGCCCCTCGAAGCCAACGGAAGAACCTTTTCAAGGTGACTTTGTAGTCGTGCTTCGTCCACTCGGAGTAGTCCGACTTCTCAATCCCCCGCACCACCTTTTCGACATCTGCGCGAGTGACATCTGTGAACTCCTTCGAGAAGGCAGGGGCGATGGTGCAAAGATGAGACAGATACTTGAGCACCCGCGCGCTGCTCAGGCCTTCGGAGAAACAACTCTCACCGAACGCGAGCATGGCGTGGCGATTCTTCTCCGGAATCGGAAGGCTCTTAATCCTTTTCCTGGCTGCCTCTATTCTATTTGTGAAGGCACGGTGTGCGTCCGGCATAAGCGATTACCCACGACAGGTAGGAAGAGGTTTCCGTGGGCATCTCGCTTTTCATGCCATGCCCCTGCCGGGCATGATATGGAAAGTGGAATGCCCAACTCTGCATTAGCTGCAGCCACCTCTCCAGCAAATAATTGGCAGCGCGAGTATTTATATTTTGCGCCCCGAACGGAGATATACAACGCCTTGTCGGTGAAACTATGTAAGGTCCCCCAGGAGAGCCGTTATCTTTGCTCCCAACGCTTCTAGCTTCTCATCGCCTATGTTGCCATTGAAAACGTTGAGCATGACATGCTGCGGTTTGCGATGAGGCTCTGTCTTTTCGATTCCCAAAAAAGTTTCTAGGTCATCTGGGAACGTGTCGATTCCAGATGTGTACTCGGTCCTCGCATCCGCGATCAGCTTACTGACAAGTTCATGCGGCGGTGCCCCTCCGTCACCGTCGTACAATGCTGAGTGTTGAATACGAAATGGAGACAATAGGTTCATGAAACGGTGAATATTGAATTTGCCGATGCAGTCCAAGACAAAGACCCCTCCCCGTGGGCACTGCACCTTGTTGGTGCGAATCAAGTAGTTCACCAAGGCGCACTCGGTCGGCCCCTCGACCAAAAGGACTTGACGCGCAAAGAACATGGCGCACCGTTGCGGGTTCAACCACAAGCAATATTTCACGGCCTCCATATCCTTTGTTAAGTCAGCTGCATCGGCCTCATACCGCGTCCCTTTCACAATATCGTTTATTGCAAGATTCGCGGCAAAGATACTTTCAAGTTGCTCCCTGTCAATTTGACCCGCGATTGTCTTCCCCTCTACACGCGAAAGGCGAACAATTGAAGGAAGGTCTTCTATAGAACTGGACACAAAGTACGGTGAGTGCGTGGATGCCAACACCTGATGTGCTTCCCGCTTCCCAAGTGCGCGTAGACTCTCGCAAAGCTCTATCTGTTGTGGAGGATGAAGAAATGCCTCCGGCTCTTCAAACAATACCAGTATCATATGAGGGCTGAAATCCTTCTTGTTCGTGGCTTGTGGTGGGGAAGCATATTGCGCTGCCAAGCGGATCAGGGTGAAGATGAGATGCCTCTGGAAACCTTGTCCGAACTGCTCCGGGGCCATCTCTGACCCAACAGCATGGTCTTCGATGGTGTGCGAGACGAGATTCTTCACGATTTGACTGTCTGTGGGAGCGGCAATATCAAGCCGGAAGGCCGTGTCCCACCCAGCGATTTCTGCGTTGATGGCATCCTCTAATCGGGCCAAGGATGTGCCGTCGCCAGTCTCCTCAACCTTAAAGCTTTGTGCAAAGGCCTCAAATTCGCTCCTAAGCCGTGCGAACGAATCGCTTGATGCTGCTAGCTTCCCCACAATATCGTCAATTAGATCGCGCAGTGCCGAAGGACCCGACATCTTGGTGTGGTCAGAGAGGCGGCTTACATCCTCGATGTAAATAATATCTCCTAACTTACCTTGCTGAACGTTCTTTGCCCCGTAGAACTGCTCCTCGGCGAGTTGATCGTCCTGGGTATACCCATGGATGCCGTTGAACTTCTTGCCACCCGCTGACTTTAGGTACTTTCGAACCTTAAGGCGATTATCAGGCAGTCTATACTCATCCTTCAGACTCTCGTACTCCACATCCGAGAGTTCGAACTCGATTTCGATCCAACTCTCCTGATCAGCCGTATCGAACTTGGGGAAATCACGACGAGCATCAAACTTCAATCCCTTCTCATAGAAGATTCGCAACGCGTCGATTATATTGCTCTTCCCTGCGTTATTCTCACCCACCAGAAGAGAATAATCTCCGAGCGTCAAGGTCATGTCTTCAACAGAACGAAAGTTGTGGATCGTTATCGTTGAGATCTTCATGCTGATCACCTCCACGCCTTATCAGCAAACGGAATTGTAGTTAGCACGGCATCGTGCGGACACTTTCCCTTGGTCTGTTTCTGCCAGTCGGACGATTGCCCCTTCCCCTATCTGGCCAAAGAAGCGTCAATCCGTCAACAAGACTGTCTCTGGAGAGAGGACCGAATCAAGCCAAACGGCATCGTCTGAGAGGAGAGAGTCAGGGGAAGAGATTAGCCTGAAAACGAACTATTGCCCAGCCTTGTCCTCGCGGCATGTATCTAGTTACTAACCTGACAGAAAGAGCACCTGTAGATTTCGGTTATATCTCACTATGTCAGACACGCTCAAGTCGATGTGTCGCTGATGACGAATCAGTGCGTGCTAATACGAACTGCACCCATTCGGGCATGCGGTCATCTCGCATGATTCTATTCTTCATAAGCGCCTCTTCGCACGGCACTTCTTGCGTAGTACGGTCAGCGGGCGCGGATGGGACGGATAAGGCCACGTTTGCCTACCGCAGCACCGAGAATTCTCTCACCTTCCCTTGTATCGCTGCCCTCTTCGCCTGGATCAGGTCGAGGTCCACCAGCTCGTTGCAGTAGTCAGAATAGGTGCGCACCGCGATGGGCTTCAGGCCCCTGTCCTTGCACGTCCTCAGATACAATCTCCACAGGTCCCCGGACAGAATGGCGGGACGCTGCGCAATCAGTTCGTAAAGCAGTCGGTGGTGGTCTGTGAGTTTGCGGAGCCGCTGGGCCTTCTTTAGGTCCTTGGCGGAATTCCATCCGGCGTGAATATGGCTGGGCCGAATGCGCCCGGCCCTTTCCCGGTCGGCCAGAAGGGTAGCGTTGCGCAAGGTCTGGATTGCGACCCGCGCATCCCCGTTTGCGAGTTCTGCAATCGAGCTGAGCACCTCCTGCGAGCAGGCCCCGGCCGCGAGCGCGTATTCGGAGCGCCGCTCCAGGATGGCCAGCAGGTCATCGGCCGAATAGTGAGGGAAGTAGACGGCCGTGGGATTCAGGCGGGACTTCACCCGGTCCTCCAGCTCGAAGTACACGTGCGGGGAATTGCAGACACACACCAGGCCCAGGTTCCCAAGCTGGCAGAGATTGTACAGGATGGAATACCGCTCCTTGGGCGCGGGCTGGTCTATCTCGTCGAGCACCAGGATCACGGGTTGTGTTCCGAGGTAGCGTTGCAGCCGTTCCAGTTTGAACGAGACGGTTAACCGCTCGGCCCCTAGTACTCGGAGCTCCCGCACCAGCCGGTCCAGCACCGAGAAATAAGTCGGGTACTCCCAGCAGTTGACATACATCCCCCGCACTCCGGCCTCTTCTGCCAGTCTCCGCAACACCCACTTCGTGGTTGCGGTCTTTCCCGTGCCCGGATTCCCGTATACCCAACAATGGACAGGCTTCGTGCGCTGAGCCGCGGGGCGCAGCGCGCCGAGCAGTTCCTTTATCTGTTCCGTTCGCCTGAGGATGTCCGGGGGGACGTGCGTCTCGGTGAGGACCTCGGGGTCCGTGAGCAGGAGGGACTCGTCCTCGTATGTCATACGAAATCGGTCCTCCGGTAATGCTTAAAAGCGTCATGCTGGCCGTGCCATTTGCGCCGATACCGGGAAGCCGCGGTGTGCCCGGGCGGAGCCGGCATCCGCAACCGGAACACTGGGCCCGGGCCGCGCTGGCGGAGAGGCTGCCTTTCTGGTTGCCAGCAGGCAGATGTTGAACAATTGGCGCACGGCCTTAAATGCGTTGCCCGGCTGGACAGAGGCGGCTCGAAGGCTTGACACGCGCCCGGGATCCACGTATATATACCGGTGACGCTAATTATATGATGTTGCCGTTGGTGGTAAATCATGACGCTAACAGCAAGGGAATATAAACCAGGGCTGGGCAGGCGGGAGGCCTCGCTGATTGCCGGGCTGGCCGAGGAGGGAAAGACTCTCTTCACCATGGCGGATGCGAAGGGGGTGGTCGGGCCCCAGGCCAAGGACGTCATCCGCTGGCTGGTCCGCAAGAAATGGGTGCTGCCCCTGAAGCGGGGACTCTATGCTATCGTCCCGCTTGATGTCGGGGTGAAAGGCGCAGACGCCTTCGTCGTCCACAATTTCGTGGTAGCCTCTCTGCTGGTCGAGCCCTATTACATTGGCTACTGGTCGGCCCTCAACTACCACGGGCTTACGGAGCAGATTCCCAGAACGACCTTCATCGCCACCACCAGGGCCAGACACGCGGTCGAGGTTCTGGATGCGGAGTACTACTTCGTGAAGCTGACGCCCGCCAAGTTCTTCGGCTGGGAGGAGACAGAGATAGAAGGCCGCACGGTGCGGATCTCAAGTCCCGAGAAAACCGTGGCTGACTGCCTGGACCACCCGGAGCACTGCGGAGGCATTGAGCAGGTCGCCCGGGCCCTGTACTTCTCTCACGAGGAGCTCGATCTCCGGCGTGTGGTGGAGTGCGCGCGCCGGATGCGCAACAGGACCATCCTGAAACGGCTCGGCTACATTCTCGAGGTTACCGGACTGCTCCCGCAGTATGGCGGGTTGTTCAAGGACTTCAAACCTTCCGCGGGCTTCCCAAGGCTGGACCCTTTGTCGCCGCGGCGCGGCAAACATAACAGCCGCTGGGGACTGCTCGTAAACTGCCCGCTTGATCCCGAGGGGTGGCGATATTGATAGACCGAAGGGAGCTGCTGGCCCGTGCGCGAGAACGCCGTCTGCCGCTGGCGATGGTGGAAAAGGACTACGTGCTGGGCTGGGTGTTGTATGGCTTGAGCCAGATTAAAGACCTGGTGTTCAAAGGAGGGACTGCCCTCTCCAAGGTCTACTTCCCCGAGACTTGGCGGCTTTCCGAAGACCTGGACTTCGTGTCCGACTCCGGCGAATGGTCTGGTCTCCTGGAGCAAATGACAAGTGCGCTTTCCGAGGTGGCGTCGCAGAGCGGCATCGGGCTTGCAGTGAAAAGCAGGCACATGAACCCCGGCTACCTGCAGTTGAAGATTCAGTACGACGCGGTGCTGGGCAAGAACTGGGTGAAGGTGGACGTAACCCCTGAGCGGCCGGTGGCGAAGGTCCTGTCCAAGCCGCTCTCACAGCAGTATTCCGACTATCCCAGGTTTCGCGTGCGGGTGGAGTGCATCGAGGAGATCCTCGCGCAGAAGCTGCGGGCCCTGGTCGAACGCCGGAAGTCACGGGACTATTATGACGTATGGCGCATGCTGCAGCTGGAATTCGACCAGGCCAAGACCAAAACCCTCTTCCGCCGGAAGTGCGCGGTCAAGGGCATCCAGTTTCAGGGTCTCGGCGACTTCTTCCCGGATGACCTGCCGGACATTCTCCGCGGATACTGGGAACGGGAGCTGGGCCGGCTGGTCCATCCCGTGCCGGAGATGGAAACGGTCCTCGCGGAATTGCAGGAGAGGACGCGGTCATTCATTGCCTAGTACAGGCACCTTCTAGGAAGGTATCCAGTAGGTGGCAACAAGGAAATTGATAGTAGGGCACGTAATCTACAAACGCAACCTATAGATAGGAGGGACTGAGACGATGGCAACGCCAGTCAAGGGACGTCCCCCAGGTAAGCGGTATCTCGGGAATACGAACAAGAAGGAGGTGCACGACCTACACAATGAAACGCCTCAGTGCCAGATTAATGAGATAATTGCCGCTGGCCACGCGGTCGTGTTCGACCCTGACACTCTGGGCCAGGCTCATCGAGAGGGATATGATAACGGCGCCTACTGCATCGGGGGGTCTAAGCGCTAGCGGGCTTGCTAAAGGGGCCCAAACGTGTAGTCGCGCGTCCTCATGCGAGAGACATCATTCCCAGAAGTTTTCTAACTCGCCCTGCCATACCTCCTCACGTTTGCCTCAGATGCCCACCTACAGAGTGGCCAGTGTCCTATCTCGGAAGTTCTGAACCTATCTCGAAGTCTGGCCGCGTTGGCCGGATTGCCGGGAGACATACCTTGGTCCGGTCTGGCGCATGGGGTCAAGACCTCGGAGTGACAAGATGCTAGAGCGGGCATTGCCTGGGAACTCAGATTAGGATATACAAATGATGGCCCGCGAGCAAGGAGTGGACGAGAAGGTTGTTTCAGATATTGACGAGAAATACCTTGTAATCTAACATACCAGCCATGTCCTGCACAACTTTCACTGCGGGCAGGACATGATTTGTGACAGGAGGCGATGAAAGGCATGGATAAGAAGCCCCCGCCGACGACGCTGTTAGAGCTCACCGTCGAAGCACTGGACTCGCGGGAGAAACGCTGGGACTGGGACTGGATTGTCTGCTATCACATTCGGGAGTGGGAGCGAAGAAATGCCGAGCAGTACGCAGATAAGGGGTACAGGCTGCTACATGGGCATTTCGCTTGGTACCATTGGCACGAGATTTGTGACAGGGTACTGACGCGGGCACGACAGGTGCTCCAAGCCGGGAAAGATAAGTGGTTGGCATATGGAAACCATGAAGATCAATGGGAGTTCTCTAGGAAAGTATGCTACGACATGGTATATCCGGAGTGTGAGGTTGCATTCGCGGCGTTCGCCAGAGCACTACAGAAACACGGATTGCCTTTGTACGAGCAACCAAGGCAGAGGATAAAGAGGCGAAGAGGGAGGTAGCTGAATTGAATATCGATATGAAACTTGTCCATCACATGGCGGCGAAGGCCACACAGCAGTGCAAGGACGAAATCAAGCAGATCGAAGAAGGTCTTAGCCCCTGTTTCAAGATGAATCCCGGAAGGAAGCTTAGCAAAGAACGGTGCCGGGAGTTGAGGGAGATTTTGGATCGTTTGGAAGAAGAGGAGAAGGCGGCTTTTGGGTGAGAGGGGCATCTGTCGCTGGCGGTGTGACTGGTGCTGAGGGAACACGGCAATTGTGCGCTAGATTCAGCACAGGAGAAGGTGGTCAGCAGTATTAGTCGGGCATGTTTTGGCGCGTTTGTGTCGCCATTTTCTAATTACTCTTTCTCATTAGTGTCGTCGTCTGGATAAGTCTCGATAGGAGCTCGCGACGCGGCTGAGTCCGCGTTGCATCCGCAGCGGGACATTCAGCGAAGTGTGCGCAGTGTGCAGTGTCCTGTTTCGAAAGTTCTGAACCTATCAAAGACTGACCGGTCTCCAGCCTGGAGCGGGGGCCGGACTTCCGTGACAGCGCGCCGGCCGCGGTAGCGTTGCATGTTGAGGTTGCGTTAGTTAGCCCCGCTCCTCTGTAATGGTATCATGCCAGACTGCCTACTTCCTGTCCCGCAAAGCTGGCAGCGCCGCTAAGAAGCTGTCGGCGTAGTCATTGGCCTTCTTACGTACATAGCCAGGCAGAATGCAATAGGCAAAAACGATGGCTGCCGCGGCAAACAACGTATACGCTACAGGGCCAACTAGTGAGCAGCTATGGCACATGTATCCTATCCACAGGACGATCATGCTGCCAACGGCTAGCGGCACCCAGATCGTGCGAAGCCCTGCCAAGTTCCTCGCAAAGCCGTAATCTGCATTGTGCAGGTCCACCCGTCGACCTTCATGAGTTTGCCAGAGACGCGACTGCAGTGTTGTAACCGCGTCGTTGATCACTCTGTCAAGCTCCGCAACATCTCCTTGCTCTGCGGCGGCTTCTATGTCAAGCCCGGTCAGATCCTTGATGGTCTGCCATAAGAGTCTCTTCTGCTGTGTCGAGAGTTCGTCATTCTTAGGGTGTAGCCGACGATGGGTAGGTGCATCATGTGGCCAAGTAGGCCAGAGCTGCGCTTGGAAACGGTTTCCCAGGGCAGAGGCAACGTGGGACAGGCCTACCCCCAGCGCAGTCCAAATGCCGAGTCCCGACAGCATGCCTGTCAGCCAATCACCGTCTTTCCATTGACATATGGCCAGCAAAGGCAGGAGTGGTGCCAGAGCCAGAACTGCTGGGGCAAGCCGTGCCTTTCTCTCATAGGAATCACTCAGATTCGCGTACCTTAGAAACCTGGTCGACATAGAGGTCCTTCCGCGGGGGGTCCCTCATCTATTTATTGGCTGGACACTTGCCAGCATCAATAGCGCTCCAACCAGGACGAGATGGTTTGCCGCCGCCTCGGTGACAGATTACGTTTCCCCAGTCGCGCTGACAACCGGGATAGCAGTCGTCGGTTTTTTCCGAGCATAGGATCTTAGCACCTACTGAACGGAGGGCTTCAAGTACCTCCCGCTCGGGATGCCCATGATGATTTGGCCCTACCGGGACACAGGCTACCTCCGGACGAATGCGTTCAACCAACTCGTCATCTAGACCTGTCTTACTACCGTGGTGCGGCACTTTCAAGTAGGAATATGGTCCGTTAGAGACGACATCCTTCAGGACCGTTGCTCCGGCGTCACCTGTAAAGAGCGCTTCTGCTTTCCCCTTGTACCAGAGTTCTAACACGATGCTCGAGTTATTGCTCGCGGTGGTCGGGGGTGGCGCTTTGGCTCCCTCAGGGACCGTAGCAGACGTAGCCTTTGCAAGTTCAAGGGACTCCTCGAGAATCTGGTCGGCCCATGCGGTCTCTAACATCTCGTCGGTCGGACTTACCACTGCGAGACTGATATCCTCCCCGAACTGCCAAGACTCACCCCTAAGAGCTCCGGTCACTTTAATCCCCTTCTCCTGTGCGAGCTTCACCAGACTATCGGCGGTCTGCACACCTTCGACCATCTCCTTCACAGACACGACGTCAAAAACGGCACTCAAATGATCGCGAGCTGCCAACCACGCTTTCATCGTGCCTGGAACATTGAGCACAAGTTCGCGCACGCTAACTGCGTTCAGGACCTCGGACAGGCCACCAATATGGTCATCGTCCAGATGGGTTCCGATGACGAGATCAAGTCCAGTAGAGGCGTACTGCTTGACGTGTTGGACCATGTTGGTTGAGTTCCCCTGGCGCCCTCCGTCAATCAGCACGTAATGCTCGACACCATCATCATCATCGAGAGTCAGCATGAAGCAATCTCCGTAGTGCACGTTCACCATGTCAATATAGTAGCCCATCACTTCCTCCTATCCGTCCAGAATCTGCCATCCGTAGGGGCAACCTGTTTGGTGGCTCTCTGGATACAGACGTAGCAGTCAAACCAAAAACTGAGCACCTTGCCGTGCCTTGGTAGTAGAATAACATGAACTTCTTGTTCGTGTAAAGACTACTCCCTCTGTACCTGAGTGGCTCATCACCTTGACCGCTGATCTTCCTCAGCCCGGAGAATCGTCTTCAGCAGCACCTTCTCGGTCTGTAGAGTACTCCTGCTCCTATCCATGACCACCATTTCATTAAACCCCGCCTCCTCGCACTTTCTGCGATTCGCTTCTGCGTCTGACTTGCCCGTCTCGATCTCCATGGCGATCCGCTCGCCGTCCTTGGAGGCCACCAGGTCAACGGTCCTGCCGCCGCCGACCGGAACCTCCTCCCCTACTTCGTAGCCCCGGCTCCTGTAATCCTCGGCGATCCTGTGTCTCCAGTACTCGTGTTCCAGGCTGGCATTTTTCGGGAACGGTTTGACGGGAACACGCCAGGATTGGAGCAAGTCCTTGCCTTCGGGGGTAATCTGCAACAGGCTGACCTTGCCCTCAGGCACGGGCAGGTCTTCCTGAACGGTGAGGCCGCGCTTCAGGAGCGCTTTCTTGACTTTGGTCCCTGTGTGCGCCGTCCAGCCCAGTCTCTTGTAGCGCTCGGTCACGGTGGACAGAGGATGCTCTGCAATATCGAGCAGCAGCTGGCGCTCCCGGTCAGGTATTCGGCTGGTTTCCCTCTTCCTTGTGTCTGTCCCGCGAAGGGGCCGAATCGCCTCATTCATGGCCGTCCGGAGCTCCAGGGGTCTCGCCACAGGCGAATCGGTCTGGCCTGTCTTGCCGCGGGGCTGGGAAGGTCTTTCGGTGACGGGAAAGAGCGGAAACCGCACCAGGAAAGGCGTCGGGAAGCGATCCGGAACTTTGACTATGCCCTGTCCCGCGGGCAGCCTGGCGATGTGCTCCCGCCGGTCTCTGGGCAGGGCGAGCGCCTTGCCGGCAGCCTCCAGGTCATCGGCGTGCTTCAGGTTGAGACAGATGGTCACGCCGGTGTTTCCCAGGGAGGGCGTGGACAACAGGCTCGGGTTTTGGTCCATCAGAATCAGGGCCTGGCCCAGGTCCCTCATCTGCCGCAGCATGAGGTCATGTGTTGACTGGTCTTGGCCGGGTGTGCGCAGAAACAAGTGATGGGCCTCTTCGATTATGAGCGCGTGTTTGAAGGCGCTCGATGCCCTTCCCTCGGCAAGCCGGTAGTAGAACAACCAGAGCAGCAGCGCTTTCGTGAAGGCGACGCGGTCTGTCTGGCTCCCCAGGCCGTCGAGTTCCAATATGACCGGGCTATGGAGAATATCGGTTATGCCTGCCTCTCCCGGCTGGTTGAAGATTGTGCCGATGGGCCCAGTAGTCAGTTTGAGCAGGACGTTCTGGGCGGATGCGGTCCAGTCGCGCTCCCGCGACCGGGGCCGGTATTTGTCCAGATAGGCCTTGATATCGTTGAAGGTTGCCGGTTTCCCCGAGATGATGCCGAAGTGGCCGAGGGCCTTCAGCAGGAAGTATTCGACGCCCCTGGTGCTGAGCAGGTGAAAGCCCGGCAGGTAGGTGGTGCAGATGGAAGACAAGATGTCTCGCAGATACGCTTCGCGCTGGCTCTGGGTGAGATTGCCCGGCGGGTCGAGGGGATTGAAGGATAGCGATTCCGGCTCACCCAGGGAGAAGATCAGGATGTCCTTCCCTTCGGGACGGAAACGGAAGTGCCGGTAGTTCCTGCGCCAGTCCAGAACGATAAAAGGTTTGCCGGCGCGCAGCAGATTCCAAACCAGCAGGTATCCGATGTTGGATTTGCCCGCGCCTGACCTGCCAAGAATAGCCAGGTGCTGGGCCAGTTCTCCCTCGCGCAGGCCGAAGGGGCAGGCGCGTTTGCCCGCGTAAGTTACCCATCCGAGCGTGTAATCGCCGGCGGCCTGGTGCCTGGATGGAGGTTCCAGCAGCAAGTGCTGCCTGGCGTAGTCTTCCCCGAGCAGTTCGGCCGCCATCGCGCGGGCGACGGCCCTGACGTCCTCGTGCCGGGATGGATCGAGCAGTGCAGTAAGCCACAAAGCGTCGGCCGTCTCACCGATGACAGGACGAAGCTTCGCCAGGATATCATGGAAGTCGCCGCGGACCATGTAATCACGATGGAGCCTCCCGATTCTTGGCCGTGTCCTTGGTCCTGCCCAGGGAATCAATCTCGCGCCTGAGGGCCCGGATTTCTCGGCCCAGCGCCAGCAAATCGCGCCAGCTCATGACGGTCTCTTGCCTTCGCTGCCGCTTGAGCTCCAGCAGTTGCCGCTCCAGATGCCTTCGCTTTTCGAAGTCGTTCAGGACCATGTGGCCCTTCAGCAGGGACAGCGAACGGTCGCACTCCTCGATGTCAGAATCGATATCCTCCAATGCTGCCGCGGTCATTTTCTTTCTCTGGTCACGCGCGGCTTCAAGCTCCCGCAGTGTAGCATTGAGCAAATCGAGCCGGTCGGAGAAGAGAGAACGCATCAATTGAAGAGGCCGGAACCTGGGTTCTCCATCCCTTTCCGTCGGTCTCCGGTCCGGCGCTTCGAGGGGCGACCAGTCCTCAAGCGGATGCGACAAATCAGGAATAGCCGACTCCTCTACGGAGTCAGGGGGTAAGGACAAAGATGGATCGGTAGCCCGGGCTGCGTAGGATTGGCGCTCCAAGTCCCAGCTGAGGGGATAAGGCTGGTAGGTGGGATAGACCTTGTCCAATGGCAAGCGAGAACGGGGCATGCGCGACCACAGGCACAGGACCATGTGTTGTGCAAGCAGCTATAAATCTATGATGCGGGGACGACACGCCAGTGGCGCATATGACTGAACGGGAGACCAACCGCGGAAACGCAGAGCGGTATTGACGATGGCGCATCGCGCTCCTTGTTTGGCTTGCATGAGAGACCAGGGAAAGAAGGCAGCAAACCCAGTGCTTGACGAGCGGCGCCATGCCGCATACGATACCGGGGAGAGACTCCGCCCAGCCTTGACAACATCAGGATACCGTACGTCACGGGCAGGAGGCAGGATATAATCCAAAGGTGAGACGACGTGAGCCACAGGCCACCGCTCATCGCTAGCGGGAGTTGAATGGCAATCCTTCGCTCAGATATCGAAAGAGCCTTGGACGATCTCGTATCCAATCAGGAAGGGATGAGATTCCAGGGCTTGGCAGTAGTGCTGGCCAAGAAAAGATGGCCGGACCTGATCGCGTGCGAACGCCACAGAGATCTGGGTGCCGATGCCATCGCAGAGGCTCCCTTTGCTGCTGAAGGCGAGGGGAAGGTCTTCGCGTGCTCCATTAGCGCTTCAATTGCGAAAATATGCTCTGATGCAGAGAAGGCAAAGGCTAACTTCAAGAACATAACGAAGATGATCTTCGCGACTCCACGGGGCATCTCAAAAACAAAGGAGAAGCAGTGGGCGGAAAAGATCAAGAAGGACTTCGGCATGGATCTGACCATAATGTCGCGCGAAGATATCATCACGTCGCTGATGGACCCGACCAATGCTTCTCTTCTGAAAAGCCACCTCGGCATCCACGTGGAAATCGAGCCGGCGCTGTCAGAGCTAGTTGAACAGGTGAAAGAGGCGGCAGCAGAGGTAACTACTGCATGGTCTAAGCGCCTCGCGGGCAAGCCTCTTCTAGAACTGCGCGCACGAAAGATTGATCCCGAGGGACGGGATTCCGCGGACGTTCTTCAATTCAGCGACATTGCCGCTGCGCTGCTTCAGGGAACGCGCGTTGTCCTGGAGGGACCCGCCGGCCGCGGCAAGACAACGACTCTCATCCAGCTTGCAGAAGAGCGTGCCAAAGCCGGAGGGATATCATTTCTGATCGATCTGACCGCTTGGACAAAGTCGGGAAGTGGAATTCTTGAGTTCATAGCGGGTATGCCTCAGTTTCAGGCTCGTTCACTGGACGCAGCGATACTGGCGCGAGTGTACACCGCCGAGCATTTCTCGTTCCTCCTGAACGGTTGGAACGAGATTGGGGAATCCGAGTTCCGTCACGCTGAAAGTGCTCTCCGGTCGCTGGAGCGGGATTTCCCGGCCGCGGGGATTATCGTCGCAACACGAACGCATCACATCGTTCCGCAGTTACCCAGAGCCGTCCGGGCGAGACTCCTTACGTTGACAAGGCGCGAGCGCGCTGCATACCTGAAAGATCGATTGGGTGTGCGCGCGGGCCAGCTTCGCAGTAAGCTCGATGGCGATCCCGTGCTGGACGATCTGACCCGGACACCGTTCTTCCTTTCGGAAGTCACATCGCTCTTCGAAGCAGACGAGCCCATCCCATCAACGAAGATCGGTGTTCTTACTGTCGTGATACGGTTGGTGGAACGGTCTGACGAGCACCGAAATCGTTTACAGGAACCCCCGCTTGCTGGCCGGGCGCGGGATTATCTTGGCGAGCTTGCTACCAGAATGACCGCTCAAGGTACGGTCATCATCTCCGAAGAGAAAGCGCGCCAAGCTGTCAGCGACGTCGGCACTTCTCTGAAGCATTCCGGACAGATAGCCAACGTGCCAGATCCTAGCGGCGTGCTGGGCGCACTTTGCGCCCAGCATGTTCTGGAGCGGCAGGACTACCCGGAAGTTGTCTTTCGATTCGAACATCAGCAATTTCAGGAATTCTATGCAGCCGTTACTATCGGCAAGCATCTCTTCGAAGTCTTGCCAGAAGCGGATGAAGAGAAGAGACGGGAGTTCACGAGACTATACGTCAATGAGCCAGCCTGGGCTGAGCCTCTGCGATTACTGGCAGACGATGTCCGAGGCCGTTCTGGTGGCACGAACGGAACGCGTGCTATTGAGGCGGGAACACTCCTTGTCAGAATGGCACTGAGCGTCGATCCCGTCTTCGCCGCCGAACTAGCGCGCCTCTGCGGCCCGCATGTCTGGAAGCAGGTTCGAACCGCCATAAGCGATCGGCTCCGCTCATTGTATGCAGCCTCGGACGCTTCTTGGAGGAATTGCGCACTCGCAGGAATGCTAGCAACTGGATCGGACGACTTCAAGGATATCGTTGAGCCGTTAGTTTCCAGCGATGACCAGCAGGTTTCCCTTGGTACATACCGGACATGGGATGAGTTTCACGTGTCGAGTCTGGGACCGGGCTGGTGCGACACGGTCGGCAGTTGGGGGGAGACGGCGCGAGTTACCTTCGTCTCCGAGGTCCTTCGTCACCAAAATGCTCCACAGGTAGCCGCTTTCGCACTGACCGATCCGAGTACAAAGGTGAAGGAAGCCGCCATTCAGAGGCTTTGCTGGATAGGGGCAGAGGAAGACGCCGCCCAGTTCCTGGACTCGCTTGACGAACCCACTTTCGACCTGATTGTGGAGCACCTAGGCCCGCGGTTCATTCCGAAACCCATTCGGACTCGGGCAATAGCTGTACTACAACAATGCCGAGCGAAAGCAACTGACCCACTCGCGAGGTTGCGCACTCTGCTGAGGACGTTCGAAATGGGAGTGCCCAAAGACGTTGATCAGATAAAAGAGGACTTGGAGAGCATTACTGAGAGGATCGACGAGCACCAAGCGTACTATGTCATCAGGCCCGCATTAGACATTGTGCGAGAAAAGGATCCGCTGTGGGTAAGTGCCTGGGTTGCTGGAAGGATCGCCGATGGATTCCTACGGCACGAGTCCTGGCACAACATGATCACCGCGGTTCCTGAAGGGCTCGAACAGGAACTGTTGCATAGACTTGAAACGGAGGATCTCAACCACGCTCATCTCGACGATATTATCGCCGTGCTGGCTGCAGATGCCGATGTCACCATGGTCGAGCGGGCGTTTGCGAAGCTTTGTGACCTCCGCCGGACTATAACTAATGAGCCGGACCAAAGGCACGAGTTCGAATGGGCCATCGAGAGGCAACTCGAAACGCTGTTGAAGGCCTTGCCAGCGAGTATCGCCGTCGCTGGGATGTCGAGATGCTTCTCGAAGGAGGTAGACATCGTTGAGCTTGACGTCATTACCCGCGTCTTTAGCAGCGTGGCCTGCGCGGATCTCGAACTCAGAGAGCAGCTTGATGTCAACTTACGAGAGCAGTTCCGTGCCTATCTCAAGAATGCTATAGCACTTGTGCTTCAGCAGGACGACTTTTCAGGCCAGCTCAAGGCAAACGTCGGTTCAGTTCTGGCATCGGTTGGCGCACCGGAGGACATGGCCGAAATGCGTGAGCTGATCCTGGCCGATATTGAAAGAGTCAGGAGAGGACGGGCCGCCCGCGCCCGAGGTGATCGCGGAAGGTTGGGGAACGGCGCAGTCATGAGCTGGGCGGTCTGGCACATTCGGGCTGCTGTCAAGCTTGACCCGGCGGGCTCAGACGCGCTCCTGCTGGATCTCTTGACCGAGCCTGAGTATGAGCGCTACGTTGCGGCTGAATTGTCTCGTCTGGTGGCCCCGCCCGCGGCCAAAGATGGATTGCTGCGGAAGGTAGACTACGGGCGGGTCTGGGAAGCGCGTGCAGGAGTCCAAGAGGAACCTCAGAAGGAACGGCGGAAGCGCTACGCAGCCGCCTTGCGAAGCCGCATAGAGACGCTTTTGGAAGAACGCTCTAGCACCAAGCAGAAACGTTCCTACGATTCGAGATTGAGAGCACTCGGCGTTGCCCTTGCAGCAATTGACAGCCACGGGTCAGCCGACTTGGTTTTCGAGGTGATGTCGCTTCCGGATGAATGGGACAACTACACACGCGTCAAGGCATTTGAAGCACTGCTTCTTAGTGGCGTCGTTTTGCCCACGGACAAGACCCTGACTTTGCTAGACCCCTTACTTGAGCGATGCCGAAAGTATGGCGAGCAGCAAGACCAATGGCTATTGGAACGGTACTTGTGTCTTCTGCCGTTCGTGGACGATCCTGCTAAAGGCATCGAGAGAATGCGTCAGTTGGTGTCCGAGCTGAGGCTGTCTGGCTATCAGTTGCGAGAAATGGTAGAAGCGCTCTCGCATTGTCGGTGCGACCAAGCGTTATCCTTCCTAGTCGAACTTGGATCAGACAAGGCGAACATGGAACAGCTCGGAGATAAATGGATTGAAGCAGTGGCTGCCGTTGACAGCCCTGAATCTCGGGACCTGCTCCTTAGTTTCGTCGATCCAGAGCTACCAGGATTGCCTGCTGGAGTCGGGTTGCCGCGGGATGATGTGCTTGCAGTCCGACTGGCCGAGTTGGCTCGGAGAGATCAAGCAGTCAAGCATCGGCTTCTCTGCCTGTGTGGCTCCGAGCTGCCAGCAGCGAAACGATCTCTGCTTGCAAAGGTCGTGGGGCAGATTGGCGATGTGGAAGCTATTTGTGCCGGTCTCAATCTTATCGATGACACGGCCAGCATGCCCGTTCCCCACGGGATATTGAGACAGATCGAAGGTGCGTTTGTTGAAAGGCAACCGTATGGCGGGAGGTATGACATCTATACTCTCGAACCTCGAAGCTCCAATGCAATCAGGGCCAGGCTTTTTGAGATGGCGACCACGGATGAGCAGCGCAAGAGATCGGCATTGAGGCTCCTAGGACAAATCGAAGAGTGGCGGCTCGAGTACGGTAGACCAGTTGGAGAACCTCGACACCCCGCATTCGATTCGGGTAAACCCTGGCCCGCAATGCTGCACGCACAGTAGTGGTCTGACGGGTTCAGACCTTCAGGGCAGTGTTGTCTTGTCAGTCGGGCATGGGTGATCTACTTTGGTGGAGTAAAGAGCATCGAGGTGGCACTGAGGACCCGATGCCACCTCTCAGACATCTCATGCTTCTCTTATTTCAGACTGTTTGCTATAACGAAGAGCACTGACATCAAGAACAAGCCAACTGGTGTAAGCTGAGGTGATTCCGATATGAAGTTGTTCTTCCTCTGCCAGTCCCAAGTAAGCGACACCGGACCAGCGGCGGGTGCAAGCTGATCATACGGTCACCTAGCATAGCGCCTTACAAACTCTAACCCTATCGAGAAGGCGGGATATAGCGGACATGTTAGGGAGCACGGTGCTGGTTGTGCAGTAACAATTGGTAAGAGTTACAGGCTCAGCGACCAGCACTCCCAACCAAGCCGCATCCGCACCAACCGCACCCTCTCCCTGTAGCACCCACATATTGCCGGGGGCGCATTCTTGTCCATTGCGTTCCGCCGCTCATTGCGCTCAGGTGATTCTCACGCGCCCCCAGGCCCGCATCAAGATGGGATACTACCCGACGCCCCTGCCGGTAGTCGACAGAATCGCCTCCTTCCTTGAGTTTCCCGACGAGAACGTGACCCTGCTCGACCCGTGCTGCGGGGACGGGGCTGCCCTCAGCAGGCTGGCGCAGGGCCGGAACGCGGAGACCTACGGCATAGAGCTGGACCAGCACAGGGCAGGGCTCGCGAGGGAGGCGCTCGACCACGTGCTCGCGTGCGGATACGAGGATGCAAGGATCACCAACGCCGCGTTTTCCGGGCTCTTCCTGAACCCGCCTTATGACTGGGCAGAGGCCGGGGAGACAGAGCGCAGCGAGCGGAAGGAAGGACTGTTTCTGCGGGGGACGGCCCGTTATCTCAGGCCGGGCGGAGTCCTCGTTTACATAGTGCCCCAAACCCAGATGCGGAACGGCGTCGCGAGATTTCTGAGCTACCGCTTTCAGAACTTCAGCGCATTCAGGTTCCCAGGGGAGCACTACGACGAGTACCGGCAGATTGTGCTGTTCGGCGTTAAGAAGCGCAGGGGCGAACTGGCCGGGGATGACTTCGAACGCCTGCAGGCGATCCCGCGGGAAACCCTGTCCGAGCTGCCCTGCCTGGACAGTCCGCGCTATTCCCTCCCGCCTGGGGGTGAGGTCAGGCTGTTCCGGTCCACCCTGATTGACGAGGAAGAGCTGGAGCAGGAGCTGAGGGCCTCGCCTCTGTGGGAGCGGTTGAGATACGACAACAACAGCACCGGTAAGCTGGGCCGGCCCCCTCTGCCGTTGCACGCAGGGCACCTGGGTCTGCTGCTCGCGAGCGGCCAGCTGGACGGGGTTGTAGGCGACGGGGACGACCGCCATGTGGTCCGCGGCAAAGTGGAAAAGGTCGTCCACAGGTATCAGGAATATGAGGGGGAGAGGCGGGTGGAAATAGAGGTCGAGCGCTACCAGGTCTCCATCAAGCTGCTGAGACAAGACGGGCGGATAGTGACGCTGATGTGATGGCATGCTGGAGAGAGTGCGGTACCGGGACCTGGCGCGGGGCATAGACGTGCATGCGTTCACGGACGGGTACGCCTACGATGACTACGGCCGGGTTCATCTGCTCTCTGTTGCGGGCAGGGACAGCAATGTGAAGGCCGTCACGACCGCGCTGGTGAGCGGCTTCGAGGTCGAGGTGATCTCTGGCGAATGGCTGGCCCTGCGCAAGGATTACGCCGAGCAGTACCGCGTCCTCAGCGCCAGACTGCCTTCGGGGCTGGTGCATCAGCTCGTGCTCTCGCATGGTTTTTTCGAGCGCGACGGCTTGCCGCGCAGGCTGGTGTATGCAGAGGACGAGGACGGCATAGCGCGGCTGGTCTACGAGACGGTGAGGGGCAGCTACGCGGTCCCTCTCATCCCCGAATGGTCGGACTGGCTCTGCGAGAGAATGAGGAGAGAGGACATGCTGCGGCAGCTCTCCGGCACCCGCACGGTGGTGGAGATCAGCGCCGACGAGGAGCGGCTGGATGAGCTAATTTCGGCAGGGGTCATGAACGGAGAGATAAGGTTCTAAGGGATGGCATGCTCGACGGCATTCAGGACATGGACGGTTACCTGCGCGCCTACGGGCCGGCGCTGGCGGAGCGGATCAAGGAACAGGCAAAGCCCCTTTTCTCCCCTGGCGATCCCTGGGACGACCGGCTCTACCGGCTGCTGAAGCGCCCGTACCAGGCCCAGGGCGACGCCATCATGGGCCTGTGCAGATTGCTCGACGACTACGATTCGGCCATTGTGGTCGGGGAGATGGGGTGCGGGAAGACGTTGATAGGGCTGGCGGTGCCCTACGTCCAGCATCCGCGGGACAGGCCGGCGAGGACGCTGGTGATGTGCCCCGGGCACCTGGTGAGGAAATGGCAAAGGGAGGCGAAGGAAACCATCCCGCATGCCGAGGCGAGAATCGTCAGACACCTCGGGGATGTGCTCGACCTGGACCGGGCCAGCCGGCCTGATGCCCCCGAGTACTTCATCGTCAGCAAGGACAGGGCCAAGCTCGGCTATGCCTGGAGGCCGGCCGTGGTCGAGAGCAGAGATATATATCACTGTCCGACATGTCACGCCCCGGTTCTGGACAGGAACGGCGTTCCGGCGGACTACGGCTATCTCAGCCGGAACAAGCGCCGCTGCGGCCGGTGCGACGCGCCCCTGTGGGAGGCCGACAACACCCGTATCCGGCGCTACCCAATCGCGGAATACATCAAGAAGCACTTGCGCGGCTACTTTGATTTCCTGATCGCCGATGAGGTGCACGAGCTGAAGGGAGGGGATACGGCCCAGGGCAACGCCTTCGGCGCGCTGGCGAGCGCGTGCAGGAAGACGCTGGCGCTGACCGGGACCTTGCTGGGCGGCTACGCGGATGACGTGTTCTACGTGCTGTATCGGCTTTCCCCTCAGGCGATGCAGGAGGACGGGCTGGACTACCGGCAGGTCACGGGCTGGCTGGCGAGATACGGGGTGCTGGAAAAGGTGACCAAGTACTATCCCGCGGATAACGTGTTCTCCAAGGGAAAGAGAGGGCGCACGGTGGTCAGGAGAAAGCCAGGGGTCTCTCCGGCGGTGTTCTCCAGGCATTTGCTGGACAAGACCGTGTTTCTCTCGCTGGACGATGTCGCGCCCGACCTGCCTCCCATCTCGGAGGAAGTCACGGGCGTCGAGATGGGCGAGGAGCTTGGGCATGCCTACGAGGCGCTGGAGGACGAATTGTCGTCAGCGGTGCGGGATGCGCTGGCCCAGGGGGACAAGACGCTGCTGGGAACCTATGTCAACGCGTTGCTGAGCTATCCGGACAGGCCTTTCGACAACGCGCCCCTGGTGCATCCCCGCACGGGAGAGGTGATCGCGCAGCCTGCCGAGCTGCCGCGCGACCGGGTTTACCAGAAGGAACAGAAACTGCTGGAGCTGGTGCGGGAGAGCGTGTCCGAAGGCAGGAGGGTGTTCTGCTATGCGCAGTACACCGGCATCCGGGACGTTACGGCCAGGCTGCAGGAGTTGCTGATGGACGAGGGCATCGAGGCGCAGGTGCTGCGCTACTCGGTGCCGCCGGAGAAGAGGGAGGAATGGCTGCGGAATCAGGTGGAGTCAGGAGCGCAGGTCGTGATTGCAAACCCGAAGCTGGTTCAGACGGGGCTGGACTTGTACGACTTCCCGACGCTGGCCTTCTACCAGACAGGATACTCCGTCTACTCGCTGCGGCAGGCCTCGAGGAGGTCGTGGAGGATAGGCCAGGACAAGGACGTCAGGGTTCATTATCTGTACTACCGCCCCACCATGCAGGAAAGGGCCATGCATCTCATGGGCTCAAAGCTGCAGGCCTCGCTTGCCGTCGAGGGCAAGTTCTCAGAAGAGGGTTTGCTCGCCATGACGCAGGGAGAGGACATGGCGACCGCGCTTGCGCGCGCTCTGGTGGACGGCTTGGAAGGCGAGGGAGTGGAGGAGATTTGGCACAGCCTGAACAAGAAAAACCTTACAGGCGGACATGAGGGGACCAGGGGCGACGGGTTGCTGTTCTACATTGATCCCGTCGGGGCCGCAAAGCGGACGAAGAGGCGCAGCACGAGGCGCAAGAGGGCGGTGGATGCGGGGCAGATGGGGTTGTTTCCTGAGTTATAGACGAGAGATTCGGACGTCTCCGGGAAGCGTGCCGAATCACGCTCTTATGTTCTGCTAGGCGATGGCACACAGACCAGTGCGGGAAAGCCGAGAGGGATGATGGAACGCAACGGGGGGCCGGGTCGAAAAATAGTAGCCGTGTGCATCGGCGTGAATAGCTACGAGTGCCGGGAGTTGGCCCCTCTGGAGAATGCGGTGGCCGATGCAGAGAGCATTGCGACCGCCATCGAACAAACGCAGGGAACGAAAGGCTGCGTCATCTTCAGATTGTTTTCCGACGCAGACAGCCCGGGGCACCCGACGAAGAAACAGATTCTCCGCACGCTGCGAGAAGCGCGCTCAACAACGGACCCCGAGGACACGGTGCTGGTCTTTTTTGCGGGTCACGGCAGGACCGTGGACGGCCGTCCGGCGTTGATACCGCAGGACGGAAATCCGTTCGCAGAACAGCCGTTGGAATCCTTGCTTTCCGTCGAGGAGATATGGTCGGTCTTCCGGGGATGCCCAGCTCGTTATCGGATAATGCTACTGGATGCGTGCGGTGTCGGGATTCCCGCGCGAGACAAAGCAGGTCTGGCGGGAGCCCGAAACGCTGGCGAAGCCGGACGCTGGCGCGCCCGGGGGGCTGTCTCGGCGGAGTTCGTGGAGGGGATTGCTGCCGAGGCGTCAGGCTGGGTTGTGGTCACGGCATGCGGGGCCGGACAGGTGTCGCTGGAGGAGGACGACCATGGCCTGTTTTCCTACTATGTCGCGGCGGGGCTAAGAGGACAGGCCGACCTGGACCGCGACGGTGTAGTGGACATGGCCGAGCTTGTCCAGTATGTGGCGAAGCAGGTGCCGGCTGCCGCTGAGTCTGCTGCCGGCCTGCTGCAGGAGCCGAGTGTCATCTGGCGGGGCCCGGCAAGCATTCCATTGACGAGGCTGGGAGGCGTGCCCAATGATCCGCGGCCCGTCCAGCAACAAAGGACCTCGTGGCCTGGCCCTGGTTTTCCGCGGCTTTGGCTCCGCAAGATGCGGCGCGGCTGGCGCATGGAAGGCATTCGGGCGCGCTCTTTCCTGGTGCTCGGAATTGGCCTGCTGTTCGGAGCTGTGGTAAGCCTTGAGGCCCTCATATTCACCCCCACTGCGCAGTCACTGAAATGGACCGTGTTCGCGGTGGCGCTGGGCATTGCGAGCCTTGCGGTATGGTGGGCTGTGCTTTCCCTGGCGGTGGCCGCATGCGAGGCAAAATGGCACGGTGGGGGCTACGTAACCGCAACGGTGTTGGCGGTCTGGCACTTGGTGATATTCGCTCTGGTGTCCCGTCACGCAGCAGCGCCAGGTTCGCGGAACATTCTGGCGATTGACCTGTTCGCGATTGCGTCCGTGATGATAGCGCTCGGGTTGAATGCGTTCCAGTTTGTTGTGGCGGTAGCGGATCTTCTCGCGCGGGGAGAGCGTATTCCGGCGCACACCGGCCTGAGGGAGCTCGAACGCAAGTGGCTGCACGCCAGGATTCCCAATCTCATCGCCATGCAATCAATTCATCCCCTGGCCTATTTCCTGCTGTTTGGACTGGGAGGGGGAGCGCTGCTGCTGGTCCACATGGCTCGCCTGCTCTGGTCGCCGGACCTGGACTCACAGGCGTGGTTCGGGGCGCTGCGGGATTTGGCACTGCTGCTATTGATCTGGTCGCAGGCCGCGTGGTATCAGGCAGCATACCGCTTCTTGTCGGGAGAGGCGAGACCGCAGGTGTGAGATGAGCGAAATGCAGGACAGGCAGGTGCCGTGGAAACAGAGGCCGCTGCTCTACTGGGGCATCACCGCTGCTGGCACCGCTGGGTTCTGTGTCTATTCAAGGTCTTGGCAGGACCTTGTTCACGCCATCTATGACCTTACAGCTGGGGTGGCGGTATTCTCGTTTGTGGCGCAAGTCGCGGTGGAGCAGTTGACCGGTCAGGGCGGCAGATTGAGGGCAGTCCGCGCATGGCTTCTGTTGCCTGTAGCCCTGTTTCCCGCAGGGCGCGAATTCCTGGGATGGAAGTTTTCCGGACACCTCACTGACTCTTTGCTTGTGGCGGGGGTGCAGACCGCTGAAAGCACCCTGCCTTACTGGCTTCGGGCCTTGTATTGGGCGGTGGTCGCTGTCGCGGTTTCCCTGCGCTGGACGGTTTTCGATGCGGGCGGTCACGGAGAGACGTACGCGGCGATAGCCATCGCTGGGGTGAGCCTCGGAATTGCCGCCGTGCTGAGTCGCGCGTTCAGAGATAAGCCCCGCACGACGCACTCCGGCACGGGTCGCGGGAGCACTTACTAGAACAAACCAGCAACAAGGAGCAATCGGCATGCCAGAATTGATGGAATGGTTGCGGGAGAGGGCCAGCCAGGTCATTGCGCAGTGCTATCCCGAAGAGCTCCCGCTGTTCGAACGCTTCTGGCCTGCCCTGTCAGACGAGATCCTTCGCTGGAAAGGGAAACCTCCCGGCGGGAGAGCGCTGGGGAGGTATCGGAGGCGCGCCCGCTCTCTGCTGGGCCCCGATATCCGTCTTCGGGGACCGCGGGTAATGATTCCGACGGTGGTGGGGATTCTAGTGGCCTCAGTCCTGGAGCTGGTGAGTAAGGAGTGCCGGGACTGGGATGAAATTCAAAGGGTTGTGAACCGACAAGCGCTGCAGTTTGGCCTTGGAGAAACTGATCCGGCACGCGGGCAGGAGGTGGCAACTGCGATCGCGCGGCTGGTCTACGCCCAGATGCAGGAACTGGAAGGAGTCAGGGCCGAGCCATTGGCGGGAGTCAGCGGCGCGTTCGTGCTGATCACGCCCACCGGAAGGAAGCCAGTGGCGGAGCGCGAATTGCAGAAGGCAAGAGAACAAAGTCGTCGCCGGTGCCGCGTCTTCGCTGATCTGACGCAGCAGAAACTCTACGTGGACGGGCGAATCGTGGAAATCCAGCGGACGCCTCTGCAATGTCTGACGTGGCTCATGACGCATGAGGGCCGTATATGCACGTATGACGAGTTATGGAAAAGGTGTAGTCGGGCGGCCGATGCTCCTGGCGCGTCGGCCTCAAGGACGGCGGTGCGTCAATGGGTCTCCAAGATTCTGCAGGCCTGCGGGTGGAAACGCGGATATCCCATCAAGAACCACAAGTACATAGGATACAGCTGGATTGCCGACTGGGATTACGCCGTGCTCAGGCCCTAGTAAGAAGGCGGCGGGGGCGGGACATATCTCCCTGCTGAATCAAGTATGTGGTACTTGTACAGGTATTCCTGATGCTCGTGGAACATGTCCCTGTGCAAGCGGAGTAACTCCGACCAGGTGTCGAGAAAATTACCCGGGTCCTTGTAGGCGTCCAGATCTTTGATTTCAAAGTGAAGGGCGTCAATCCAATGCTGGCAACACTCGGGAAAGCATTCACACGCCTTGTCCCCCTGTGCTCGATAAGCGAAGACATTGCTGATGTATCGATGGCGTCCCCGCCTCCGGTCGTTTTCGTATTCAGGAATCAATTTGAGCGTTTTCCCGGAGAACTTGTCCCGCCAGGAAGGTCGTTCTAAGCTGCGCCGATTGGTAGGACCTGAGGTGTAGTCCCAATAAAAGCAGCGCGCAGGATCCCCGCAGTCCCAGGGCGGCTTCTTGCGGTTTATGTACGGGCACCATCCGTGCCGAAGCCCTCGGACGGCAGCGGCGAAAGCGGACAAGAGATGACTCTCCTGACATGGCTCCGAGGAGCGGATGTGCGGCCGAATTCTCCCGTAATACACCGTGGCGGGGATTAGCCCGTCATCCCGCTCGGTAATCCGCTGATTCCATAGATCGAGCTGGGAAAACACCTCGAACTCCGGGGCGAATCCGTCAATCAGCACTAGATACACGTCTTCAAACTCGACTTCGTACCACCACACCATATGGAGGTGCTGGTGCGAAGTTTTTTATTTCTTTCCCCTCCGAAAAATCACAGCAGAAATATCTCGGAGAGACATACGGGTCACACGCGCGTGTTGTGCTATTCGCACGGGCAGTCGCAACGCAAATACAGCGGCCCGCCACGCAATGCGAGAGAGGAGACGCGAAGATGGCCCATGACGAGCTGCGAACACAGATCCGAGAGCTGGGGAGGCTGGTGAATTCAGTCGCCACCGTGCTGGCCACACTCATTGAGAGACTTGACGCACATGGCCTTGTGAGCCGCCGGGAGATACTCGATGCCATTGAGCGCCCAAGCCCCGACCACAGGGACAGGCCAGGCCGGTCGCTGTCTTGTCCTGCGGGCACGGGCGAGGAGTGGATCAATTGACCAGCAGAATGCCCGGGACGCGGAACGGAGGCGTAATGATGCGGGGATCGCTGCTGATCGTAGGAGTGTTGGCATGTTTCCTGTGCGCCGGATGCAACCGCCTTCCGTCAGCGCACAAAACCGGGGAAAGTCCGCAGAAGCCTCTTGATGTGCTTGTTTTGCTGGACGATTCGGGCTCCTTTGTCCACAGGTCGGAGGCGGTAGACTCCCTGCTCGTTCCGGCCATTGAGCAGCTGCAGGGCGGCGATCGTTTGGTTTGCAGAGCCATTGGGGCCAATTCGATGCGCGCCGAAGATCTGGTGAACATACGCCTGCCATCGAGCGACAGGCCATTCGACGTGCAATCGGTGAGAGCAGCCCGGCAGGTCAGGGCGGACGCGGAGGCGAGGCTCCGGGCTTTCGCGCAGCGCCAGCAGAAAGCGCCGCGCACCGACATCGTGGGGGCGATTGCGAGCATCACTCAGGTCTCCAGGCGGCCGGGCGCGCAAAGGCTGTTGCTGATCGCCAGCGACCTGCACGACACCGGAGGCGGCCTGGACCGCATGCGCGGCGTGGACCTCGGAGGCACGCGGGTCGTCGTCGTCTTCTGCGAGCAGGACGAGTCGCTCGCCGAGTACCAGCACCGGGTCGAGGTCTGGCGCAAGGCGTTCGAGCAGGCGGGCGCGGTGTCCGTGCGCATCTACAACCCCACCGCGTCGCGTGCGCTGGAGCCGGCCGAGCTGCTCGGAAGGGAGTAAGCTGATGGCTTCGTTCCTCCTGATTGTGGGCATTGCTGTTCTCATCCCTTTGCTGGCCTGGCGCACCAGCCGGCCCTGGCTGACCGCGGCGGGCGCGGTCGTGGGGAACCCGCTCGATCTGCTGGGCCGTTCGCTTGGGGACGTGGCCCGGCGTGCCGCAGGCTGGTGGCACACAACATTTCCGCCCATTCTGCCGGGCAGGCTGTTGTCTGATCTGATGCTGTCGCTGGGCGCGGCCTGCCTGGCCTGGGCGGACCTTCGCCTCCAACAGGCCACGTGGCAGGCCCCCGCCTTTGGTCTTCCTATGGATGTCGGCCTCAGAACCGGGACCGCGCTGACGTTGGCGCATGTCGTTCTCGGCGCAGTGGTTGTCGAGTTGTACCGGCAGGAGCCGATCATCCGCGTTCTGGAGGGGACCGAGCCGGGTATGCGGCGCGCGGTCAGAGGGCTTGCGGTGCTCATGTTCCTCACAGGGATCCTGCTCGCAGGTGCTACTTCAGGATTGCGAGCGATTCTGGCCGCGCAGATGACAGAGGCGGGCGGCGCAGGGTTGACGGTCATGGTCTGGCTGACCGCGGCGATGAGCGTGCTGCTCGGGGTGTTGGTCGCCACTACGGCCGGGCTGGCGGCAGGGGTGCTTCCCCATTTGCTGGCCGATGCGGCGGCGGTAATCAGCGCGCTCGTGGTGATGGCGTTGGAAATCCTCGCATGGTGTGCGCAGCTGTGCGCTTCCGTCTGGGCGCGCGTGTGGGCGGTGCCCCTGGCTGCGGTTGGCGTGATTCAGGAGAGCGCCCAGCGCGCCTGGATGCTGCTGGCCGCGCTCTGGGGCATGGTCGAGCGCGCAGGCTGCGCGCTCATTTCAATCTTGGCACGGGGCCGCCGGCGGGCGGGAGGAGAGTCCGGCTTGTTGCCGGCCTGTCTGCCGCAGGGTCCCGCGGCCGGAAAGGAGGCACACTGTGAGCAGGGCGCAGACGAAGACACGAGCGGCCGAAGAGCTGCAATTGCTTGAGCCTGACGCGTCGAAGGTGCCGGCTCCCTACGCCGGGGATGCCCGTGTTGCGGCGTTCCTGGAGGCGCTGGGGCGGCACGTGGACGCGGCAGTGAGGAGGGCCGTCAAGCAGGAGATGGAGAGGCTCTCCAAAGAGGCGGCCGCCCAGCGCGAGGCTCGGCAGCAGGCGGCGGCAGTGAGGGA
This sequence comes from Armatimonadota bacterium, assembly GCA_015486155.1. Taxonomy (GTDB): domain Bacteria; phylum Armatimonadota; class Hebobacteria; order Hebobacterales; family Hebobacteraceae; genus S016-27. Next base: position 54,574 of record WFSF01000202.1, read on the forward strand.
AACGAGTCTGAGCACTCAGGCTAACCGCTACGCGCAGGACTGAACAGAAGCGGGGGGCACGCGCTCTCCCGTGCCCTCCCGCTGATTCGGTGTTCAAGCGATGAGACGGAGGTGCTGCCATGATTGCGGTCGGAGTGTGGCCGGGGGATGAGAGCGCGAGAGAATCGGACCGGGCGGGTTGGACGGCCCCGGCCGGATTGGCGAGAGATGGCAGGGATTTGAGCTTGCTGCAACGGCCTGCCCGCTCGCCATGGGCCGGATGGGAGCAGCTGGCATCGCAGTCCGAACAGGCGGCCAGGCTTGGGCTGGGGCTGCTCGTCATGCCCCCTGCCGGGACCAGGGTGCCGGATGACTGGTGCAGGCAGCTGCGCGCCGGGGCGGTGTGCGCATGGATCGCTCAGGATGGACAGGGGGGATGGCACGGCGCGGCGTTTGACGGAGGGGAAGAGCGCCCGGTGGACCGCGTTGTGGCGCTGGATTCCGGGGAGGTTGTAGACCTGACGGACGCCCCGCTCCCTGCCCCGGAACTTGCGCCCGGGGTGTGGGACGCGATTCGCGCAGGCATAGGGTCGGCGTTCGCGAGGATACGCGCCTCAGGCTTGCTGGTCGTCGGGTCTGGCCGCATGGCCGGGCGGACCGTGGAAATCGCGGTGTCGAGCGGTTTCTGGGACATCTGCGTGCTCGACAACGACATCGATGAACCCCGGAACCGGACAGGGCCCCTTGGCACCAAACCCAGGGAACCCATGCCAAAGCCCAGGCATCTCGCGCGGTATGTGAGAGACCATTTCGAGGGGGTCAGGCTGCGGGAGGAGACCTGTTCCGTTACCCAGCGGCCGGCGCTCAGGGCATTACGGGACAGGCCGCTGCTGATTACGGCCACGGACAGCGAGGCGGCCCGGTTCGTGGGTGCCTGTGTTGCCAGCGCGCTCGGCATTGCGCACCTGGATCTGGGGGCTGGGGTGCATGAGGAAGGAGAAGAGATCAGGAGGGCGGGCCAGGTTGTGTTCATTCCTCCCGGACAGGGGTGCCTGGTGTGCGTGCGGGGATTGCGCTGGGACGAGGTGGAGCGCGACCTGCAAGGGGACGCCGATGCCCAGCTGGAGGCGCGCCGGCGCGGGGAGCGCAGGGGAGACACCATGGGAAGCGTCCCGGACCTGCTGGCGAGGGTGGCCGGGGCAGGGGTGGCGCTGCTGCGCCGGTGGATGGGCGGAGAAGAGGGCGAGGCGCGACGCCTGCTGTTGTATGACGGTGGGCTGGCCGAGGAACTGCCCAGGTCGCTGCCGCAGCAACGCTGTCCGGTCTGCGCGCTGCGAAACTGCGGACAGGCCTTGCTGAACTGTCTGTTCCCCTCCCCCGGACTGACCGACCGGTCCGAACAGGGCACCCCAGATGAGCAGACCTCTGTAGGCCTGCCTCTCCCTGCGGCCGATGTCGAACGCGTCCTGGACTTGATGGGGGCGGCGCATCCAGCCGCATGCCTCCGCTCGCAAGGTGCATGGTAAGTTCGTCCAGGCTCTGGGCGTCAGCGTCTCCCGACTCTCCCAGCAGCGCCTCCGCCGCGGCCGCCCCCATCAAGTCCAGGACGCGTTCGACATCGGCCGCAG
>WFSF01000203.1 GCA_015486155.1 Armatimonadota bacterium
CCCCGGAGGGGCTGGCGCGGGGGGCCGGCGCGGAGGTGGTTGCCGCGGCCGGGCCGCGGGAGGCGGTGAAAGAGATCAGGCGGCGCATGTGACACGCGGGGGATAGACCACGCGATCGAGGTTGGAGATGGGCGAAAAGCGGGACAGAGGAGTAGTCGCCATCGTGGGCCGGCCCAATGTGGGCAAGTCCACCCTCTTCAATCGGCTGGCCGGGCGGCGGATCGCCATCGAGGAGCCCACCCCCGGCATCACCCGAGACCGGGTCTATGCCGACTGCGAGTGGCGCGGAAAGCGATTCACCTTGATCGACACCGGCGGCCTCCAGACCGAGGGCGGCAACCTGGAACGGGAGATCGTGCGCCAGGTCGAGTTCGCCATCGAGGAGGCCGACGTCATCGTCTTCCTGGTGGACGCCAAGGACGGCCTCGCCGGCTTCGATCACGAGATCGCGGAGATGCTCCGCCGCACCGGAAAACCGGTCATCGTCACCGCCAACAAGGTGGACAGCCGCCGCCGCGAGGAGGCGGTGCCGGAGTTCTACGCCCTCGCGCTGGGGGAGGTCATCGGCGTCTCCGCCGCGCACGGGCTGATGGTGGACGACCTGCTCGACCGCATCTGGGAGCACCTGCCGGAGACCGAGCCCATGCCGGAGGGGGAGGAGGTGGTGCGGATCGCCATCGTGGGCCGCCCCAATGTCGGCAAATCCTCTCTCCTCAACGCCATCCTCGGCGAGGACCGGGCGGTGGTGGACAACAGCCCCGGCACCACGCGGGACTCCATCGATACCCCCTACCAGTGGCGGGACCGCTCCCTGGTGCTCATAGACACCGCGGGCGTCAGGCGCAAGAGCAAGGTAACCCAGGCCTTCGAGTACTACAGCGTGCTCCGCGCCTTCGGCGCGATCGAGCGCTGCGATGTCGCCCTCACCCTGATAGACGCCGCCGAGGGACTGACCGACCAGGACAAGCGGATCGCGGGCAGGGCCCACGAGGAGGGAAGGGCCCAGGTGCTGGTGGTCAGCAAGTGGGACCTGCGCGCGCCCGAGGGCTCCGAGGCCTCCGAGGCCGAGGACAAACTGCTCCGGCAGGATTTCGCCAGGCAGGTCTCCGCCTGGCTCCCGGAGATCTCCTACGCGCCCGTCGTCTTCATCTCCTCCCACCGGCGGATGGGCATCGAGACTTTGCTGGAAACCGCGGTCACCGCGGCCGAGCAGCACGGCCACCGCTTCCAGACCGCGGAACTGAACCGCATCATCGAGGAAGCCACCTGGCGGCGGCCTCTCTCCCGCAAGGGAAAGACGCTCCGCATCTACTACGCGACCCAGGTGGCGGCCAGGCCGCCCACCATCGTCCTGTTCGTAAACGACCCCGAACTCATGCACTTCTCCCACCTCGCCTACCTGGAGAACCAGATCCGCCGCAAGGTCCCCCTCACCGGGACGCCGCTGCGCCTTCTGGTCCGGAGATCGCGGGGCAGGGACAGGGAGAGGGACCGGTGATCCGCCCGCTTCTGCTCCTCCTCGGCTCCTATTTGCTCGGCAGCATCCCCTTCGGCCTGATGGTGGGCCTCTCGTGGCGGGGGGTGGACATCCGCAAGCTGGGCTCCGGGAACATCGGCTTCTCCAATGCCCTGCGCATTCTGGGGCCGGGCCCCGCCTCGCTGGTGCTGGCGGGAGACACGCTGAAGGGCGTGCTTCCCGTGCTGGCGGGACAGCGTCTGCTTCCATTGTGGGGAATCCCCGGGGCGCATTTCTGGGTGATGGGCATGGCCCTGGCCGCCATCCTGGGGCACAGTTTCTCCGTGTTCTGCGGGTTCCGGGGCGGCCGCGCGGTGGCCACCTCCCTCGGCGTGCTCATCGGCGTATGGTGGCCGGCGGCGGTGACGGCCCTCTGCGTCTGGCTGGCGCTGGTGGGAGTGACCAGGTACATATCGGTGGGCTCCATATTCGGCGCCGTCTCCGTGCCGATCCACATGGCGATTGCTCACCGGCCCGTTCACTGGACCATCTTTTGGGCGGTGGTCGCGTTGTTGATCGTGGTGCGCCATGCGCCCAACATCAAGCGTCTGCTCGCGGGCGCGGAGACCAAGATCGGGCAAAAGGTGGAAGTGAGGGGGGAGGACGATGGCGAGTGAGCCCTTTCCGCCAGGAGAAAGGCGAGCGCCTGCCGAACCAGGCAAAGTGATATGACCGGCCCTCCAGACAAGAAATGCGTGGCCGTGCTGGGAGCGGGCAGCTGGGGCACCGCCCTGAGCATCGTGCTCGCCGGAGGCCCGCCCTCGTTCGGCGGGCACGAGGTGCGCCTGTGGACCCGCCGCCCGGAGGCGGCCCGGGCGATGAATCGCACCAGGCACAACCCGGACTACCTCTCCGAGTTCGCGCTGCCCGCGGGCGTCGCCGTCACCGCGGACATCGGCGAGGCGGCGGCCGGGGCCGACATCGTGATCCTGGCGGTCCCCTCCGATGGAGTGCGTCCCACCTGCGAGCAGCTCGCGCCCCACCTTCGGCCCGGTCAGGGCATAGTCAACGCCGCCAAGGGCCTGGAGCACCAATCCGGGCGTCGGCTCTCCGAGGTGATCGCCGAGGTTCTCGGGGGGGCGGCGGGGCCGATTGCGGTGTTGTCCGGCCCCAACCTGGCCCCCGAGGTGGCGGCCGGCATCGCCACGGTCAGCGTGGTCGCCTCCGCGGACCGGGAATTCGCGCGGGAGATACAGGTGAACTTCAGCACCCCCCGCTTCCGGCTCTATACCAACCCCGACGTGCTCGGCGTCGAACTCGGGGGCGCGCTCAAGAACATCGTCGCCATCGCGGCGGGCGCGTGCGACGGCCTGGGGTTCGGCGACAACACCAAGGCCGCGCTGCTCACCCGCGGGCTGGCGGAGATCTCACGCCTGGGGGTGGCGCTGGGGGCGAGGGCGGAGACCTTCCACGGCCTCGCCGGCGTGGGGGACCTGGTGGCCACCTGCGCCGGCCGCAAGAGCCGGAATCACCGCGTGGGTTACGAGCTCGCGAGGGGGCGAAGGCTGCCGGACATTCTCGCGGACATGTCTCAGGTGGCAGAGGGGGTGGAGACCACCCGCGCCGCGCGCCGGCTCGCCGGGGAGCATCGCGTGGAGATGCCCATCACCGCGGCCGTACATGCGGCCCTGTTCGAGGGCATGGCCCCGCGGGAGGCCGTGACCGCGCTGATGACCCGTTCCTGGAGGGATGAGCTGGAGGGGTAGATCGGATCGGCCGCGCCGCCTGCGCCTAACCCGCGGCCGCGGGCGCGGGAATCTGCGCCTTCTCCACCAGCTTGATCACCTGGCTGATGCTGAAGGGTTTACCCAGGCAGGCGGAGGCCCCGCTCTTCATGCACTCCTCCACCACATCCGTCTGCGCGAACCCCGTTATCATCACGAACGTGGCGTCCGGGCGGATCTCCTTCAACGCCTTCAGCGCGTCCAGCCCGTTCATGCCGGGCATCTTGATGTCGAGGAAGATGAGATCGAATTTCCGCTCCGCGCACAGCTCGAGCGCGAGCCTGGCGTCCTGCAGCGTCTCCACCCGATGGCCGAACCGGGCCAGCACATCGCGCAGCAACATGCAGATGCTCTGCTCATCGTCAACCACCAAAACATCCAGCGCTTCCATCGCTACCGCCGTCTCCCTCTGTTCCTTTACAGACGCAAAATCGTTCTCCCCGGCATTAGACTTATTCCACATTCCCAGGAGGCCCGGGGAGGGGTGACAAGAGAGTGCTGTGATGGCAACTCCGCGGCGAGCAGGAGGGAATGAAGCGGGAGGGCGCGGCTAGTCAAGGTAGCCCAGCGCGCGCAGCTTACTCTTCGTTTCCCCGGAAAGGGATTCGCCCTGCCCTTGCGTCTCGGCGGGCGGGCGATAGTTCGGGTCGAGGAATTCGAGCGGGGGGACCCGCTGGGCCTTCGCGTGAGACTCGAAGGCGGCGGCCATGGTCTCCGCGACCTTTGGGTGGTCGGCGAGCGCGTTATACGTCTGCCCTGGGTCGGAGCCCAGATCGTACAGCGCGCGCAGCTTGCCGCCGGTGTACAGCAGGAGGCTCCACTCGTGATTCCTCACCACCGAGCAGGCCCAGTGTCCACCCGTGCGCGAGAACACATAGTCCCTGACCCGTGTCGCCGCTCCCGTCAGCAGCGGCACCAGCGACTTCCCCTGTGGGACCGTGCCGAGCGGACCATCGGACGGATACTTGAGCCCGTAGAGATCCGCGATCGTGGGCATGATGTCCACCGTCTCCGTCAGTGCCGATATGCGCCCCACGGGCCCCCGTCCGCCCGGGAATTTTATCAGCAGGGGAATGTGAATCGCCTCGTCATAGGGGCAGGTGTGATGCCATTCATACCCGTGCTCGCGCATCGCCTCCCCGTGATCGGCCGTAACGATCACCAACGTCTGCTCCCACAACCCCCGCTCCTTCAACATCCGCTCGACCTCTCCCACTCCCCAGTCCGCCCACCGCAGGTTTGCGTCGTAGAGATTCACCCACTCGTCCGTGGACTTCGGCGGTTGCGCGGTGCGCTCCCGCGTCGAGACCAGGGTGAAGGCGGCCTTTCCCTCGCGGTGATTCGGGGGCGTCTTGCCTCGGAAGAGGGATTGGAACTCCTCCGGCGCCCGATACGGAGAATGCGGCGGCAGGAAGTGGATATAGAAGAAGAAGCGATGCTCCCCGCCCGCGGCGGCGAGCGCGTCCCCGATCGCATCCAGCAGCATCTTCACCGAGTCGCTGCGGTGGTGAGCCGCCTGTGTCCACTGCTTTTGCGGATGTTTGCCATAGGCGGGAAACGCCAGCTGAAAATCGGTCCCCACGCCGACCGCAGGCGAGGCCGCGGGGTTGCCGCTGAACAGGCAGGTCCAATATCCGTTGGCCCTCAGCAACCCCTCCATCGTCACCGCGCGCTCGTCGACCGGATGGGCCGCGAGCAGGGCGGCGTGGCCCGATGGCGGCTTGACCCCGTGCGTGTCGGGATACTGGCCGGTGAACAGCGACACCGTGGAGGGGCTGGTGCAGGGATACTGACAGAAATGATCCTCGAAGACGACTGCCTGGCGGGCGATCCTGTCTATGTTCGGAGTCGTGTCCCGCGGGTATCCGTAACAACCCAAATGATCCGAGCGCGCGGCGTCCATCACCACGATCACGATGTTGCTCCCGCGAACCGATGCGCGCAGTTCTTCCTCTGTGGGGGGAGTGCCGGAGAGGGAAACGGCGGGCCGGACCTCGGCGCGCGCATCACGCCTCGCGGCGAGAGCCGGAGGCGGCCCATTGGGAATGGGCTCGGGGTAGGAATCCCCCGTCGAGGCGGTCGTAACGCGCGCGCGGTGCCAGCGCGGCACCGCGATCGCCGCGAACACCACCAGCACCCCCACCAGCAGGGCTGTGCTGAGCCATCCGACTAGTCGCCCCACAGGCACTTCTCCAGGTAATGATTGCGCCTTGGCGCGTACATGCAGGTATTTCTCGCCCGCGGGCCCCAACCCTCGCGCCCTCTCCGCGTGGGACCTCGCAAAGGCCGCATCCGATTTCCGTTGACGCCCGTGCGGCTATACTGCTATAATGCCGACATCCTGGCATAGTGTAAAGGCTGTGAAGGGGAGCAGTAGGCGGTTGTTGCGGCCACAGAGAGCCGGCCGCGGTCCCTCCTCGGGACCAGGGCTGAAAGCCGGCGCCGGCAGACCGCCGAACCTCGCCCCGGAGCCGCCCGGTCGAAGGGGCCGACAACGCGCGGGCGCAGATAGCGCCCCCGCAGACTCGGACCGGTAGGCCGGAGCCGGACCCCGCCCGTTACCGCGGAGAGAGTGGAACGCATGGGCCGAAGCCATGGCCGCGCGTTCAATTTGGGTGGTACCGCGAGAAGCAGACACCTCTCGTCCCAAACCGGATGAGAGGTGTCATCACATCTAGCCCGCATTCAATTGCTGGCTGAAGGAGTGCCGATCATGCGCAGTGATGCCATAAAATCGGGCGTCGAGCGCGCGCCGCACCGCGCGCTCTTGTATGGAGGCGGACTGGACCGCAGTGTCCTGAACAGGCCCTTCATCGGGGTGGCCACCGCGTGGAACGACGTCATTCCCGGCCACGTCGGGATGAGGGACCTCGAGCGACACATCGAGCGCGGCATCTTCGCCGCCGGCGGCGTCGCGTTCTTCTTCGGCCTGCCGGGCATCTGCGACGGCCTCGCCATGGGCCATCCGGGGATGCACTACGCGCTTCCCTCCCGCGAGCTGATCGCCGATTCCGTCGAATCGATGCTCGAGGCCCATCAATTCGACGGCGTGGTGCTGCTCACCAACTGCGACAAGATCACGCCGGGCATGTTGATGGCCGCCGCCCGCGTGAACATCCCCGCCATCGTCGTCACCGCCGGGCCCATGATGGCGGGCGAGTGCGCCGTCATCTCGGGCGAGCTGAAGGCGGTGGCGGACCGCTTCCGGGAGAGCGGCAAGCCGGACATGGCGAAGGCCGCCGAGCGGCTGGCGGAGGGGCACGTCATCTATGGCGACAGCTACTACGGGGCCGGATGGCGCAAGGCGGGGCTGCTGAATGACGCGGAGCTGGCGGCCCTCGAGACCGCCGCCTGCCCGGGCATCGGCTCCTGCCAGGGCCTCTACACCGCCAACACCATGGCCTGCCTCACCGAGGCCATGGGCATGTCGCTCCCCGGCGCCGGCACCGCGCCGGCCGTAACCGCCGAGAAGAAGCGCATCGCCTACGCCAGCGGCGAACGCATCCTGCAGCTGGTGAAAGACGATGTGCGGCCTCGCTCCATCATGACCGCGGCCGCCTTTCGCAACGCGGTGCGGGTGGACAATGCCCTGGGCGGATCGAGCAACACCGTCCTGCACCTGCCTGCGATCGCGCACGACGCCGGCGTGGACATGCCCATCGAGTGGTTCGACGAGATCGCCCGGACGGTTCCCCACATCACCAATATCCTGCCCGGCCCCACCGCCCAGCACGCGATGGAGGACCTCCATCGGGCGGGCGGCGTGGCCGCGGTGATGCACGTGCTCGCCGAACAGGTCGAGCCGGCCGAGACCGTCAGCGGCGCGCCCATTCAGGAGATCATCCGCCGGGCGCGGGTGCTAGATTCCACCGTGATACGGCCTCTCGACAAGCCCTATCACAAAGAAGGCGGCATCGCCATCCTGAAGGGCAACCTCGCCCCCGACGGCGCGGTGGTCAAATCCTCCGCGGTGGCCCCGAAGATGAGGCGTTTCGTGGGACGGGCGCGGGTCTTCACCCGTGAGGAGGACGCCACAGAGGCGATCATCGCCGGAGCGATAAAACCCGGCGATGTCGTGGTAATCCAATACGAGGGGCCGAAGGGAGGCCCCGGCATGAGGGAGATGCTGTATCCCACCTCCCAGATCTACGCCGCCGGATTGAACGAATCCGTGGCGCTGATCACCGACGGCAGATTCTCCGGCGCCACCATCGGCCTCTCCATCGGTCACGTCTCCCCCGAGGCCGCCGCCGGCGGCGTTATCGGCCTGGTGCAGGAGGGAGACGAGATTCTCATCGACGTGCGCAAACGGAAGATTCAGCTTCGTGTCAAAGCGAGCGAACTGCGCGCGCGGCGGAAAGCCTGGAAACCTCTGCCGCCGAAGGTGACGAAGGGGTATCTCGCGCGGTACGCGGCCCAGGTCTCTTCCGCGGCCCAGGGGGCCGTCGTGGCCCCGCCCGGAGAACTCGCCGACGGATAGTATACGAGGAGGCGCTCTCATGCAAATGACTGGGGCGGAAGCCCTGCTGGAGGCGTTGAGACGAGAGGGAGTGGAGGTGATCTTCGGCTACCCCGGCGGAGCCCTGTTGCCCGTGTACGATGTCCTTTACGACACCAAGGACATCCGCCACATCTTGATGCGGCACGAGCAAGGGGCCGCCCACGCGGCCGACGGCTACGCGCGCGCCAGCGGCAAGGTGGGCGTCTGCATGGCCACCTCGGGCCCCGGCGGCACCAATCTCGTGACCGGCATCGCCACCGCCTACATGGACTCCATCCCCATCGTGGCCATAACGGGGCAGGTTCCCACCTTCGCCGTGGGCAAGGACGCCTTCCAGGAGGCGGACATCACGGGCATCACCATGCCCATCACCAAGCACAACTACCTGATCACCGATGCGAACGAACTTCCGCGCATCATCAAGGAGGCCTTTCACATCGCGCGCACCGGGCGCCCCGGGCCGGTCTTGATAGACCTGCCCAGGGATGTGCAACAGGAGACCATTGAGTTCAAATATCCGGAGAAAGTGCGGCTGCGGGGATACAGGCCGATCACGACCGGCCACGCCCGCATGATCGAGCGCGCGGCGGCGATGATCGACGAGGCGGAGCGCCCGGTCATCTACGGCGGAGGCGGAGTAACCGCCTCGGACGCCCAGGCCGAGCTGGTGGCGCTCGCGGAGAAGGCCGACATCCCGGTCACCATGACCCTCATGGGCAAGGGAGGCTTTCCGGACGACCACGAACTTTCCCTGGGCATGCCGGGGATGCATGGGACCGCCTACGCCAACTACGCGCTGCACGAGGCCGATCTCATCATCGCCCTCGGGACCCGCTTCGACGACCGGGTGACGGGCAAGCTCGACACGTTCGCGCGGCGGGCCAAGGTCATTCACGTGGATGTGGACCCGGCTGAGATAGGCAAGAACGTCAAGCCGGCTCTGCCCATCGTCGGCGATGTCAAGCAGGTGGTCGGAGAGCTGGCGAAGAGAGTGAAAGAAAACAAGCACCCCGAGTGGCGGAAGAGAATCGAAGAGTGGAAGAGCCAGTACCCGCTCACCTGGAAAGGGGAGGGGCTCAAGCCCCAGTACGTGATCCAGGAGATCTGGCGGGCGACGGAGGGCCGCGCCGTCATCGTCACCGAGGTGGGCCAGAACCAGATGTGGGCCGCTCAATTCTACCCCTGCCGCGAGACCAGGCAATTCCTCACCTCCGGCGGACTGGGCACCATGGGATACGGATTCCCCGCGGCCATCGGCGCGCAGGTCGCCCGGCCGGACCGCTCGGTGTGGGATATCGCCGGCGACGGCAGCATACAGATGAACATCCAGGAGCTGGCCAGTGCGGTCGCGGCGAAACTTCCGGTCAAGATCGCGATCCTCAACAACGGCTACCTCGGAATGGTGCGCCAGTGGCAGACCCTCTTCTTCCACGACCGCATCTCGCACACCGACATCGCGGAGGCCACTCCGGACTTCGTCAAACTCGCGGAGGCCTACGGCGCGGTCGGCATCAGGGTCACCGAGAAATCAGAGGTGCCCGCGGCGATCGCGCGGGCGATGGAGATCACCGACCGCCCCTGCATGATCGACTTCCACGTGGCGAGGGACGAGAACGTGATGCCCATGGTGCCGGCCGGCGGGACCGTGGACGACATGCTGGTGGACTGAGGACAAAGACATGCACAAACAAGGCGCCCCTCGCGCGGAGAGGGTACTACCATGAAACATACGATTTCGGTGCTGGTCAACAACCGGCCCGGCGTTCTCGCCCGCACCGCGGGCCTCTTCTCCCGCCGCGGCTTCAACATCGAGAGCCTGGCGGTCAGCGCCACCAATGATCCGGACATCTCGCGCATGACCATCGTGGTGGACGGCCAGGACCAAGTGCTGGAGCAGATCAGCAAGCAGCTCTACAAGCTCATGGACGTCATCAAGGTGCTCGATCACCAGGACGAGCCCGTGGTCACCAGAGAGCTCGCGCTGGTCAAAGTGAGGGCCGACGCCAACTCGCGGGCCGAGATCATGCAGACCGTCTCCATCTTCCGCGCCAATATCGTGGACATTTCGGAGACCACCTTCACCGTCGAGGTGACCGGCGGCGCGGACAAGATAGACGCGCTGATCAAACTCCTCAGCAAGCACGGGATCAAGGAGATGATGCGCACGGGCCGCATCGTGCTCTCGCGCGGCCCCCGCACCGCCTAGGAGCGGTTTGAAATGAAAGAACTGGTCACCCTGCAGCAGGCCGACCACGTGATTGCGGTGGCGGCGGTCTCCTTGCCCGTTCTGGGGGCGGCGGTGGGGGCGGCCCTCGGGCTCGCG
>WFSF01000204.1 GCA_015486155.1 Armatimonadota bacterium
GTGTGGGACCGCGCGCCCGTGGGCGAGGGCGCGGCCCTGTCCGACTGTGTGGTGCTGCCGGATGGCGCGGTGGCGTCCGGCGGGGAGCAACCCGCGTCAGGCTAGCCACACCTTGCCGTCGGCCCCTGGCAGTCCCTTGGCCACGTTCCGCGTGTCCACCACCAGGGAGGCGTTGCTCACCACCCGCCGCCAGTCGCAGGAATCGTGTTTGGTGGCGATCACTACGCAGTCGGCCGCCCGCAGCTCCTCGTCGGTCAGGGCCACCGATTCCAGGGACAGGCGGCTGCGGCGCATCCGGGGAAGGCGCGGCACGAAGGGGTCGTGATAGCGCACCCGCGCTCCCCTCGCCTCCAGCAGCTCCATGATGCGGACCGAGGGGGACTCGCGCGTGTCGCTCACATTGGGCTTGTAGGACACCCCGATCACCAGCACCCGGCTGCCGGTGAGCGGTTTCCCCTGGGAGTTGAGGGCCTCCATCACCCGCTGGACTACGAATTCCGGCATCCGGGTGTTGATCTCCCCGGCCAGCTCGATGAAGCGCGCGTTCACCCCGAACCGGCGCGCCCTCCAGGACAGGTAGAACGGGTCTATGGGGATGCAGTGCCCGCCCAGGCCGGGGCCGGGCTCGAAGCGCATGAACCCGAACGGCTTGGTGGAGGCGGCCTCGATCACCTCCCACACATCGAGCCCCATGCGCAGGCAGATGGTCTTCAGCTCGTTGACCATGGAGATGTTGACCGCCCGGAAGATGTTCTCCAGCAATTTCGCCGTCTCCGCCACCTCCGGCGAGGAGACCGGCACGGTGTGCTCGAGGATGGTGTCGTACAGCGCCTGGGTCACCTTCAGGCACTGCTCCGTGACCCCGGACACGATGCGCGGCACGGCCGAGAAGGGCGGATCGACGCTCCCCGGGTTGACCCGCTCCGGGGAGAAGCCACAGAAGAAATCCTCTCCCACCCGCAGCCCGCTCGCCTCCAGCCGCGGCAGCACCTCCTCCCGGGTGGTCCCCGGATAAGTGGTGCTCTCCAGCACCACCAGCTGGCCCGGCCGCAGGCGGGACGCGATCTGCTCGATGGTGGCGACGACGAAGGAGAGATCGGGATCGCGGGTGGCGGTCAGCGGAGTCGGGACACAGACGCACAGCGCGTCCGGTTCCGAGAGGCGGTCGAAATCAGAGGTCGCCTCCAGCCGCCCCTCCTCCACCAGGGAGGAGAGATCCCGGTCGCTCACGTCAGAGATGTAGGATTCGCCGGAGAGCAGAGAGCCCACCTTCTCCGGGTCGATGTCGAACCCGATGGTGTGCAGGCCCGCGCGGCCGAATTCCACGCTGAGGGGAAGACCCACATAGCCCATCCCCACTACGCCCACCGTACACTGCCGCTGCTTCAGCCGCTCCGCGAGCCAGGCCGCGCGCCCGCCGGCCAGCGCCCGAGTCGTTCGTCCCACCTTGCTTCACCTCACCCCTGGATTCGGTGGCGCCCCTCCCGCGGGGCTCCGGCGGCTGCGACCATGGCCTTGACGTGCGGAGACACGCCCACCACCAGGCGGAGATGCTAGCACGAGCTCGGCCGATGGTGTGTAGCGGAGGCCGCGCAAGAACGGCCCCGCGTCGTCCGCCGGCGCGACAAAGGGGCTAGAAGATTCCCGCCCGCACGATATCCTTCAGGTTGAGCATCCCAAGCGGCCGGCCCTCCTCGTCCACCACCGGCATCTCGCCGATTCCGCGGGCGGTCTTCTGCATGATGTCCAGGCATTCGGCCGCGAGTTGCGCGGGGGAGCAGGTGCGCGGATTGCGGGTCATGATCTCGGAGGCGGGGCGCTCGAGGCAGGCGACGTCCTCGAGCAGGTGTCGCCGGATGTCTCCGTCGGTGATGATGCCCCGCAGGCGCCCCTCGTCATCCACGATGTTCGCCGCGCCCGCATTGGCGGCGGTGATGGCGAAGAGCACATCGCGCACGGGGGCCGACTCCGGCACCTGCGCGCAGGCCTCCCCGGTCCGCATCAGGTCGGCGGCGGTGAGCAACAACCTGCGCCCCAGGCTGCCGGAGGGGTGGAGCAGCGCGTAGTCCTCCGCGCCGAATTTCCGCGCCGACATCACCGCCACCGCCAGCGCATCCCCCAGGGCCAGCATCGCCGTGGTGCTCGCCGTGGGGGCGAGGTTGAGCGGACAGGCCTCCCGCTTCACCCGCACGTCCAGCACCACCTCCGCGTACCGGGCCAGGTCGGACTGCGCGCCCGCGGTGATGGCGATGATGGGGACGGAGATGCGCTTCATGGCGGGCAGGATGGCGAGGATCTCGTCGCTCGCGCCCGAGTAGGAGAGCACGATCAGCACATCCCCGCGCACCACCATGCCCAGGTCCCCGTGCACGCCCTCGCTGGGGTGCAGAAAGAGAGAGGGCGTGCCGGTGCTCGCCAGGGTGGCGGCGATCTTCCGCCCCACCGATCCGGACTTCCCCATCCCCGTGACCACCGTCCTTCCCTCCGCGCCGAGGATCACCTCCACCGCGCGGCAGAAGTTGTGGTCGAGCCGATCGGCCAGCGCGCGCACGGCCTCGGCCTCGATCTCCAGCGCTCTTCGGCCCCGCGCCAGGGCCTCGCCCCCGCACTCCGGGCACGGCTTTCCCTGCTCTTCTTCCATCATCGGTCCCTCCGGCCTGTGAATCGCTCTTGGGCCGCCCGAATCTGCCCTCAATTGTGTTCTACAGGGCCAAGGGAAATGCCTGCGGGGTCGCGTGGGCGTGGTATAATGGAGCGGTCGTCTGCAGGGAAGGTATCCTCCATCATGCAAGTGCGAGCAATAATAAAGATCTGCCTGGCGGCCGGGGGGCTGGCATTCTTGTTGTTGTCTGGCCTGCTTGCCTTGATATGGCCCAGGTCTGTCACTCGATCCGACCTCCCGGGAAGGTATGCAGCTGACTACGGGATGGCAAGGAAGACGCTTGTCCTGAAGCAAGATGGGACCTTCGAACAACAGGTAACGGTGAAGGGGAGCGGCAAGACGTTCGAGGCATGGGGAACCTGGGAAAAGGACCCGGGGGACGATGAAGTCTCGTTTGACGGCATGATGGTAGTCCTCGACTACGAAGGAAATCTGGCGCCGAATTTCTGGAAGGATACGCAGGGCCTGTGCATTCTGCCCGCATACCGCCAGATGGGGAAGGCGGAGATTGGCGGCGACGACATTCTATGGGGCCGCGTGGGGAATGATATTCCTTACACAAAGCAGGAAGGGGGAAAGGGGATATTCCCCCTTGTAGCCTTTGCGGCAGCCTTCGTGTTCGTCGCCCTGTGGGGATTCGGGACGTTCTTGTTGATGGTGGTCGAGTGGGGCCTGGGGACGAGATTTGTCTCGTCCTACTTTCGGTGGGGGCCGAGTGTTTTTCGGGATTCCTGTCCGATTGGGGGAAAGCAAGAGGATGCATGGGTACGAGTGCGGGGGCTTCTGGAGGGAGAGAAGGGGTTGGCAGTCAGATGGCTGCCGAGCGGCGCGGGGTTGCTGCGAGATCGGTTGCACATTGGGCCGGTATCACTGGGGCTGCCTCCGGTTGGGTTCATCCGGTTGTGGTTGGGAGCAGAGGATGAAAACGGGCGGTTTGTCCTCCGCACGGAGGCGAGGCCGCATCTGGGCTGGTTGTTGTTCCTACTTACCCCGGTGCTGATGGCGGCCGTGGTAATGGTTGGCAATCACGATCTGGGAAGCGCGGTCTTCGCCACAACGATAACCCTCGTTTTCGTAGGGCTGTTCCTTGTGGAGCTCAAGAGGGCAAGGCGACGTGCGGAGGGGTTCTGGCGGCGACTCAACGCGCGCGTGGAGGAATGATAGGCCTCCGGCTTGCTGCACAGTGTCAGCAAAGGTGAGACAAGATGGGACCTTTTGTAAACTACGCCCAAGCTTATCTGTCTTCTCATCGCCCCGACTGAGCCGGCCCCGCGCTTGCCGGCGGTAGCCCTCCCTGTGGGCGGCGGCGGGTAGACACAGTACTACTCTCATGATGACGCGGACGACCTGATCAAGGCCGGGACTGGCTGGATGAACCAGCCGACGAACTAGCCCCTCATCCTGCAAACGGGCTCGCGTGGGCGTGGTATAATGGAGCGGGCGGTTCTGTCATCCGGTCGGGTATTACTATGGGCGCAGACACTGAGGACGATATTCGCGAAGAGGATATCCGGAAGACCGAACGGTGGATTGTGATCTCCGGCGTGGTCATCTTTGGCACGTGGATAGTGGTAACGTGTGAAGGAGTTGCGTTGCCTGGCCTGCGAAGGCTGCACGAGGTCGTACCCCTCTGGGGGAAGGTCCTCGTCTATTTCGTCATGGTTTGGAGCACGGGGTGGGCCAACTCCGACGCTACTGACAAGGAGCGCAACGACGGCACACTGCTGTCCAAGATGATTAGCATAGCCTCATGGACTGCTGTATTCGTCTCTTGGCCAGTGTTCATGGCCTTTCTCGGACCTTGGAGCTCCTGGACTGAGGGGCTGACGTTCTACGCTGCCATTGCCCTTGC
>WFSF01000205.1 GCA_015486155.1 Armatimonadota bacterium
CGAGTGGCGGCGGGGCGTCACGGGGAGGCGTTTGTGGACGCTTGCCCGCAGGTTGCGCAGGCAGGCGATGGCAGCGGCGATGGCGACCGGTGTGATCGCCTTGCTGTTGCCCGCGGTCCCTGGTGCAAGACATTTTCTCCTGCTAGTAATGGGCTTTTCGGGGTACTGGCCGCTGGGAGTCTTCCTGGTCTCAAGCATCGCGGCGCGTACAAGTTGCCCCGAGGAAGACACTTCTGCCGGCGGCGCGGCGGAGAAAATGGGGGGCCGAAGCATTTCGCTGCTGGATCGGATGGTGCTCTTCTCCACGCCGCTCGTGCTGGGCCTGTTTCTCTTCGGAGGTTTGAAGGCGTGGGTGGCGGCGACGTTGCTGATTGGCGCCCTGTGCATCGTGACAGTGGCGGCGCTTTTCTGGGCGCTTGTGGGCTCTCGGACCCCGCGGAAGTTACAGGACTGCCTGGGGTCCGTGATGGCGATCGGGATGGTGTGGATCTTGATTGGGCAGGTTTCGGTAATTTCGGGACAAGGTTCCGGCAATGCAAACGAGGAGACGCTGGGCTGGATGATAATGGGCGCCGCGGTGAGCTGGATCGTGTGGATGTGGCGAACGCGCCCTGTTCTGCTCGCAGTCGGAGAACAGACTGGCGCCGGCCCGGCGCAGGCGCAGCTGTATCCTCGATCGCGCCAGCAGCACGAGCCCACAACACTGTCCCGCGTGCGCGAGAGATCTCGCGGTTTCAGCATTGCTCTGAAGGCGGCGGCAGTAGCCGTTCTCTTCTTGATGTTGCAGGTCGGATGGATGGCTGTCTCTCGTGCCGCTAAGCGACTGCGGGGACCAGGGCCGCCACATCTGGCGGCCGCGTTTCTTTCCGCTGTGTCCGTGTGGACCGGTCTGGTCTTGGTGCACAGAACTACAAGGTGGGCCAGAGCTGTGGGTGTAGTTTGTTTCATCGTGGCCGGTATGACTTGGCTGTTGCCGAGGTTGTGGACGAGATAGGATTGCACCTGGAATGATTGCATCTTCAACGGGCTCGACGGAGGATTCACATGGGATGCTCTCGTTCTTTCGGTCGCAAGGCGGGTGGCGGGCTGCCCCGCCGTCCTGCTTCGCCAAGGCTCCTTCGCGCAAGGCTTTGCAGAACAAGCAAGAGGACCGCGCATTCATGGCGACGCGCTTCGCAGGCGTCGCCGGATGGATCTCCTTCACTTCGTTCAGGACAGGCCTTGCGTCATTACGGCCGGGCGCCGCAGGCGCCCGGGCTCGGGAGGACAAGGATGGAACCGGCACAGGCTGGGAGCCTGTGCCGCTATGCTGTATACTAGCGCGGCTGCCTGGTGGGGATGGGGACGGCGATTATTGATGAGGAAGTCGGCACGAGGAAACAGGCGCGCTAGTCATCGTCGGGAGGAGGCCGAGGCCGCTGCCGCGTCCGCGCCGCGGTGGGCGCGGCGCGCGCTGGCGGCGGTGTTGCTGCTCTACCTGGCGCTCTCCACGGCCTATGTGTTCCGCCTCCCGGTGGACGCGGCGCCGGACGAGTCCGCGCACCGGGTGTATGTGGGCTGGCTGGCGGAGAACCGGCGGCTGCCGGTGTTCGATCCCGCGGACGAGCAGCGCTATGAACTCCATCAGCCGCCGCTGTACTACGCGCTCTGCCTGCCCGCGTACTACGCGGCCGGGGGCGGCCGCGATGTCGCGCGCGTCACCCACGCGATCCGTTTCGTCAACGTGCTGTTGGGCCTCGCGGTGGCGCTGCTGGCCTTCGTATTCGCGGGCCACCTGGCTCCGGATCGGCCGTGGGTGGCGGTGGGGGCGGCGGCGTTCGTCGCCTTTCTGCCGATGCAGCTGGTGCTGTGCGCCAGCATCAACAACGATGTGCTCAGCCAGGCGCTGACCACGGGGGCGCTGTGCCTGCTGGTGGGGCAGGCGCGCGCGGGGCGCGCGCCCGCTCCGGCCGCGGCCGGAAGAAAGAAGGGGCGCAGGGCCGCGCCGGCGGAGTGGAGCGCGGCCGCGGGGAAGGGTTTTTCTGCGCGGCGGATGGCGCTGGTGGGAGTGCTGGCCGCGCTGGCGCTGCTCACCAAGAGCCAGGCCGTATTTCTGGTGCCGGTGATCTGGCTGGGGGCGCTGGCGGGGGCGTGGAACGGGGACATCACCCTGCGCCGCGCGCTGGGGTTGGCGGCGCTGGCCACGGGGGTGATGCTGGGGCTGGCCGGGTGGTGGCTGGCGCGCAACCAGATGTTGTACGGGGACCCGCTGGCGATGGGCGTGTTCCTGAGGGCGTTCGTGGGCAGCCGTCCGACGCCGGAGAAGATGATGGCCGGGATGCACCTGACCCCATTCGAGTACATCGTCCAGTGGGTGATCTGGTGGACTTTCCGCAGTTTCTGGGGGATGTTCGGGCCCAGCGCGGCCGGTGGGTTCGCCTTCTATCCGGGGTGGTGCTACGCGGTTCTTGTCGCGCTCACCGCGGCCGCGGTGGCGGGGGCGGCGGGCTGGCTCAGCTCCCGCGCCAGCGCTCCCTGGCAGCGGCGCGCGCTGCTGGCCCCGGGGCTGCTGGGGGGGCTCGTGATCGCGTCATTCGTGCGCTTCAACTTCACCTTCTTCCAGGCCCAGGGGCGTTACCTGTTTCCGGCGCTCGCGCTGTGGGCGTTTTTGTTCGTGGTGGGGCTGACTCACCACGCGCCCGCGCGCGCCCGCGCCCACGTGACGGCCGCCCTTTCGGGGTTGATGCTGTTGCTCGCCGCCTGGGGATTGGCGGTGATGGGGGCGCTGGCGGGGTGAGGTGTGCTGTAGGGCTGGCACTTGGTTAGGTCGCCACCAGCGACCGCCATCCCGGCCCTACCGCCCGGACAGCGCGCCATCGCCTTGCTCTGTTCGCGCGAGATGTGGTAGACTCCTGCACAAGCGAATAGCGCACAGGCGTTGAAGGGGAGAGTAGGCGGGGAGCGTTCCGCCAGAGAGGCGCGCTCGCAGGCTGGGAGGCGCGCCCGGAGCCGAACCGCTGAAGTTCACCCCGGAGCCGCCTTCCTGAAGTCCGCGCGGATGAGTAGGGA
>WFSF01000206.1 GCA_015486155.1 Armatimonadota bacterium
GTGCAACGTCTCCCCCGCCCGCGGCGCGCGGGCGCACTGCACGATGAGATCCATGTTGATGGAGCCTACCACAAGCACCCGAGGAGCCAACGCCGTCCTCCGTCTCCGGCTGGATCACCTGGACTTCCGCTCTGCTTCGATGGAGGTGAGAGGACAACCTGCCGCCCCGTCCTCTCTTGACTTGTAACACAGTATCTACAAAAAAAAACAACGGGGTCCGCGGAAGCGGACCCCGGAGGTTTTGTCCCCGCAAGCGCCCTTTGCGAATCTGGACGCCTGCGATCAGATCAGCCATCAGCGCCGATTACCAGCAGGCGCAGTTCTCTTGCCAGTCCTTGGTCATGGGGGTGCAGTTCTCAGCGCCCTCGAATTCATCTCCGACTGGAGGCGCACCGTTGAGCAACTCCTCCGCGAGGAAGAACTTGGCATGACCATCGGCGAAGCCGATGTTGCTGCCGCCCATGTGCCGCGTGAACTGCTTCCGGTACTGTGGGGTGGTCCAGAACAGCTGCAGCATGCTCCAGTCGACACCACAGTCCTGCGTCATCGGGCAGTTGACCCAGTCCGCGGAGCAGCACGGATAGCCCAGCTGGCAGTAGTCGGGGAATGCGTACCCGGTGATGCTCCAGGCCTCCAGCTGCTTGCCGCCGTCGCCCAGCACGATGAATTTGGCCGGGTCGTCGATCGCCGAGGTGGGGTAGTCCTTGATGTCGGAATTGACGCTGTAGCCGTCGAGGAAGACCTTGTGGCCCTCCATGGAGCCGTAGAAGCCCTGAGGCGAGGCCTCACGGCCCTCCACGATGGAGTTGGTCACATCGCCGCCCCAGCCCGGCGGGAAGGCCGGGTCGCACGGGCCGCCGGCATCGTTCCAGTGGCCCGTCCCCCATTTGCCCTCATTGTCCTGGTAGACCTCCCACCAGTGGCCGTTCGGGCCCATGGGGACGATGAACTTCGCGGCGTTCATCAGCTTCGCGCTCGGGCACTTCCAGATGTCGCGGTTCTTGATGTAGTCGTCGAGCAACACCGCAGTTCTCAGATACGGGTTGGCGTGTGTCGTATGCAGACACTGCCCCGGCGGCCACTCTGTCAGCGTTCCCCCTCCCGGGGCCGTCAGGAAGTAGTCGATGATGAACTTCTCGTGCTCTCTCGGCCAGAACCGATTCCAGTCCGAGAGGTACATCTGCACCGCCATGGCGATGTTCTTCACGTTGGACAGACACTGTACTTTACGAGCGGACTCTCGGGCCTTCGCGAACACCGGGAACAGCATCGCAGCGAGAATACCGATGATCGCGATCACCACCAAGAGCTCGATCAAGGTGAATCCCTTGCGTCTTCGTAACATAGCCAGACCCTTCCCTCTCTCAGGAGAGATCAATATTAGCCGTCGCGGCGGCTCCAGCCTCAGGCATGATGAGCAGAAGCCCGACACCGTCACCTCCTTTCCTGCTCTTTCCGCCTACATGCCAAAACCGCACCACGTACGACTTGAAGGCACCAAAGGATCGCACTGAGCCTCCGCCTTCCACCTCTGCCCCGCGCCTCCTCTCCACTAAACGCGACAAAGCGAAAGGCGCTCTATTCTCCTGCCGGCCCGCGCACGGGAGCGCCGGCCGACTCGTCATTTACCGTTCAATTCTACAACGGCCCATGTGAGTACGCATTGCCCCAGAAGACTGTCTTCTTGTCTTTTTCGACTATCCATCGCCCAATTGGGACTGTGCCACCGAAGAGGAGCGGCGGACTTCACAGGGCAAGTAAGGCGGCCGGCTGGGCAGCACAGACCGTCCCGCTATACAAGCGATGGTTGGGTAGGTCTATGGGGCTGGCGATGAAGAAAGGAATGTGCTATCATTCCCTATTTGGTGCGCCGTTTTGCGCTCCGTATGCATGGAGGGGGGGGCGGGTGTGGCACCTAATTGGTGGGCATCTGGGGGGATGAGGCAGTGAATGGACATGTCGGGCACTTCCGATAATAGAGATCTGTTGAGTGATGTCATGCGGGACCAGGCGCCCGAGAAGGGCGGGAGGTTGTGCTATGCGGGCCTGCTGAGGCGGCTGCACACCTCCGAGCCGTCGGCGCTGACGGTGCTGTCGGTGGTGGTAGGCGTCGGCGCGGGCTTGGGCGCAGTGGCCTTCCGGTGGCTGATTGCGACCGCGCAGCATCTCTTTTTCGACTCTTCGGCGCATTGGTTGGATTTTCTGGGGCGGTACCATGTGGTTCCGGTGCCGGCGGCCGGCGGGCTGCTGGTGGGGTTGATGACCTACTACCTGGCGCGGGAGGCGAAGGGGCACGGGGTTCCGGAGGTGATGCTGGCGGTGGCGAGTTTCGGGGGGAGAATCCGCGCCCGGGTTGCGGTGGTGAAGTCTTTCGCTTCCGCGGTTTGTATAGGAAGCGGCGGATCGGCGGGACG
>WFSF01000207.1 GCA_015486155.1 Armatimonadota bacterium
CGTCTGTTGTGTGCCGGCGCCTTCCGCCCGCTGACCGCCTCCGCGGCACCCCACGAGCACACTCGCTGCCGCCAGGGCCAGGACCGCAATGCAGATGGTTATCAACCGATGATACGCTCTCTGCTCTTTCATCGCCCGTCTACCTCCCTCAATCCTGCGGCCCACGCGGTGGCATGAATCGGCCGCATTCCGCCCGCGGCATCCGCGTTCTCGGAGCGTTTCCCGGGCGTCTCATTCTGGGAGCGATTCCCAGGACCTTTACAGGCGTCATATTCCCTCGCTAGAATAGCCCGAAACAACCATGAAATGCAAGTCCACCCTGCGCCGCACCGTAATCCAGCGCCGAGACGCCCTGCCCCCCCGGGAAATCCGCCGGCGTTCCGCCAGGGTCGCCGAACTCCTGTTCTCGTTGCCGGAAATCCGGTCGGCGGGCACGATCATGTTTTTCGTGGCCTTCGGCAGCGAGGTGGACACGGTGCCCATGATGCAACAGGCGCTGCGCGCTGGAAAGCGCGTGCTCGCCCCCCGCGCCGACCCGGTCCACAGGGGGCTCGCCCCCTGCCAGGTGCTCGACCTGGACCGGGACCTCGCGGTCGGCGCCCACGGCATCCGCGAGCCGGTCGCTCGCTGCCCGGCCGTAGCGTTAGACGAGATAGAGGCGGTGATTGTTCCCGCGGCAGTGTGGTCGGAGGACGGATATCGCATCGGCTATGGAGGCGGCTACTACGATCGGTTCCTGCCCAAAATCCCCCGCGCCGTCCGCATCGGCCTCGGATTCGAACTCCAGGTGGTGCCGGAGGTGCCCCATGGAGAGCACGATCTGCCGGTGGACCTCCTGGTGACGGAGGCGAAGGTGCGGCGCTGGCCGGGCCGGAAGAGAGGACGATAGGCATGGGGAGAGACTGTATCAGGCTGAGCGGCATTGTGATCTACGGATCCCACGGCGTCATCGAGGCCGAGCGGGCCATCGAGCGCCCGTTCCAGGTGGATGTGGAGCTGCGCGCCGACCTCTCCGCGGCCGGCGCCGCGGACGACCTGAAGGCCACGGTGGACTACGCGGCGGTGTGCGCCCTGGTGCGCCGCGCGAACGAGGCGGGGCCCTATCATCTGCTGGAGGCATTCGCGGAGCGGATAGCGAAGAACCTTCTCGGGGAGCTCCACATATCGGAGGTGACCGTCAAGGTGCGTAAGCCCCATCCCCCGGTAGGCATGTTCGTGGAGGCGGCGGAAGTCGAGATCACCCGCGCCGCAGGGGAGCGGGCCGAGTAACCCCCGAAGGGAGGCTGGATTGGCGGAATACGCAGCGAATATCGGTCTGGAAGTACACGCGGAGTTGAGCACGAAGACCAAGGTCTTCTGCGGCTGTCTCACGGCGGCCGGCGCGCCCCCCAATACGCAGGTCTGCCCGGTCTGCCTGGGATTTCCGGGGTCTCTGCCGGTGCTCAACCGCGCGGTGGTGGATTACGCCCTGCGGGTGGTGCTGGCCTTCAACTGCGAGGTCTCCCGACCCAGCATCTTCGAGCGCAAGGGCTACTACTACCCAGACCTGCCCAAGAACTTCCAGATCTCCCAGAAGCGCGCCCCCCTTGGGCGCTCCGGCTACGTCGAGTTCCCGGTGGACGGGGAAATGCACCGCGTGCGCATCGCGGACATCCACATCGAGGAGGACGCGGCCAAGCTGACTCACCCGGAGGACGACCGCGCGCACTCCCTGGTGGACTTCAACCGCGCCGGCATGCCCCTGCTGGAGATCGTCAGCGAGCCCGACATGCACTCCCCGTCCCAGGTGGAGGGATATATGAACGCCATCCGCTCCGCCCTGCTCTACCTGGGCGTCTCCGAGGCCCGCATGGAGCAGGGCCAGCTTCGGTTCGAGGCCAGCGTCTCCGTCCGGCCGGCCGACCGCGCGGAGCTGGGCATCCGGGTGGAGATCAAAAACCTGAACAGTTTCCGCGCCGTGCTGGGCGCGGTGAAATACGAGATCGCGCGCCAGACCAAGGCCGTGCAGGCCGGCGAGACCATACTCCAGGAGACGCGTCTCTGGGACGACCTCCACGAGGTCACCGCCCCGATGCGCACCAAAGAGACCGCCATGGACTACCGGTACTTCCCGGAGCCCGATCTCATGCCCCTGGTGGTGGACGACGAGTGGATCGCCCGCGTGCGCGCGGAACTCCCCGAGCTGGCCGGGCGGCGGCGGGAGCGGCTGGTCCGCGAATACGCGCTTTCCGATTACGACGCGGGGATTCTCACCGCGGAAAAGGCCCTCGCCGACCTGTTCGAGGCGGCGGTCTCCCGCGGCGCGCCCGCGAAGCCGGCCGCCAACTGGCTCACGGGCCGCTTCCTCTATCTGCTCAATGAGCGCAACCTCACCGCCGCCGACGCAGCCCTCAGCCCGGAAGCGCTCGCTGAGGTCGTGGAGCTGGTGGAGTCGAACACCATCTCCGGCCCCGCGGCGCGGCAAGTGTTCGACCGGATCGCCTTCTCGGGCGAATCGGCGAAAAAGGTGGTCGCGGAGCTCGGCCTCACCCAGATCTCCGACCAAGACGAACTCGGAACCACCATCGACGAGGTGATCGCCGAGCACGGGGACGCGGCGGAGAACTACCGCAAGGGCAAGGAGAGCGCGCTGAAATTCCTGGTGGGGCAGGTGATGCGCAAGACCCGGGGCCGCGCCAACCCCAAACTGGCGACCGAGCTGCTGGAGAAGAAATTGAAGGCGGATTGAGGGGGGTGGAGACAGGGCCGAAAAGAACGGGGTCCGCCGAAGGCTCGGCGGACCCCGCAGAGGTGACTGTCCCCAGTATCAGGTGGTGTCACCCGCTACTGCCGGTGGCCTGCCCTAGGGACAGCCACCTCGTGGTTTATTTAACATAGTGCACCACCTCCTTTCGCTGGCCAGAAGTTACCACATCGGAAACCGGGAGTCAACGAAAGCAGGCGTCAGGAAGGCAGCCCCAGTGGCGCGGGCCGGGCAGGACTGGACGGAGAGTCTCCGCCACTGGAAGATTTCCCGCGCTCGTTTCCCGCCTCGCTTCTCTCCCCCAAGCGCCTGCCGCATATGCTATCGCCGAGCAGCGCCGTTTCCACCCGGCTCCTGGGGGGAGGTGCTATCCCGCCCCCTCACCACTGTTCTACCCGCCCGTCCGATGCCGCGCGCCACACCTCTGACCACAGGTTGTGGGGCCGCCCGAGGAGCCGGGGCCGCGCCCGGATGGAGCCTCGCGGCCGCGATCTCCCTGGTTTCGGTCGTGAGGACAAGCGGCAGTGAAGGTGGTTCGAGCGTCCATTGCGTGATGTCCCCCCTCGCCCGGAACGAGACCGCGAACACCGGGTAAGCGCCCGCGGGAACCGCCTCAAGTGTGAAATCCCCGTTCTCGTTCACCGAAGCGTCGGAGGCCGGCTTTCCGAGGAAGGGAGAGGGAAGTCCATCATCGTCCACCTCTGCGCCTATCGCCACCCGCAACTCTTCGGGCTCGGCCGGCTGGGACAGGACGCGTCCGCTCACACGTATCGGCGGCGGGGCCGCCAGCCCCACGGGCGCGAGATCCCCGGCCAGCGCGCGCTCGCACTTCCGCATCACCGCGTGGGAACGAGAGAGCAGATCGGCCTTCGACATGCCGCTGGGGCGCGCGTCGCCCCTGACCGCGCGGTCCAGCGCTCTCTGCGCGGCCTGACTCGCCTTCTGATAGCGCTGCCTCGCTCCCGCCGAGTCACCGGACTCCCGCGCGGCGCGGGCGGCGGCCAGCCACGCCTCGGCCGCGACATCCCACTTCGCCACCTCGGCCGCGGTGTCGGCCGCATGCACGGCCTTCTCGGGGGCCCCCTGCCAGAGATACAGCGCGCTGAGCCTGACCCCCGCCTCCGCCGTCTGCGGGGAGCGCGAATAGTCCGCCACCAGCCGCTCATAGGATGACTTGGCGAGGTCGAAATCCAGCATCGTCCGGCCGATCTCGGCCATCCGGGAGAGGCAGAAGGGGGCGAACGGGCTCTTCGGGTACTTCTCCACCAGGGTGGTGAACTCGCGCAGCGAGTAGTCGAGGTCTTGCCGCACGACCTTGACGCTGGGCCGCGCATCGCCCGCCTGTGCGACCACCACGATCCGGGGCGGCGCGCCCTGGTTGTCGGCACCGCGGAGCGCGATCTCGAACTGCGCGTTATCGGCCCAGATGGAATGAGGATAGCGCTCCGTGATCTTCCTCATGTTGGAGATGCCTCGGAGCGACCAGAAACTCCTTCCCACACCTGTCGCGCCTCCGCCCTCCGATCCTACGTAGAGCTGAAAGGCCGGCCCGAACAGGCGGGCCACGGGCAGGAACCGGTAGTCCCGGAACTGCTGCTGATACCAGAACTGGGTTTGAGGGCCCAGCTCTGCTTCATGCCGCAGGCCGTAGCTCACCTTGTAGGCCGCGCCGGAGACCACGTACAGCGCCGCCACCGCTGCCACCACCAATATTACACGCACCGCCGTAAGCCAACGGCGGAGAGAAGGCGGGCGGCCCAGCAACCGACGGTTCCACAGATAGCAGGCGGCCGCGGCCGCCAGCAACAGTGCCTTCCCCAGCGCCCACTGCTCCGCCATCGGACGGTCCGCGAGGTGGTCGGCAAAGCGATGGAGGGAGAACAGGGGATTCCAGTACCCGGCCGTTGCAAAGTCGAAGGCCCAGAACACCGCGGCCCCGGTGATCCCCAGGAGCGGCTGCCTGGTGGCGCTGGCCAGCGCCATCGCCAGCGCCGAAAGGAACAGGGTCGAGGGAAACGCCGCCAGCAGGGTCATCGCCACGGGGAAGTTGGGGATGGTGAGCTCGAAAACCACGCAGGCGGGAATGAGGATGACATATACGAAGGCGAAGATCATCGCCAGCCGGATCAGCAGGACCTTCTCCAGGGACAGCGGCCTCACGAACACCAGCTCGCCCACCCCGTCTTGCTCCGGGGCCAGCGCGTGGGCGCAGAGGAACGCGCCCACGATGGGGGCAAGCAGTTCGATGGTCAGCGCGCCGCGGGCATCGGTGAGCGAGCGGGCGACGGCCATCTGCCAGAACACCACCAGCTGGCTCGCCGCCAACGGCGTCACCACCAGCCAGTAGGTGTTGCCCACCAGGATCCGGAGATTGTATCCCCAGAGCCCGGAACGCCATCCCTTGCCGTCTTTCGCGGTCTTCTCGTTCATGGCATTGCCAGCAGTTCGGAGAGAGAGCGGGAAATCCGGCCCAGGCCGGCTTCCCCCCGGAGAGTGGTGATATAGGTGCGCTTGCGGTCGAGCAGGAACATCATCGGCACTTCGTCCACCCCATAGGCGGTGGCGACCGGGGAATCCGACCAATCCGAGCCGCGGCCGAAGTGTTGCCCGCGGTCCCACAGCAGCAATACGCCTTCGGGCGTATCTCCCGAAAACAGCCTCACCGCGCCCGCGTCTCGATCCAGGCAGATGGCGAACAACGCCACATCCTCGTCCGAGGGCTCTCGCGCGATCTCGCCGAGCTCCTTCAGCGCAGCCGTAGACGATGGAGCCGCGGGGCTCCAGAAAGCGACGACCGCGGGGCGTCCCCGGTAGTCGCTCATCGCCGTCAGATCGCCCCCCGCATTCTTCAGCCAGAAGCCGGGCGCGCGCTGGCCGGGCAGCGCGCTCTGCGCGGACATCGCCGTCAGCACCGGGTCCGCGCCCACCAGCGCATCCTCGCCGCTGGTGACCATCGCCATCACCGAGAGCGCGGTCAGCGCGAACCCCGCCGCAGTGACCCAGCCGAAGCGAGCCCCGGAGGCGGAAGGCCCCCTCACCCCGCGGCGGTGCAGCGCGGCCGTCAGGCACACCAGAGAGAGCGAGAGCGAGGCCGCCGCGGGCCAGTGTTGGGTGAGGGTGAGATCCAGGGCGGATGGAATGTTGGCGCGCGCCAGTGGCACGGTAATCCAATACAGGGCGGCTATCCCCGAGGCGAGCGGGGTGAAGAAGAGGCTGGCGAGCGCGAAGCCCAGCGCGCCGGCGGCCGCAAGCGGCGCGATGGACTGGGCGAAGGCGAGGAAATAGGGGGAAGGCCGCCACGGAGTGCCCGCGGCCAGCGCCTGTGCGCCCGCGGCGGCGATCAGCCCGGACACGGCCAGCGCCAGAATGGAGAGCAGCAGTCCTGCGAACCGGGCCAGTGCCAGGCCCGGGCTGGCCCCCAGGGGTTTGCCGGAGATGATCTCCTCCGCCATCCCTCTGCGGTCCCTGGTGGCCGCCGCTCCCGCCAGCAGCGTGGTGAGCAGCCCGCCCCCCAGCACGATCACCTGCCGCGCCTGATAGGCGGCCAGGCCGGAGGTGCACCCCGCAGCCCCGGCGCGCCAGGCGGAAAGCCCCGCGATCAGCACCAGCGGAGCCCAGAAAGCGGGAGTGCGGCAGGAGAGCTGCCACTCCCTGTATACCAGGGAGAGACATGCCTGCGTCCTCCGGCAGAGGCCGGAGGACCTCCCGCCGGGGGCGGTCTCCCCGCGAGGGCCGTTGGGTTGGCCGCTAGCTGGTCTCACCTTGATTCCCATCGTGTTTCATGGCGAACACATATGCGTCATCGACCGTGGGGTCGGCCGCGTAGCCGGCCGGATGCTCCATCTTCTCCGCCACCACTCGCACCTGCATTCCGGTGGCCGAGCGAAATACGCCGGTAACGAAGAAGCGCTCCCGCACCTCGCTCAGCTCCTCCTCCGCGATATCGATGATCCACGTCTTTCCCCGCAGGGGCGCCAGCAGTTCCTCGACATCGCCGGAAAAGAGCAGGTTGCCCTGGTGCAAGATGGCCAGACGCTCCGCGGTCATGGCGACATCGCTCACGATGTGAGTGGAGAGGATTACGATGCGCTCGCCCGCGAGCTCGGCGAGCAGACTGCGCAGGCGGATGCGCTCCTCCGGGTCCAAGCCGGAGGTGGGCTCATCCATGATGAGCACTTTGGGGTCGTTGAGCAGGGCCTGGGCGATCCCGAGGCGCTGTTTCATCCCACCGGAAAAAGCGCTGACCCGCCGGTCCGCGTAGTCGCTCAGGTTGACCAGGGAGAGCATTTCCTCCACACGCGCGCGGCGCGCCCTCGCATCGTCCATGTGGCATAACAGGGCGAAATAGTCCAGGGTCTCATAAGCGGTCAGGTTGGGGTAGAACCCGAAGTCTTGAGGCATGTATCCGAGCACCTCGCGCACGCGCGCCCTCTCCGTCCGCACGTCGTATCCGGCCACCCGCGCCTGCCCGGAGGTCGGCTCCAGCAGACCGGAGAGAATGCGCATGAGCGTGGTCTTGCCGGATCCGTTGGGCCCCAGCAGGCCGAAGATGCCCGGCGGGATGGTGAGAGTCAATCCCTTCAGGGCGACGACCCCACCGGGATAAGCCTTTCTCAAATCGCGGATCTCAATTTCCACCGGGTGCGCCTCCTCTCGTCTGCCGATCCCTGTTGGCCGATCCGCGGGGCGCGCGGCCGCCGCGGCTGCGCGTTGCCGGCTCTCCGGTCTCCGCCCACCCTGTCGCGCCGAGCGGGATCGAGACCCGTCGTACGCAGTTGTTCCCAAAATCCGATACGTAGACCTCTCCTCCCGGACCGGAGGCAAGCCCCGCGGGGGAGCTGAACCGCGCGGCGCTCCCCGCGCCGTCCACCCAGCCCGGCCGACGCGCGCTCGCGGGTCCCGCGGCCAGGATGACCGCGTCCTCCTCCACCAGGAACAGAGAATGTGTCTTGCAGTCCGCCACCCACAGCGCCGGCCCCCCATCCGGGCCCCGCCCCGGGGCCACGCCGGACGGGCTCCTCAGCCCCGAGCCCTCCGGAGGGCTCCACTTGCGAAGTGCGGCGCCCTGCCTGCCCACCCACAGGCACCCGCCATTGGGGTCGGCCGCCACCAGCAGGCCGTTCCCGGTAAGCGCAACCGAGGTGGGAGCGTCCATGTGTGCTCCGCCCTCGGCCGGGACGGTGGTGACGACGCCCTGCGGGCTGATGTAGCGGACCTTGTGGTTGCCGGCGTCGGCCACATATACCCCTCCCCGCGCGTCCACCGCCAATCCCACCGGGTAGCGGAACTCGGCCTCGCGGGCCGGGCCGTCCCGATAGCCGCCCATTTCCCGGCCGAGGTCGTCGCGCGCGGTGGCGCTTCCCGCCAGGGTGGTGACCACTCCGTTGCGAATGCGGCGGATGCGGTGATTGCCGGTGTCGGAGACGAGCAGGCTCCCGTCCCGCGCCACCGCCACACCCGCGGGGGAAGAGAAGAGCGCCTCCGCCGCGGGGCCGTCGCGGAATCCCGCTTTGCCTGGTTTGCCTGCAATGGTGGTCACCTCACCCGCGCGGTCGATGGCCCTCACACAGTGATTCCCGCCGTCGGCAACGTAGATGGCGGCGCCCCCCACCGCCACCGCGGCCGGGCCGTCGAAGCGCGCTTCGTCTCCGGTTCCGTCCCTCCACCCCGGAGACGGAGATCCAGCCACCGTAACCACCTGGACTTCCTCCAGCCCAACCGGTCCTCTCTCCCCCCCTCCATGCCCCTGCGTCACATTGTCCCGCGCCCGGCCGGGCGCCTGGCCGAGGAGGCCCCTCCAGTAGAGCACCTGGACGGCGGCCAGGGCGGCCAGGATCAGCACTGCGGCGAGGATGGGAGAGACGTTTTTCTTCACGCGCCGACCTCCCACAGAGGCGGATAACCCCGCGGCGCGGAGCGAGGACGGAACCTAGTCGTCGGCCGACGGCGGTCGCTCATGGCTGGAGAGACCTCCGCAGCTTGCCCCAGGTGGTTAGGGGGATTGCGGCGATGCGCCGATGGCCGGAGGGGCCGAGCACGACATATTCCTCCCCGGCCGCAATCACGCCGGCAGAAAACGCCGGCGGAACTTCGTGCAGGGCGCGCTGGTCGCAGCGCCGCCCGCCCAATCGCCACAGGCGATATGAGTCCTGAACATAGAGGCCGCGGCTCGAGGGGAGAACGGCGGCCCGCGGGGCCACCCAGTCGCCGATGGTCGTCACTTCTCCTTGGTCCAGGGGCCGTCGCTTTACGGAGGAAAACTGATCCGGCTCGGCCGCCTCGACAGAGGAGGTCGTCCACACCAGAGCCCCGTCCGCCAGCGCAACGGAGCGCCACCTCTGCTCCACGAGCACCGTCTCCGCCTTCCCGCCCGGCAGTGAGGCGCGGCGAATCACGGTGACCGCGCCCGGCGAGCCCTCTATCC
>WFSF01000208.1 GCA_015486155.1 Armatimonadota bacterium
CCTCCCGTCCGGCCGCTCCGCCCCCCACAGCGCCAGCCAGAAGGCGATCACCACGAAGAACGTCGCGGGCACATCCACCGTGGCGTAGCCGGAGTTCAGGATATGAAGCGGACACGCCGCCAGGGCGAAGGCGGAGACGAGGCCGAGCCCGAACCGCTGCCTCCCCAGCGACAGGTACAGCGCGATCACGGTGAGGCAGCCGAGGAGAACCGTGACCGTCCGTCCCACCTCGTAGAGGGGAGCCAGCCCCTGCGGGAACGCCCCCGCGGGAGGCACCTTCCCCAGCAGCACCGCCGGAATCCCCACCAGGTAGAGGTAGAGCGTGCCATAGTTGAAGAAGTGCGGGTTCCAGTCCCCGGTGGCGAACCCGAAAGAGGGGAGGAGCAGGAAGATCTCGTCCGGGTGGTAGGAAAAATAGTGCCGCGAGTCGGGCAACCCCCACCGGCTCACCCCCAGGCGCAGGATCAGGGCAAAGCCCAGCAGCAGGAGGAAGAGGAAGGCCCTCCCCAGGGATTTCCACCCCGGGCCGCGGCCGCCGGTCTTCAGTTTCTTCTTGCCCTGCTTGTCCATGACCCGATCCCGATGGCAACCAGTGCCGCCAGCCCCAGCAACGAGACGAACAGCCCTACGCGGAAGGCGGCCGGCTGGTATCGGAATACCACCTTCGTCACCCCCTTTGGAATGGCCACCGCCCGGAAGGCGACGTCCGCCGGCATCACGCGCAGCCTCACCGGGGGCGCTCCCGCCTTCCCCCGCCCGGACGCCTGCCAGCCGGGCGCGTAGGCGTCCGCGAGGAAGAGATACCCGCCGCCCGCGGACAGAGAGACCGCGACCTCATCGGGGGAGAGGTCCGCCACGGTGACCCTCCGCTCCTCGGGGCCGGGCTCAGCGGGGGTTTCCTTGCCGGTGATGATGACGATGTCCCTGCTCGCGCCCAGCCGCGACAGCGCGTCGAATGCCTCCCGGTGGGTGGGGAAGGAGACCGCGGAATTGGTCACCCAGGCGCGGGGAAAAGCCTTGTCGTCGTGGGCCGTCTGGAGCGCGCCCGAGCCGGCGAAGAGATAGTCGGACACCCCCGCCAGCCGCGCCATGTCCACGCGGGAGTCCATCCGCAGCCGGAACAGGATCAGGTTGCCGTTGGCGGGAGGGCTGGGGTCGCCGTTCTGCAGCAGCGCGGCGAAGTCCCGGTAGTGGGCGAGGTAGAGCGAATCGTAGCCGGCCGCATCCCGCACCTCGTACACGGTGGCCGCGTTGGGCGGGAAGACGGCGGCGGGAAATTCCGTCAGGGACCAGTCCCTCGCGCTCGCCAGCAGGCGCCCCTCGCCGCGCGCCACCTCCCGCACCGGCGGATAGACCCAGGCCCGGGGGACGATATGCACGTGCCCCCGCGCGGCCAGGAGCAGGTCTCCGGCCAGCACCGCCACCAGCGCGCACCGCAGTGCCGCGGCGGGCCGGATCCTCACCAGGCGGTCGGCCCCCAGACCGGCGAGCGCCGCCGCGCAGAACGCGAACAACACCACGATCCGCGACGGCCCGCCCGCGCTCGCCATCCCCGGCGCCCAGTAGTACAGGGGGAGATTCGCCGCGGTGCCCAGCGCCACGAGTAGCGCCCCCGCCGCGGCCGCGGCCAGGAAGCGCGCCGCCCACTCCCTCCTCGCCGCCGCGGCCCAGAGCCCCAGCAGCAGCGCGGGAATGCCGATGTAGCACGCGTAGTCCGCGTAGTTCTCGGGGCCCGTATAGGTCCCGCGGCCGGGGTGCCCGAAGGGGTGGGGGAGGAGCACGCCCAGCAACTGCGCCGGCCTCAGCGCGCGCCCCAAGAACGCCTGATAGGCCGCCGGCCCCTTCGTCACCGCGCGATGGGCCACATGAAGAAAATCGAGGGTGGGGAGCAGCTGCGCCGCGGCCAGCGCCAGCCCCAGCCCGCCGGCCGTCGCGCCCACCCAGGCGAGCCGGATCGCGCGCCGAGCGAGGGAAATGTCCGTCGCCCGGCTAAGCCCGCGCGCGACGAGATGGGCGGCCGTCATCAGCGACACATAGACGAACATCTGGGGATGTCCGGCGAGAAAGGAGAGCCCCAGTCCCGCGCCCGCGGCCGCCGCATCGCCCGCCCGCCCGGACAGGAGCGCCCTCTCCAGCATCAGCAGGACGGCCGGCAGCCAGGAGATGGTGTCCAGCACCGTGGGCAGGTGCAGCCAGGCCACGGTGAACCCGTTGGCCTGCCACACCACGCACGCGCACAGCGCGCCCGCGCGCCCCGCCCCCCAGCGGCGCATCAGCCGGTACATGAACCAGCCGGTCAGGCAGAGGTGCAGCCAGGCCGACCAGCCGAACGCATACGCGGCCGGCAGCAGCAGAAAGAGCAGGTTCAGCGGATAGAGGACGGCCGACTGCGCGTTGGCGAGAAAGGGAGTGCCGCAGAACTGGTAGGGATTCCAGAGGGGAATCACCCCTCGCCGCAGCCACTCCGCGGCGAAGGCGCGCCAGGGATAGAACTGGGCGATCCCGTCCCACACCAGCGCGTCCCAGTGGGCCTTCGGCAGGTGGTCGAGCTGCGAGCGCCAGGGCTCGAACTGCACCAGCAGGTCGGCCGGCAGCAGGGCGCGCGCGGGGGAGAAGGCGGGGGCCAGCAGCAAGGTGGGCGCGGCCGCGATCGCGAGCGCGACGAGCAGACGGCGGCCCACCCTCATGGCGGCTCAGTGCACGGTGCCGGTGGCCGAGCCATAGTGTGCCACCAACACCAGGCCCGTCACCATCAGCACGATCCCCACCCACTGCAAGGGCATCACCTGGTCATGAAAGAAGATGCGGGAGAGGAACACCACCCCGACGTAACTGATGGCGATCATCGGATAGGCGTAACTCAGGTTCCACTTGGACAACACCACCAGCCAGAAGCACGAACTGATGGCGTAGAGCGAAAGGCCCAGCAGCACATAGGGGGTGAAGACCGCGCGCACCACGCGCATGGTCATCCCCAGCCCCATCGCCCCGAGATCCACCTGCCGCATCCCGTATTTCAGCGCGATCTGCCCGAAGGCCCCCAGGCTGATGGCGATCAGCAGAAAGAGCGCGACTGTGGTAGCTTTCAAACTCGTCTCCTTTCAGGGCGTCAGGCCCGCGGTCATCGTCTCGGACTCGATGGGGCGGGCCTCGCCGCGGATTACGTGCGCGCGCTGGAGCGGAAAGACCACCGCCACCCCCACCCCGACGATCAGCTTCCTGGGCACCGGCCCGTAATCCCGGCTGTCGTAGCTGTCGTCGCGGTTGTCGCCGAGCACGTAGTAAGTGCCCTTCGGCACCTGAAACTCACCCAGCCGGGTCGGCACATAGCAGGTGGCGTAGGGCTCGTCATAGGGGATCCCGTTGACATAAAGGCGTCCGCCGATGGGGACGAGGCGCCCCCGCCACCGCATGGGCACCGGCTCCATGCGGAGCACGTCCCCGGGCATTCCCACGATACGCTTGATCACCGGCTCGCCCGTCTTGGGGTCCTTCAACACCACCACCTCGAACCGTTTCGGGGGCAACACCTTCAACACCAGCACCCGGTCGTTGCTGTACAGCGTGTCCTCCATGGAGGGCCCCTCCACGATCGCCGTCTCCACCACCCAGAGACGGAGGATCACCATGGCCGCCAGCGCCAGGATCAGCAGCCCCGGGGTCACCCGGCGGCGGAAGAGTGAGCGGCCTTCTGGCCAATCCGGGCGGTCCGGGGGCGCGGGCTCCCGTTCGCCCAACCTGACCTCGGTCATGCTCACTACCTCCTGGGCCGCGGGGTGGTGAACCGGGCGCGCCGCTGGCTCCCCGCCGGCTCCCCCCGTGCCCGCCCCACCGCAAAGGCTGCGTGCGCCGGGAGCCTCAGTTCAACAGCGCCTTGGCTTTCTCCACCGCGCTCGCGGCGTCGGGCGCGTACCCGTCCCCCTTGATCTCGTCGCAGTAGCTCTGGGTCACCGGCGCTCCCCCGATCAACACCCGCACCTGGTCGCGCATCCCGGCATCACTCAGCGCCTGCACGGTGTCGCGCATCGAGGACATGGTGGTGGTCAGCAGCGCCGACATGGCGATGATGGAGGCCTGATTCTCCTTGGCCGCCTGCACGAACCGCTCCGGCGATACATCCGCCCCCAGATCGACCACCTTGAAC
>WFSF01000209.1 GCA_015486155.1 Armatimonadota bacterium
AACTGGGGGAGAGTGCGGACAGATTCGAGGAGGCGGGGATAGCGCTCGCGGAGGGCGCGCGCGGCCTCACGGCGCGGACGGCGGCGCGGCCGCGCGCGGTGGAGGTCACCACCGGTCCGTTCCCAGAGTTTTCGACCGATCTCCAGCCCATCTTCGCGGCCGTGCTGGCCGCCGCCGAGGGAATCAGCACCGTTCGGGAGACGGTGTTCGACAACCGGCTGCGGTACGCCCCGGAGCTGGCGCGCATGGGGGCGAAGGTGGACCTACGAGGGCCGCGCCATTTGGTCATCGAGGGGGTGGAACGGCTGCGCGGGGCGCGGGTGGAGGGACACAACATCCGGGACGCGGCGGCCCTCGTGGTGGCCGCGCTGTCCGCGGATGGGGAGAGCGAGGTGGAGGTGGGGCCCTATCTCGGCCGGGGTTACGAGGACCTGGCGGGGAAACTGCGGCTTCTGGGGGCGGAGATCACCGCCGGCTGAGCGCCGCCGGACGCTAATAGAACCGCTTCAGTTTCTCCTCCTGAAAGGCGGCCCGCAACGCCCCCATCGCCTGATCGGAGAGCGCCTTCACGGTCGTCTTATGGAACTCGGCGTCGCCGGGAAGAATGGTGAGCAGCACCTCCCCGCGGGCGATGATGGAGGCCGCGCCATCCTTCTCCGTCGTGCTGATCTCCATCAACTGGAGGTTGGCTAGCAGCATCCGGTTGAGCGCCTCAGCGGTGTGCTGGGCGCGCGCCGCGGGCGAGATCCCCTTCCAGGTCACCGCGGGCTGAACGAGCACGTGATCTCCGATCCGCACCTCGCCGATCTTCCGTTTGTCCTTGGTGATTGTCTCGGCGGTGGCGGAGATCGACTTGAGCACCCGGCGACGCTCGATGGGCACGCCCAGTGCCTTGAGTTCCCGCTCCACCGCTGCGACCCGTTCCTCCGGTTTCGGGTGGGTCTGAAACACGCCCGCCTCCACCTGGGGGCGGGTGGCCTCGAGATGAGCCAGTCCCTCCACCACGGTGAGCACCGCCACCGGCTGGTATATCTTGCTGGCGTAGAGGTAGCGGACGGAGGCGTAGTCGGCCTGGAACTCGGCCTCCCGCCCGTAGTGGTTGAGCGCGTCCTGGACCACCAGGCTTCCCATCGTCGCGATCTGGCCGGGGTCGACCGCGTCCGAGTTTGCGAGAATGGAGGCGATGATCACCGGGGTGAGGACCTTGCGGTAGCGCTTGTCCCGCTTCATCTGCTTCCGCGCGTGATTGAGGCACACGTGGCCCATCTCGTGGCCTATCACCGCTGCCAGCTCGTCGTCGGACTCGACCGCGTCCAACAGCCCCTGGGTGAAGTAGAGATAGCCCCCCGGCAACGCGAAGGCGTTGATCTCCGGCGTGGCGATGACCTTCACGTGATAGGTCTGGTAGGGCTTCTCGGTGTAGGGCTTCAGCTGTTTGATGATCTTCAGAATGCGGGGCAGGTCGGGGGAGTTCTTGAGGATCCTGTCCCCATATTGCTTGTCCACTTCCTCCGAGGCGCGCTTGCCGATCTTCGCGTCGGCTTCATCCTCGGGGGTGGGGCCCTTGGGGGGCGCGGGGTGCGCGCCGGTGGAAGCGGCGGCCGGCTGCGCGGCCGAGGCCGCGGTCTCAGCGGCGGCGGGCGCGCTCGCCTCTCCCCGCGCCAGCGGGGCGAACGAGACCAGCAACGCGATGAGCAAACACAGGACGCGCACGACTCAGACTCCCTTACTAGTATACCACTTAGACCCACCGCCGACACGGGGGCCTCGGGGGGAGATGTGCGATGAAATACGCGACCGCGCCGCGTCGAGATGCGCCGAGCGCGACAGGCGCGTGCGAATTGCCCGTCTGGAGGAGAAGGAAATCGTGGTATATAGGCCGCAGAGGGCACACGAGGGGAGGCCGAATGCCCTGTGGATGGGTAACATGAAATTGAGATGCTGGGGTTCCGGAAAGGAACTTCGCCGTGGACTGGAAATATCGAGAACCACACGGACCGGCGAGAGATGCCCGGCAAGGCTACCAGGCGATGATTGACTACATCAAGGATCAGGTTGGGGAGGGAAACGAGTATGTCAACAACCTGGTGCGGGTAGTGTTGTCCGAGCGGGGCTGCTACTACGAGTTCCGGGACATGCCCGAGGAGTTCTCGGGCGCGGTGGGCTCCGGTTTCCGCTGGGAGTTCGTGGGCACCAAGGGCGGCCTGGATCTGCTGGAGAAGGCGCACCAGCTGGCGATAGGCCCGGAAACCCCGGACAGCACCGAGATCAGCCTGATGGTGATCTACGCGTGGGACGGGCTCTTCCGACGCGAGGACACCTTCATCTACCACTGGCTGCGTCAGGGGCGGGAGGAGGAAGGCCCGCTGATGCTCGGCACCTACCGGCCGGGGGTGCTGCCCCTGTTCTTCAAACTGAAGGTGGACAGCAGCCTCGCCGAGCCTCTGCTCGGCACCCGGCGGGGAGTGCTCTTCTTCGTCGCCAACCTTAGCGACCAGCACCTGGTGGTCCGCATCCCCCACGTGGGGCCGGGGGTCACCGACCTCAACGAGGTGCAGGGAGCGCGACTGGTGCACTGAAGGCGTTTCACAAACCGACGAACGACTGGGGCGCGCGCCCGCCTGCCTCGGGGCGCGCGCCCCGTTTGTTTGAGGGGAGGCGTGGGCTTGCGGCGGGTGTACCCGCCCTACCCTGCTTCGTCCGCCGGATTCTGACTTCGCAGGGCAAGCAGAACGGCCGCGGCCAAAGGACGCGCAGGGGGAGAGGGGGCGGCGGGAGAATGATGGGTCGGAGGGTTTTCGCCATGTTCCGCCGGTGGGCCGAGAATCGGATGTATCGGAATACGATGCTGCTCGCGGTGCAGGCCCTGCGGGGGGCGGCGCGGAGCCAGAATGCGCTGGAAAAGCTGCGCCTGCTGGATACCGCGGAACAGAAATTGCGGGACGCGCGCTGGCTGCGGCCGGAGCTGGCGGATGAACGGTTCGAGGAGAGCCTGAGCGAGATCGCCCAGAGCCGAAAACGCACCCTGAAAAAGCAGGCGATGCCCGCGGTGGACCGGCTGCTGGAGGCGGCCGAAAAGGGCCTGGCGGAGAAGGGGGAATTGCTGCGCGCGGCCGGAGAACTCCTCGCCTTCCTCCACCAGTATCTGCCGGAGGACGCCGAGACGCTGCGCCTGAGCGCGCGCTTCCGCAGCCTGGGAGGCAAGCAGATTCCCTACCGCCCGGCGCCCGCGTTGAGTGATCGCTATCAACGCGTGGAGCCGGGCGCGGGATGCGCCACACTGATTGCCATAGTGGTGGTGGCGGCCGCGGGAGTTGGGTGGTGGGTGGTGGGAGTCTTGTAGGGCGGAGCGGTGAATGTTGACACCTGTGGTTTTGGCGTGTTAGCATCGCGTTGGGCAGGCGCCCGTAGCTCAGCTGGATAGAGCGGCTGCCTTCTAAGCAGCGGGTCGGAGGTTCGAATCCTCCCGGGCGTGCCATGCACCTTGGTGGTGGTGAGCGTAGCTCAGTGGTAGAGCGCCGGACTGTGGATCCGGTGGTCGGGGGTTCAAATCCCCTCGCTCACCCCAGTGCCCCCCAATCTACGCGCGCCCTTCCTCCTCGGCCAGCCGCCTCAGGATGTCCCAGTATGCCCCGCGGTGGCCGCGCTGGACGGCCTCCACCAGGCGCTGGTTGTCGTTGTAGTTGTAGGCCTCCGCGCCCTGCTCCGCCACGGGGAAGAAGAACTTCGGGTCTCCGCCCACCAGGTCGGCGATGTATCCCCCCGGCTCTTCCCCGAGCAAGGAGGAGAGATAGAAGACGGGGGCGATGAAGTCGGGGTTGTCGGCCACCGCGCCGCGCAGGTTGGCGTTGCGCTCCAGGGGGCCTTCCCGCATCACCTGGGCGCACAGCGCGGTGCCCGGGTAGATGCGCACCCCGAGGGAGACCCCCACTCGGTGGGGGGAGATCTCTTTCATCAGCTCGATGGTGCGCGCGGCCGTCTCCCGCGTCTCTCCCGGCCCCCCCAGCAGCAGGTCGAACATGAACACCAGCCCGGCCTCGCGGCAGGCGCGCGCGGTCTCCCGCAGATCGGCCGCGCGGAAGTCCCGCCCCAGAGCCGCCAGCATCCCGTCGTCTCCGCTGTCCGCGCCGAAGTTGACGCCCACGCATCCGGCCCGGCGCATCGCCCGCGCCAGTTCCGCGGTGAATCCCGCGGGGGTGGCATAGGTGTACCACCGGGCGCGCCCCCCGAGGCCCCGGGCGGCGAGTTCCTCGCACACGGCCAGCGCGTGGGAGACGGGCGCGTTGAATTCGCTGTCGCAGAGATGGAAATAGTCCACGCCCTGGGCCAGCAGGACCTCGAATTCGTCGGCCACCTGCGCGGGGGAGCGGGCCCGCAGCGCGCGGCCCTTGCTCAACGGATCGGCGCAGTAGATGCAGGCGCGGTCACAACCGCGCTTGGTCTCGAGGCCCGCCTGCCCGCCCTCCGCGAAATAGCGCGCGTTGTCCAGAAACGAACGGGACCGCGGCGGCAGCGTCTTCGGTGATCCCCGCCATGGGGGGTTTGCCACGATGCCGTCCTCATTTCTCCACACCAGGCCGGGGATCTCGGCCACATTTTCTCCGGAGCACAGGGCCTCCGCGAGCAGGGCCAGGGGAATTTCCCCATCCCCGTGGATCCCGTAATCGGCCCCGAGCAGCTGCAGGATCGGGGCGGGGGCGACGGAAAAGCCGCTTCCACCCAGCACGATGGGGGCGGAGGCATGGGCGCGCACCTCGGAGACGAGGTGCGCGAACTCGGGCAGAAAGTAATCGGCGCTGGCGCAGTAGCAGTCATCGGTGTTGCGTATGGTGATACCGATGAGGGTGGGATCGGCGGAGGAGAGCCTCTCCGCCACCGCGCGGGCGGGGTCCGGCTCGAAGCACAGGTCGAGCAGCTGCGCCTCCAGGCCGCGCTCCCTCAGGGCGTCCGCGAGGTAATCGAGGGCCAGCGGGGCTACGGCCGGCTGGAGGCGATTGGGGTTGATCAGCAATACTTGAGATGGCAATCAGTCCCTCCTAGCCCGAAAAAAGCGGGTCAGGGGCGGAATTTGTGCGGATTTTGGTTTGTTTGAGCATAAATCTAACATTTTCGGCCCCGGGAGGGAACCTTTTCGCCTGAAGATCGTCTAATATAACGGTTGGGTCGGGCGAGGGAAGTACAGCCTGGATGTGATGAGCAGTATCCCGATCCGATAAATGAATTAGCCGCCCTCCCTCCTACGCCAGGGGGAAAAAGGCGCCCCGGGGTATTCCCGCCACCTCCGGGGCGCCACCGCGTCTGATGGGTCTCCTTCATTCACCGCGGACGGGCCGTGGCGAGGTGGCGCTCTGCGCGGCCGCATCGCAGGCGGAGGCGTTCACCGCGGTCATCACCTGTACCAGGGCCTCATAGGGCTCATCCCGGATGTTGACCAGGCCGTAGTTGTTGTTTTCCCCGTCGAAGCAGCCTTCGGCCGGCTGGTCGGCGTACTCGAACCAGTGGTATCCGACCACCATGGGGAGAGTCAGCAGCTCACGCAGGTAGCGTTCACAGGCGGCGGCTCGCTTCTTCTGGGTCTCCAGGATCGGGCCCTCGCCCTTGGTGTTCGGCAGGCCGCTGTCGCGGGCGCGGAAGCTGAATTCGGTGATGATGACCGGAAGGCCGGTGAGAGAGGCGATTTTCCGAAGTTCTTCCACCGGAGGATGGAGGCCGTAATGATTCAGCGACACCACGTCCACATGGTCCTTCATCGCCTCCAGCACCGGGCGGGGGGCCGAGCCCGCGAACCGACACCCCAGAATCAGATGATTCGCATCGGCCGCGCGGACGGCCGCTGCGGTGACCGAGAAGTATCGCTCCGCGACCAGGCGGAGAAAATCGTCCTCGTCCTTCTGGGGAATGCTCGCTCCCGCCTGGGGGACCCGGCCGATCTCCTGAAGTGAGGCGTAATCCGCCTCCCATGCCCGGTTGAGCGCTTCGATGGAGGCGTAGCGTTGCTGAAGAAAATCCAGCACGGCCAGGCGCCCCGGGGCCCGGTCGGGCAGCCTCAGAAACTCGCAGAGAAGGGAATCCGTGCCCTGAGCTCCGGTGCGCCAGGGGAGTTCGTTGTCGGTGAAGTAGCCGATCAACCAGGGATCGTGGGCGAGAGGCCTGCACACCCGCCGGGCCAGGCGTCGGACACTGCGGGCGAAAACTGGGGAGAAAACGTCCGGAAAGGCATCTTCGTTTCGGCGTCCGGAGCCGCGCGCGAAGTTGAGAGAAACGGTGTAGGCCATATCCTGGCGCCAGGTGACCGGGTCGGACCGGGCTCCGATGGTATTGAAATTCCATTCCCGCAAGCGGCCGACGGCGGCCTGCGCCCACTTGGAGGAGGAACCGTACTTGGCGGCTACGGCCTCCCGATAGGGGACTCTGCCGGTGTCCTGGATGGGGTCGGCGGTGTAAGACAGGTGGTTGACTCC
The DNA here is from genome assembly GCA_015486155.1 of Armatimonadota bacterium. Classification (GTDB taxonomy): domain Bacteria; phylum Armatimonadota; class Hebobacteria; order Hebobacterales; family Hebobacteraceae; genus S016-27. The sequence continues at coordinate 6,462 of WFSF01000209.1, forward strand.
GATGCTGAGGAAACGGTAGCCGGCAGGGTCTATCAGCCACCAGCGGCCGTCCTCCCGGGCGGTGCGGAACCAGCCGGCGGCCGGGGCCGCGGCCTTGGTGCGGCCGCCGTATGGGCTGGGCGCCGACGGCTCCGCGGCCGCCAAGCGCAACGCGGCCGCGGCCAACAACGCGCACGCGCATGTGAGCGTTCGCAGCGACATCCCCTTTACCTCCGCGGGCGGCGTCTCGGCCCGCGAACGGTCTATTCGACGCGGCCGCGGAGAACTCCTCACATCGTGGGCGGTTTCGTGGAATAAGCCGTTGGAAACGAGCAACCTGAGGGGGACTCCCAGGGCTGTCTCGGAGGGGCTAACTGCTCTTATTGCTGCAGGGGGCTGGCCCATGCCGAGGCAGCTCTGAGCGCGGGCCGCCGACCTGCTCTCTGCAAACGTGAGGACGATCGAGGCCGAGACGTTATCCCAAGTGCGCGCATACCGGACAGTCGGCCTTGCGCGAGACGGGGAATTTCATGAAGTCCATGGCCTCGGCGTCATAGGCGAGCATCTTTCCCTTGAGGGTTTCGCCGAAGCCCGTCAGGTGTTTCACCGCCTCCACCGCAGCGAGGCATCCGAGGGCCGCGGACACCGCCCCAAGCACGGGGAATCCATAGGTCTGCTGCCAGCGGGCCCGCCCAGCCTGGGGAGGTGGAGCCGCCACCGTCTCCCCGGGCGCACCTGCTTCCCCTGATCCCACTCACTGCGACTGGCCAGTCGGCCGCGCACCTGCGGACAAATAGCGCGCACATTCCGGACACCCACGGACACACAAATGCCCAGAAAAGCACCTCTATGGACATTTATCCCCGCCCGCCACAAGCGCCACAGGCGTCCGGAAGGTCGACCGGGGGCAGAAATTTGTCGCGTTCCCTAACAAAAATGCCTAAGGGTACTTGACAATAAGAGACTCATGGGGTATATTGCTTGTGGAATCAATAGGAACCTACAGCAAGGGGGTGAGCGAGATGTCGGAGCTGATGAAGTTCGATCCATTTCGCGGTCTGGTGAGGATGCAGCGGGATATGGACCGCCTGTTCGAGAGCTTCTTCGGGCGGCCGTTGCTGCGCACGGAGGAGGACGGTAGTGTGAGAGTCCCCTCTGTGGACGTGCAGGAGACCGAGAATGAGGTCCTGGTCTCGGCCGAGCTGCCGGGGGTGACCAAGGACAACCTGGAGGTGGAGGTGCTTCCGGAGCAGCTCACTCTGAAGGCCGAGGTGAACCAGGAAGACGAGAAGGAGGAAGGCACCTACCACTTCAAGGAGCGGATCTGGAGCCGGTTCGAGCGGACCCTGCCGCTTCCGGTGGAGGTGGTGCCTGACCAGGTGAAGGCCAGCCTGAAGGATGGAGTGCTCCAGGTGAGACTGCCCAAGAGCGAGCGGGCGAAAGCGCAGACTCCGCGCAAGGTGAAGGTGGACTAGTGCACCCTCGCCAGACGAGTGTGGTGGGATAGCATACGGGGGGCGCCAACGGGCGCCCCCCGGTGTCTTTCCCGCTATTTCTTCTCCTCGCTCAGCTCCTCTATGAACTGGGCGTACTGCTGGGCGTTCATCAGGGTGCGCAATTCGGCGGGATCGGAGAGCTCGATCTTGGCCAGCCAGCCGGTCCCGTAGCAGTCCTGGTTGATCTGCTCCGGCGCTTCGTCGAGGGAGGCGTTCACCTCCACCACGCGCCCGCTGACGGGAGAGTTGATGTCGGCCACCGCCTTGACGGACTCCACGCTGCCGAGGGGCTCCCCGCGGCGGGATTCTTCCTCGGCCTGCGGAAGGTCCACGTAGACGACTTCTCCCAGCTGTGACTGCGCATAGTGGGTGATGCCCACGGTGGCGACGTTGTCCTCCACGCGCGCCCACTGATGAGTCTCGCTGTACAGCAAATCCCCCGGATACACAGATCGCCTCCTCGCCTGGGTATGGAGAGGCCGCGCTCCACGCGGAACCGGCCTCTCGTGGGGCACATCATAGCATTCTCCCGCGCAGATGGGCAAGCAGTTTCGCCATTTCCGGGGGGGGCGGGACGGAGAAGGAGAGTTCCTGTTCGCCCGCCGGGTGGCGGAATCGGAGCCTGTGGGCGTGAAGCGCCTGCCCCGGGAGCGCCTTCGCCAGGCTGCGCGCCACCCCGTCGAGGGCCCGCATCTCCCTCCGCGCGCGTCGGATGCCATAGAGAGGGTCGCCCAGCACGGGGTGCCCCAGGTGGTTGAGGTGGACGCGGATCTGGTGGGTGCGGCCGGTGAGCAGTCTCGCCTCCACCAGGGTCATGCGGGGATAGCGGTCCAGCACCTTCACTTCGGTGGAGGCGGGCACCGCGGGGCCCGCGGCGGGGCCGGGCGCGGCCGTCACCCGCGCGGGATTGTGTAGCAGCCGCCCCACGGGAATGTCTATCAACAGGCGGTCCTCGCGCACCACACCCCACACCAGCGCGAGGTAGCGGCGCTCCACCCGTCTCTCGCGCACCTGCCGGGAGAGGCGTTCGAACGCCTCCGCGGTCTTGGCCACCACCATCAACCCGGAGGTGAACCGGTCGAGGCGGTGGACGATTCCCGGGCGCGCGGGTCCGCCGGCCTCCGGCAGGGAGACCCGCCGGGAGAGAAGGGAGACGAGGGTGGGCCGGGAAGCGCCGCCCGGCCCCGCGTGCACCAGGAGTCCGGGGGGCTTGTTCACTACCAGCAGATGATTGTCCTCGTGCACGATATCGAGGGCGGGAGGGCCGGCGGAGAGTTCGTCGGCAAGGGAGACCTCGATCCGGTCGTGCTCACGAACCCGGTCTCCCGGCCGGGCCCTCCGGCCGTTGATCGACACCCTGCCGGCGCGGGCGAGGCGTTCGGCCTGGGAGCGGGTCAGTGGGGCGAGGCGGCGGGAGAGGAAGGTGTCGAGGCGGGCGCCCGTCTCCCGGCGCGTCACTTGCAGGCGCGCGATGTCTTCGCTCACGGTCGATCCGACCCGGTCCCGCGCCTCTTGGCCTCCCTGCGGCCGAGGATGAAGAAGACGATCACCGCGGCCGGCAGCAGCACCGCGCTGGCCGCCTGAGCCTGGGTGATTCCGTCCACCAGGCGCACCGCGGTGTAGTCGCGGCGGAGGATTTCGATGGCCGCCCGCACGGGAGCGTAGAGGGCCAGGTAGAGACAGAACAGCTGACCGGGGGCCCGCAGCCGCGGGGCCGCTTTCAGGAGAATGGCGAGGATGAGCAGGCTGCCCAGGGAGGAGTAGATCTGGGTGGGATGGCTGGGGAGGGTGGTGATGCCCGCGTCGGGGTACACCTGGAAGCGGATTCCCCAGGGCAGGGAGGTGGGAGCGCCGTAGCAGCATCCGTTGAGCAGACACCCAACCCGCGCGACCGCGTACCCGAGGGCCAACGCGGGAGAGGCGATATCGGCCAGGGTCCAGAACGAGACCCCGCGCCGGTGGGCCAGCAATACCCCCGCCAACACCCCTCCGAGCAGTCCGCCGTGGAAGCTGAGGCCGCCCTCCCGCCAGATGTAGAGGATGTGGATGGGGTCGGGGGCGTATGCGGACCAGTTGAGGGCGACGAAGAGCAGCCGCGCGAAGACCACCCCTCCGACCAGAGACCAGATGCCGAGGTCTATCGCCAGGTCGGAGGAAAAACCGCGCCGCCGCGCCTGGCCGGAGGCGAGCCAGATGCCGGCGATGAAGGCCAGCATGAGCAGCACGCCGTAGCTGCGCACCGTGACCGGCCCGATGTGAAAGAGTACTGGATGCAAGATGGCTCTCCCGCGAACGCCTTGGGGAGGGAGGTCGGTCCGGCTCAGGCGGGCCGAGGGCTCTCGTCCGTCCCCGGGCGTTCTCGCAGAATAAAGATGGCCAGCAACGCCACCCCGAGCGTGATCGCCGCGTCGGCTATATTGAACACGGGCCAGACGCGAAAGTCAATGAAGTCGGTGACCGCGTGGAAACGAATGCGGTCCGCCAGGTTGCCCAGGGACCCTCCGAGCAGGAGGCCGAGGGGAACCGCAAGGCGCGGGTGCGCTCCCAGCACTCCCCGCGACACGTACCACGGAATGGCCGCGAGCACCGCCAGGCCGCTGGCCAGGGAGATCCAGGAGGAGCGAACCAGACCGAACGCGGAGGCGGAATTGAGGATCAGGCGCAGGCCCACGCGGCCGCCGCATATGGGGACGAATTCGCCCGGGGGAAGGTGGGAGCGCGCCAGCGCCTTGGTGATCTGGTCTGCCAGCAGAAGCAGCAGGCAGACGGACCAGAACCGCACGGAGGGGCGCGCCCCGGCGGCGGACGGCCCCACGTCCTATCGCTCCAGCTGGCCCTGGCAGGATACGCAGAGCGTGGCGAAGGGCATGGCCTGCAGGCGGGCCTTCTTGATGGGGCGGCCGCAGGCGTCGCAGATGCCGAAGGTGCCCCGCTCAATCTTCTCCAGCGCGTTGTTGACCTGATTGAGCAGGCTCTCCACGCTTTCCCCGATCGCGAGGTCCTTCTCGCGCTCGAAGGTCTCGGAGGCGAGGTCGGCGGGGTGGTCCTCGTAAGAGGAGAGCTCGCTGGCGCGCTCGGATTCGCTGAGGCGGGCGGTGCGGTTGTCTATCTCGCGCAGTTCCGCCTCCAGCCGCGCTTTTTCGGCCAGCAGAAGCTCGCGGTATTTCTGCAGATCGGACGAGGGCCTGGCCGATTTCTTGGGCGCAGAGGTCGCCCTGGAGCGGGTCCGGGTCGCCCTCTTTTTCGGCTTGGACTTGGTCTTGGTCGCCGCTCGGACCGCCATGGTCGGTTCCTTTCCTATCCCCCGTTTCGTTCGGCCCCACCACGGGATTATCGTCGCGTAACTATTATGCCTTTACGCGGGAATTCTAAACCACTTTGCCCGCGCGGGCGCAAAATCGTCCGTTCCAGCCTTTCTCCGGACGTCGGAGCCCGGTCGGGGGCTACAGAGACAGATATTCCACACACCGGCCGCACAGGTCGGGGTGATCCGGGCTTTCTCCGACGGTTTCCTGCCATCTCCAGCAGCGAAGACATTTTCTCCCCCCGGCCCGCCGCCCGCTGATGCGGAAGGGGCTCTCCTCGGAGCCCACGGCCTCTGCGGGCGCCTGGGGCAGATCTCCGCCATATGTCACCCTGGAGACCCCGTTGGCGGCCGCCAAGTCGTCCTCTCCGAGCGCGGCCACCAGGACGTCCCAGCGCTCCCGGGAGGCGTAGACCACCAGCTCGGCCTCCACCCGGTCCTTGACCACGCCCTCCTGCCGGAGTCTTTCCACCGCCAGGTCGGCGACCGGGAAGTAGGGCTCGATCTGCTCCTCCCACCGCCGGCCCAGGTCGTCGTCTCTCCACGCCTCCACGTCCGGCCAGTCGGCCATCTGGATGGTGAGTTCCTTGTCCGGCCACTCCGGCAGATGCTGCCACACTTCCTCAGCGGTGTGGCTGAGAATCGGAGAAAGCATCTTCGCCAGCGTGGTGGCGAGAACCCACAGCGCGGTCTGCGCCGACCGGCGGGCGGGGCTCTTCGGAGGGTAAGTATAAAGCCGGTCCTTGAGCAGGTCAAGATATACCTGGCTGAGGTCAACGGCGCAGAACTCGTGCATCCGGTAGTAGACCTGGTGGAACTCGAACTCGTCGTAGGAGCGGGTCAGCCGGTCCACCAGCCGGGAGAGGCGGTGCAGGATCCAGCGGTCCACCTCCCTCATCTCCTGAGCGGAGAGGAGGTCGGCCGCGGGGTCGAAGTCGTAGAGGTTGGCGAGCATGAAGCGAAGGGTGTTGCGCAGCCGCCGGTATCCGTCCACCACCTGATCGAAGATGCCGTGGCCGGTGGGCATGTCCTCCTTAAAGTCCACGTAGGAGACCCAGAGTCGCAGGATCTCCGCCCCCAGTTCTTTCACCACGTCCTGGGGGTCTATCGCGTTTCCCAGCCGCTTGGACATCTTGCGGCCGTTCTCGTCGAGCACGAAGCCGGTGGTGAGCACGGTGCGATAGGGGGCGGCCCCGTGGGCGATGAGCGCGTTCCAGAGGGAGAGCTGGAACCAGCCGCGGTACTGGTCGTGGCCCTCCAGGTAGAGGTCGGCGGGCCAGCGCAGCCCGGGGCGGGTCTTGAGCACCGCGGCGTGACTGGAGCCGGACTCGAACCAGACGTCGAAGATGTTCTGCTCCCGCTCGAAGCGCGCGCTCCCGCACTGGGCGCACTTCACCCCCTCCGGCACCAACGCCTCTATGGGCGCGGTGTGCCAGGCGTCGCTCCCCTGTTCCGCGATGAGGTCACGCGCGCGGGCGATCACCTCCGGGTGGAGGAGTTCGTGGCCGCAGTCGGCGCAGTAGAGCGCGGGGATGGGAATCCCCCAGAGCCGCTGGCGGGAGATGCACCAGTCGGGCCGCTGTTCTATCATTCCCCGGATGCGCTGCCGGCCCCAGGGAGGCACCCAGGTGATGTTGTCCACCTCGGCGAGGGCCTGGTCTGTGAAGGGCTTGAGGTCCACGAACCACTGCTTGGTGGCGCGGAAGACGATGGGGGACTCGCACCGCCAGCAGTGGGGGTACTGGTGGGAATAGTGTTCGGCCTTGAGCAGGGCCCCGTGCTCCCGCAGTTCCTCCACGACCTTGGGGTCGGCCGCCGCGTGGGAGAGGCCGGCGAACTTGCCGCCCTCGTCCGTGAAGACCCCCCTTTCGTCGAGGGGCTGGATCACCCCGAGGCCGTACTTGCGGCCGGTGAGGAAGTCCTCTCGGCCGTGGCCGGGCGCGGTGTGCACGCATCCCGTCCCCTGTTCCAGGGTGACGTAGTCGGCCAGCACCACCGGGACCACGCGGTCGAGGAAGGGGTGGCGGGCTTTTCCTCCCTCCAGCGCCGCGCCCACCACGCGGCCCACCACCTCGTAGTCGGCGATCTCGAGCTTCGCCATCACCTGCTCCAGCAGGCCCTGGGCGAGGATGAGGTGCTCGTCCCCGGTCTTGACCAGGACGTATTCGAGCTCCGGATGGAGCGCGATGGCGAGGTTGGCGGGCAGGGTCCAGGGGGTGGTGGTCCACACCGCGAAGGACACGGCCCCCACCCGCGGGACCTCGGGAAGCGCCCCCTCGGGGAGAGAGACCACCGGGAAGCGGATGTAGACGGAGAGGGAGGTGTGCTCCTTGTACTCCAGTTCGGCGTCGGCGAGGGCGGTCTCGCACTCCGGGCACCAGTGCACGGGCATGAGGCCTCGGGTGACGCACCCCTTCTCCACGAACTTGCCGAAGGTTTCGATCACCGCGGCCTCGTAGGAGGGCTCCAGGGTGAGATAGGGGTGTTCCCAGTCCCCCCGGACGCCGAGCCGGCGGAATTGCTCCCGCTGTACGTTCATGTAGTGAAGCGCGGTCTCCTTGCACCGGGCGCGGAGCTCCACCGGGTCTATGGCGTGGCGGTCCCGGTCGAAGGTGCGCAGGGCCGCGATCTCGGTGGGCAGGCCGTGGGTGTCCCATCCGGGCACATAGGGGCAGTCGAATCCCCGCATGGTCTTGTATTTGACCACCACGTCCTTGAGGACCTTATTGAGCGCCTGGCCGAGGTGGATGTCGCCGTTGGAGAAGGGCGGGCCGTCGTGCAGAATGTACTGGGGCCGGCCCCGGGTGTGGCGCTGGATGGTGTTGTAGAGGTCTATCTCGTCCCAGAACTTCTGGATGCGCGGCTCCAGCTCCCTCAGGTTGGCGCGCATGGGGAACTTGGTCTTCGGCAGGTTGAGCGTATTTCGGTATTCGGCTTTTTTCTCCATGACTCTACATCCTTACCATATCGGCTGGGTAACGACAAAGCACGACAGATCCGGAGACTCGGATCGCTGGGCGGGGAGGCTGCTGCGGGGCTTCCGGCGGAAGGGGCTACAGCCGGTAGCGGCGCAGCAGCCAGGTAATGCGGATGCGTATCAAGTCCTTGATGGCGTCCGCGGAATCACGCACCCGGCTGATGCGGGTGTCGGGGTTGTCTATCCAGGTGACCGGCACTTCGGCGATCTTCAGTCCCAGGCGCTGCGCGAGAAACAGGATCTCCATGTCGAAGGCGATGCCGGTGAGGCGCTGAGCCCCGAATAGGCGCCGGGCGACGGCGCGGGGGAAGAGCTTGAAGCCGCACTGGGTGTCGGCGATGCCGTGAACCGCCATCAGGCGCACCAGCAGATTGCCGGCGCGGCCCACCAGCTCCCGATACCAGGGCTGGCGCACGGGCAGGTTGGACTCCGGCAGGGCGCGGGAGCCAATGGCGATGTCGTATCCCGATTGCAGCGCGGACATGAGTTTTTCGACTTCCTCTATCGGGGTGGAGAGATCGGCGTCTGAGAATAACACGTACTCGCCCTCGGCGGCAAGCATTCCGGTGCGCACGGCCGCCCCCTTGCCGCGCCGGGTCTCCTTGAGCACGGTGGCGCCGGCCCGCGCGGCCAGCTCCGCGGTGGCGTCGCTGCTGTTGTTGTCGACCACGATCACCTCTGCGCGGTACGGCCGCCCGCGGAGGTACTGTCGCACGCGCTCCAGGGTGGGGGGAAGCCGCCGCTCCTCGTTGTAGGCGGGGATGACGATGGAAAGATGCGGGGAGGCGCCGGAGCTCATGTCCTCCCTCCCCGCTCCAGCCGGGAGAGCGCCTCCTTTGCAGAGAGACCGCTCACCTCCACCTGTTTGCGCCTGGAATGCTCTCCCCTCACGATGCGGACCGCCGATCTGGGAACGTCGAGCGCCTTGGCCAGCACTTCCACCATCTCCCGGTTGGCCTGGCCCTTGAGGGCCGGGGCGTGCACCTGTATCACCAGTTCGCCGCGGGCGGCCGTCACTCCTGATTTCGAGGAGCGCGGTTTGACCTTGACGTCGAATCTCACCGCTTCAGGTTCCATAGACCAGCACCAGTAGCACCAGATTGAGGGCGTTGTAGACGCCGTGGGCGACCGCCGGCGCGAACAGGGAATGGTGGCGGTGATAGAGCCAGGCGAAGAGCAGGCCGAGCAGGAAGAGGGGGACGGCGTCCGAGGGGCTCATGTGCAGGAGGGCGAAGAGGAGCGCGCTCACCACGGCCGCCGGCCAGAAGGAGCTCCGCGCGGCCAGGCCGCGGAAGACGACTCCCCTGAACACGGTCTCCTCCAGCGCGGGCACCACCCCGCAGACCAGGAGCGCGATCGCCGGGAGCGGCGCCCCGTGGAGCACGCTCACCACCATTGCCGCGGACTGTTCGTCCAGAGGGGGACGGCCGAGGGCCGCTCCCGCGGCGCGGCCGATCAGCAGGGTGGGGACCACGGCCGCCCCCGCGGCGGCCAGCCCCGCCGCCGCCTGCCTCCATGGGCGGTGGAGCGACCAGCCGAAGGGCGTTCCCCGGGGAGGGCGGATTTTCACCCAGGCGAGCGCGCCGGAGGCGGAGAGGATGGTGATGGCGGCCAACGCGGTCAACCGGCCCCAGGCCGATGAGGGCAGGAAGCGGAACGACAACACGGCCAGAATCACCTGGAGGAGAACCACGATCGCGAGCGCCTCCAGCAGCACATGCCAGGCCCAGAGCGGCCCGCCGGGGTCTTCTCCCCGCGTCAGGGCGCCCCATCCGTGGCGCCACACCGCCACCGCCGCCCAGGCGAGCCCGATCATTCCACAGGCGAGCGCCGCGGCCCAGATTCCCAGCACCCATAGGAGCGTGGGGAGGATGCTCATTCCCTCCCTTTCCATCAGCCTGCGCTGGGCCTCCGCCAGGTCCGGCTCGCCGATCCTTTGGTAGGCCTCCGCGAGGAAGGCGGGGCCGGGCGCATACCGATGGCCGAGCAGCCTCTCCGCATCCCCCACCCATTCCCGATGGGGGTGATCGGTGGTCAGGTACAGGAGGAGGGGGCGCAGGCGGCCGCGCTCGCGCGCGGGCGCTCGGCGTATGGTGCGGGAGAGGGCGGCGGCCGCCTCTTTGCGGTTTCCCGTGGCGTTCAGGGCGAGGGCGAGGGATAATCCATATGGGTATGAGGCGGGCGAGCTGTCCGCCGCCAGGGAGTAGTAGCCCGCGGCGAACTCCAGGAACCGCTGGCGGAGAGGGTTTGTCTCGGAGGCATAGGCGGCGAGGTAGGAGAGGCGGACGAAGGTGTCCCCGGCGCGTGCGTAGGCGGCGGCGAGGCGCGGGTCGCCGGAGGAAGCCGACGGGGAGAAGTGAATCATGGCGGCCAGCGCGGCGCACAACGCCGCGGCCAGCGCCCAGTGGAAGGAGGCGGCGTTCTTCGCGGCTGGGGGCGGCTCGACGGTCACCGGGGGCCTCACAGTTGCGCGATCAGGCGCCGCAGGATGATGAGGAGAATGATGATGATCATGGGGGCGAAGTCGAGCCCGCCCCCGGAGGTGGGAAAGGCCCGCCGGATCGGGCGAACCATCGCCTCATAGGTCTGCTCGATGGCGCGGACGATGGGATGGTAGTAGGGCACCCTCACCCCGAAGGCGCGCAGCCAGGAGATGATCACCGCGGCGAAGACGATGAGCGTGAGCAGGCTGATGGCGGCGTTGAGCAGCTGCTTTACGGGAAGGGGAATCATGTCAGCCTCGCGACAGCTCGCGGGAACGCTCGGCGGCCGCGGTCACGGCCTCGATGAGCGCCCCCCGCAGGCCCGCCTCCTCCAGCGCGCGCAGGCCCGCGATGGTGGTTCCGCCCGGCGTGGTCACTGCGTCCTTCAGCTCGCCCGGATGCCGCCCGGTCTCCAGCACCATCTTCGCGGCCCCGAGGACCGTCTGCGCGGCCATCTCCAGCGCGGCCGCCCGCGGCAGGCCGGCGGCCACTCCGCCGTCCGCCAGGGCCTCGATGATGACGAACACGAAGGCCGGGCCGCTGCCGGAGAGCCCGGTGGCCGCGTCCATGTGCTTCTCCTCCAGCACCACCGTGCGGCCGGCCGCCCCCAGCAGATCAAGCACGCCGCGCACCTTCTCCTCGGGCACTCCGGGCGCGGACACCGCGAACATGCCGGTGCGGACCAGAGCCGGGGTGTTGGGCATCACGCGGACGAGGTGCGGCCGGGCCTTGCCCAGCGCCTCCTTCATCGCCCCCAGCGTCACGCCCGCCGCGATGGAGATCACCACCTGGTCCTCGGACAGATGGGGCGCGATTTCCTGTAGCACGGGGGCGACGTCCCAGGGCTTCACGGCCAGCAGCACGTGTTCGCCGGCCCCTGCGAGCTCCCCGTTGCTCTCCGCCGTCTGCACCCCGAGTTCCTCGGCCAGCCGGCGGGCGCGGCCGGGCGCCGGGTCGGAGACGATCACCTGCTCGGGCGGGATCACGCCTCCGCCCACCACCCCGCGCACCAGCGCGGAACCCATGTTGCCCACCCCGATGACGCCGAGGGTGAAACTCGTGCCCATAGCTTCCTCCTATGCGAATAAGGTTAGCGCGCCTGGGGGGAGAAAGCAACCGCGGGCCCATGCGGGCCTTGCGGAGAGGGGCCGGCGGGGTGGCGGGAAGGGGCGCGCCGCGCCCGCGCGGCTGTGCCCGACGCGCCGGGCGGCGGTGTGGCGCAGGTCGCCTCCGGTTGGAAGTTGCTCCCGGGCCTGTCGGCTCAGATTTCCTGCCAGGAGTTCTCGTGGACCGGGGCCTCGGTCTCCTCCTCTGCCATCACGCCGATGTTGTGGGGCGTGAGCAGGTAGACATGGTCGCCGGCCTGTTCCAGCTGCCCGCCCAGCGCGTAGGTGGCGCCGCCCAGGAAGTCGAAGATGCGGACGGCGGTTTCGGTCTGGACGTCCTTGAGGTTGACGACGACGGCGCGGCCGGCGCGGAGGCAGTCCACGCAGATGCGCGCGTCCTCTTGGTCTCGGGGCCGGCGGATGAAGATCTCACCGGCGCGCGAGCGGATGGAGATCAGGCGGTGTTTCTTGCGGGGGGCGGGACCGGAGCCCTCCTCCCCGTAGTCCGGGAGTTCCAACCCCTCCTCGTCCTCTGCGAACAGCCATGCTTTCACTGTGCGTAGCACGCGCGTCATCTACTGATCCTCCCTGCGATGAGTGCTGTTGGTGTTGCTTTAGCGCCTATTGCAGTCTCCACTGTCTTCACGTTGCTCAGTTCCGCCGGGGGCCGAAGATCGCGGTCCCCACGCGGACGATGGTCGCGCCCTCATCTATCGCCACCTCGAAGTCGTGGCTCATGCCCATGGAGAGCCATGGCAAGTCCAGGCCCGTGTCCCGCCGCAGCCTCTCCGCCAGCGCGGCGAGCAGGCGGAACTCGGGCCGCGCCAGCTCTGGGTCCGGCTGGAGGCGCCCGATGGTCATCAGCCCCGTCACCGCCAGCCCGTCCAGCGCGGCGGTCTTCTCGACGAGGGCGGCGGCCTCGTCTGGGGGCACGCCCGCCTTGGTCGCCTCGCCGGAGGTGTTCACCTGAATCAGCACCTCCAGGCGGCGGTCGAGCTGCTGCGCCCGCCGGGAGAGCGCCTCCGCGAGGCGGACCGAGTCCACGGTATGTATGATGTCAAAGAGCCGGGCGGCCTGGCCCGCCTTGTTCCTCTGCAGGTGGCCGATGAAGTGCCAGGTGACGGCCGCGCCGATCTCGGCGTGTTTTGCCGCGGCCTCCTGCACGTAATTCTCGCCTATGTCGGTCACGCCGGCGGCCAGGGCCTCCTTCACGCGGGCGGCGGGGACCGTCTTGGTCACCGCCACCAGGCGGATCTGTTCCGGCCGGCGGCCGGCGCGCTCCGCCGCCCGGGCGATTCGCTCCCGGACGCGCGCCAGGTTGTCGGCGATGGACGAGTACTGCTTATCGTCAGCCATTGCGACAACTCCTCTGCGCGCTTCCGGCGCAGGAGTAATACCACATTCTATTGCGGACACATAAAACGACCGCGCCGCGCCTTTCGGCGCGGCGCGGATGTCAACCAATGTGTATTTCCGCACGCGGCGGTCAAGCGATGCCGCGCCTCAGCATCTGCTTCAACTCGGTGAGGTTGCCGGCATAGGTGAGAGCGTCCTCCTCGGTGATGACGCCGGCCCGCCAGAACTTCATCAGCGACTGGTTCATGGTCTGCATGCCCCAGTAGCCGCCCTCGTTGATGGCCCCGTACACCTGGGAGGCCCTGCCCTCCTCGATCAGTTTGGCGACGGTGGGGGTGTTGATCATCACCTCCACCGCGGGCACCCGGCCGGTGCCGTCGGCGCGGGGCACCAGCTTCTGGGAGACGACGCCGAGAAGGCTGCTGGCGAGGCGGAGGCAGATCTGCTGTTTCTCGTGGGGCGGAAAGATGCTGACGATGCGCTCGATGGTGTCGGCCGCGCTGGTGGTGTGGACGGTGGAGAAGACCAAGTGGCCGGTCTCGGAGGCGCTGAGGGCGACCCGCATGGTCTCCGCGTCCCGCATCTCTCCGATCAGGATCACGTCCGGGCTTTCCCTCACCACGTACTTCATGGCGTCGTAGAAAGACTCCGTGTCAATCCCCACCTCCCGCTGGCTGATGATCGCCAGCTTGTCCTCGTGGACGAACTCGATGGGGTCCTCGACGGTGATCACATTGCAGTGCCGGGTGCGGTTGATTAGGTCGATCATCGCGGCGAGGGTGGTGGACTTGCCGCACCCGGTGGGGCCGGTCACCAGCACCAGGCCCTGCTTGGGGCGGATGATCTCCTCCAGGGATTTTGGCAGCCCCAGCTCCTCGATGGAGCGGATCTCCAGCGGGACGATGCGCAGCACCATGCTGTAGGTGCCCCGCTGCATGTAAATGTTGCAGCGGAAGCGGGCCACGTCGCCGAGGGTGAAGGCGAGGTCGAGCTCGTGGTACTCCTTGAACCGCTCGATCTGCTCCTCGGTCATGATGGAGTTGGCGAGGCGCTCGGTCTCCTCGGGCGAGAGCGCCGGCAGGTCGGTGGGGACGATGCGGCCGTGCACCCGCAGGGCGGGAGGCGAAAAGGCCTTGATGAACAAGTCCGAGGCGTTGCTTTCAACCGCGAAGCGACATAGCTGCTCAAGTTCCATCTTCGTCGTTCTCCTTGGCGGAGACTGTGTTAGTGTTATCGTCGTTCTCAGGCTCCGCGCCGGCGGCGAGGCGGCCGGTGCGCCGGCGCGCTCTCGAGATCGCCAGCCAGGCGAACGCCGAGACTATGACGCCGGCCAGCGCCAGGGCCGCAGGCCTGAGCCAAGCGGGAGGGCCGGACACCGGCGGCTGCGGAGGAGGCTGTTCGCTCGGCTCCGCGGTGGGCGGTGATTCCGATGCTCCCGCATAGAGTCTTACCACATTGTAGAGGTAGGAATCTGTGTCGGAGACCAGGTGGAATCTGAAATGTGGGCCCTGATAGCTGCGCGGGCCGGAAAAACGGAACTCTCCGCCGGGGACGAAGGCGATGCGCATCATCCGCCACCGGGGCAGGGTCCGGGCGATGAGCAGTACGGGGAGCGGCTCGCCATTTCTGGGCACCAGCCCGTGCAGGGTGAATTCGGCGCTGGTGGCAAGGGCCTGCGCGCCGCGCGCGACGGGATCGTCGGTGATGCTCAAACCCTGCGGTTCCCCGTTCACTTCCCGGGCCAGTTGCTCCAGGGCGGCTCGCAGCTGCTGGTGGTCTATCTGCCCGGCGTAGGTGACGCCTACGTGATCGGATCCGTCGGGCCGACAGAGCACCACGACCAGGAGGTCCGGGGTGGGGCGCATGGGGGGCGCGCCCTCGTCTTGGGCAAGCGGCGATGCGGTCTGGGCGAGGCCCGGCGGGGCAAGAAGGAGCGCGCCCAGGGCCAGCGCCGCGACCCACCCCATCCAGCCGGCAAGAGTGGCGCCTCCCTGCCGGAGAGGACGCTCTGCGCTGCGGAGTGAGGACGGCCTGAGGGTGAGCATGATGTGGAGAGGATACTGTGCCAAAGGGGAAAGACCTGCCGCGGGGTGTGTGTGGCGTAACTTTCAAGACTGGACAAATTTGTAACTCCAAAAGTGAACGCCGATTTGGGAAGCGCTCACGGGAGAGGACGAGAATAGAAGAGGATGAGTTGGTTGCAACCGAGAGCGGGGATAATTGAGCAGCGGTCGATGGTGGAGCTGGCGGGACTCGAACCCGCGACCTCTTGCATGCCATGCAAGCATTCTCCCAGCTGAACTACAGCCCCAAGCGCAGCCAATGGCATCTGTCTCTTATACACATCTCCGAGC
>WFSF01000210.1 GCA_015486155.1 Armatimonadota bacterium
CCCGTGTACCGCCCCCTCCAGCAGGAAGGGAGCCGCGGTGGTGCCCCGCGTCGCCCCCACCAACTGCATGATGTAGATCTCCCGCCACCGCGCATGGAGAGAGAGCCTGATGGTGTTGTGCACGATGAACGCCCCCGCCACCGCGACCAGCAGACAGACGAGCGCGGTAACCCAGGTGATGGCCCGCTTCAGACGCACCGCCCGATGGAATACGTCATCCGACCGGACCACGGAGGCGATGGTGTCCATCCGCTCCAGACGCCTGGCCACCGGAGCCAGGTCCTTGGGATCCTTCACCCGCACCTTGAGCCCGTCGGGAAGGGGGTTTCCGATGGCCTGCACCGCCTTGCTGCTGGGCAGCTGAGCGCGGAGCCAGTTCATTCCCTCTTCCTTGGGGACGAACTGCGCGCTGCGCACCGCGGGCCATTTCGCCACTTTTTCCACCTCGGCCTCCGCTCGTTCTCGGGGAAGGTCCCGCTGGAAACATGCCCATATCTCCAGCTCGCTGAGAATGCGATTGGTGTTGAGATTCAGGTCGAACAGGAAGAGCAGGACAGCCCCCACCAACAGCATCAGCACCGCCACCGTGGAGATGGTGGCGATGGCGATGAGCCGCTCGCGCCTCAACTGGAGCAGCGTCTCGTGCAGGATGAAATCGAGGATATTCCAGATCACGGCTCACCCCCCTCCGCCTCCGCCCTCCGGGGGGTCCTCGAGGGCGCGGGCTCCAGCAGGTCGGCCGGGTAGCCGCCCTCCCGCAGATCGCTCACCACCCGCCCCTTGCGCAGGGCCACCACCCGGCGGCGCAGGGAATTGACGATCACCGGGTCATGGGTGGCCACTATCACGGTGGTGCCGTCGGCGTTGATGTCCGCCAGCAGCCGCAACACCTGCGCGGAGGAGTGGGGATCGAGGCTGCCGGTGGGTTCGTCGGCGATGAGCAGCTCCGGCTGGGCCGCGGCGGCGCGTGCGATGGCCAGCCGCTGCTGCTCGCCGGCCGACAGCTCGGGCGGGTAGTCGTCGGCCTTGTCCAGCAGGCCCACCTGCGCGAGCGCCTCCGGAGCCCGCCGCAAGGCGACGCGGTGGGACTTGCCGGTGACCCTCAGCGCGAAGGTGATGTTCTCCCAGGCGGTGCGATTCGGCAGCAACCGAAAATCCTGGAACACCATCGCCACCCTCCGGCGCAGATAGGCCACCCGCCTCGGCGACAGTGCGGCCACATCCCACCCCGACACCAACACCCGCCCCCGGGTGGGAATTTCCTCCCGATTGAGCAGTTTCAGAAGTGTGGACTTGCCATGTCCCGTGGGGCCGACCAGGAAGACGAACTCTCCCGGCTCTACGGTGAGGGTGACATCGTCGAGCGCGCGCACCCCATTGGGGTACATTACGGTGACGTTTTGGATCTCTACTCGCGCGGCCATCGCAGGTCATTATAGCAGAGCGACGGCGAACGCGCCGAGGGCTTCTCCGGCGCGTGCTACCCCTCGCTCCACGGCTCCAGTTTTCGTCCCACCTCCACCTCCCGCAGCCGCGCATACCGCGGCAGACCATCCACGATGGGGGTGGGCACTTCTCCCTGGATGAGGGGACGCGCGTAGCGCATAAAATCCTCCGTGACGTCGTTTCCGGCCTCGTTCAGCCACTCCCGCGGGATCTTCTTCTCTGCGTTGGCGACCTCGGCGAGGTCGGAGAGGGCGAACTCACACCGATACGGAGAATCGCTCACCCGCCGGAGGCTGACCATCTTCGCCGTCTCACCGGCCAGCGCATACCTCACCGCCTCCACGCCCAGGTCATAGGCCTCGTCCCGGTCGGTGAGGGAGGCGAAGTGCATGGCGATCCTCTCCGCCGGCCCCATCCTCACCAGGCGGGTCTTCAGGCCCAGTTCCTCCCGCACCAGGCTCTCCAGGAACGAACCGGCCCCGCCCAGCTGCACGTGTCCGAAGGCATCCTTGGCGAAGCGGCCGCGCTGGGCGGCCAAGAAGTCGCCTGACTCGTCTTTCACGCCCACCGAGACGGCGATGTAGCACCACCCCCAACGGTCATGGGTGCGCCTCACGTCGTCCAGGAAGCGTTCCCGGGCCCACGCAGCCTCGGGAACGTAGATGAGGTTGGGGGCGTCTCCCGGCCGCCTCCGCGCCAGCGCGGTGGAGGCGGTCATCCAGCCGGCATACCGCCCCATCACCTCCATGACTATCACGGGGTCGGTGAGGTGAACCGCCATCATGTCCAGCCCCACGCCCATGGTAATGGCGGCGATATGCTTGGCCACGCTCCCATAGCCCGGGCAATGGTCGGTTCCGGGCAGGTCGTTGTCCACTGTCTTGGGTACCCCGATGGAGTGAAGCGGATATCCCTTGCTCGCCGCGTAGGAGCTTACTTTGTTCACGGTATCCATGGAGTCGTTTCCGCCGATGTAGAAGAAATAATGGATGTCGTGGGCGGCGAAAACGGCGAGGATCCGCTCGTATTCCCGGTCGTCCTCCTCCGGGGAGGACAGCTTGCGGCGAATGGAGCCCAACGCGGCCGCCGGGGTGGACTTCAGCAGCGCAATCTCCTCCGGGTCCTCCTGTCGCAGGTCGACCAAATCCTCCCGGAGAATGCCGAGGACACCGTGGCGGGCGCCATAGATGTCCCCGATTTCCGGGTGGCGCATCGCCTCCTGAATGATGCCGCACAAACTGGCATTGATCACCGCGGTGGGACCGCCGGACTGACCTATCAAGCAGTTGCCTTTGCTCATGCTCCACTCCCTTGGAATCACGACCTGATGTAATGGAACAATTCGGCGAAAGCGCCGCAAGGGCCTGCTATCCTGTGGAGAGGCCCCATCGCGGACAGCGTCCTGTCCAGGCCCCAGCACATACATCTCTAATCGCGTTCCGGTTTGTGTCATCCCGCCGACATGACAGGAAGGATCTTACGGCCCGCTGTAATCATTACCAACATGCTTATCCACAGGTGTGGATAGAAGTGACTTCGGCCTTCTTTCCTTGCCCATTCGACGGCTAACGATGTGCGACGCGCGCCACCTCAGGCGGCAATTCGAGGAGCTATTTGTCCCGTCGCGCCGCCAGGGAATAGATCCCGTTGAGGATGGTGCTCACAGTGGCCATGATGAGCGCGCCCATCACCGCGGCCTCGTAGTCGTCCACCCAAAATCCCCATCCATGGGAGCCGACATAGTAGAAGATGGCTGCGTTCACCACCAGGGCGAGGAACAGGTTCCACAGGCCGAAGGTGAGGCAGGAGAGGGGGATGGTGAGCAGTTTCATGAACCACACGACGGGACGCGCCACCACGTTGAGAAAAGCGAGGATAATCGTAGCGCCGGCGACCCAGAGCGGATCTCCCGCCATCTCTATTCCCGGCACCAGTCGGATGGTAATCAGCAGGGCGATACAGGCGATTCCCCAGCGGATCAGGAGTCTCATTGGCGCTCCCCTCGTTTTTTGCGCGCGATATGAAGGACGCGGCCGCGGTCACACGATACGCCCTCCAGCCTCAGCAGCGCGCGCTTCAACTCCAGCCCGCCGCCGAACCCTGTCAACCGCCCCCCGGCGCCCACCACCCGGTGACAGGGGATGAGCAGGGGAACGGGATTCCGGGCCATCGCTTGCCCCGCCGCCCGCGCCGCTCCCGGCCTGCCCGCCGCGCGTGCGACCCAGCCGTAGGTGCGCACCTGGCCGTAAGGAATGCGCCTGGCGGCCGACAGCGCCCGCCGGACGAACGGAGGCTGGCCGGAGAGATCCACCAAGTGCCGATTCAGGTTCACCTCTTCGCCCTGAAAATATCTTCTCAGATCGTCTGTCACCGCGCGCAAGGGGGCCGCGGACACGCCCGCCCGCGCCTCCGCGCCGATCGCCTGCTGCGCCCGTTCCAGGGGGGCAGGCAGAGAGATCGCGACCACGCGCGCTCCCTCCACCACCACGGACACCCACCCGAGCGGAGTCTCCAGCAGCGCGGCCCGGCGCGGCGGGGGGCGCTTGGCGGTGTGGGCGCTAGAAGCCGTCACGGTGCCACCGAATGGGCGGAGTAGCGCGGAACAGATGTTCCACGGCATCGTCCGGGTTGCGAAATCCGGCCGGCCGAATCCAGTCGCGGTTGGGAAACATCACCATCAACCCCGGCCCTGCCTCCGGCTCGAAGGGTATCCTCTGGGCCTCCAGCAGGCGCAGTATCGGCGCGTCTCCGCCCACGTGCAGGATCACGCGGCCGGATCCCTTGCCCAGGAACTCATGGGCCGCCGTCCGCGCCAGCAGCAGCGCGGCCTGTTCGTGGCCGGTGAGATGCGCCATCTCGGAGATCGTGAGATGGGGGAAATCCGGCGGACAGTGGGCCGCGAGATAGGCCACCATCTGGCCATTTGCGATGGCGATGACGCCTGTAGCATCCAGATCCTGGCTGAAGCCGTGGGGGAAGGTGCCGCGCCGGGGCCAGGTCTCCCAGTAGCGCATGTCCCTCACCTGCATACCCGTGCGGCCCATGCTGTACTGATGGTATATGGCGGCGAGGGCGGGCCAGTGCGAATTGTAGTCCAGCCTCTCCACCACGTAGTCACCGCTCGTCTCCGCCCGGGCCAGCCCGGTGGCGGGGCACTGGTAGCCGATGCACTGGGGGACCTCGCGGAATCCGAACCGCTGGAAAAACCCGGGAATGCGGGTGGTGAGCATCGCCAGATCGTATCCCCGGCTGCGGATCATCCGCACCGCGTCCCCCACCGTCTTCGCGCCGAATCCCCGGCCCCGGTAAGCGGGATGGACGCCGACCGCGGTGACGCCGGCCAGGCTGATGACCTGGCTGCCCACATAGGCGGCCCTGTGCACCACCACCACATGGCTCACCACCATCCCGTCCAGCACTCCCACCCGCACCCGCTCCGGGTGGAAATAGGGATCATTCACCAGCGAGTTCCTCACCACCGAGAGGCTGGTTTCGTCCACTCCGAAGGCGGCCTCGAAACAGGTGAGAAACCCGTCCAGCTCTCCCCGATGCAGCTCTCTGACGCGAAAACCCATATCCTAGTCCCCCTCCTGGGCGGCGACACTGGCGGCCGCGGGGCCCCCCTCCCGGCCCGCGCCCATGGCGGCCAGCACCTTCCTGGCGACCTCCGGCGAACATCCGGCCGCCCGCGCCACCTCCTCCACGCCCGCGCGGCGGAGGCGGGCCAGGCTGCCGAAGCGGGAAAGCAGGCGCTTTCTGCGGACGGGGCCGATTCCGGGGACGTCGTCGAGCACGCTTCGGCGCGCTTGCTTTGCCCTCAACTGGCGGTGGTAGGAGACCGCGAACCGGTGGGCCTCGTCCCGCACCCGCTGGAGCAGGTGAAGGGCGCGCGAGTGGGAGGGGATGCTTAGGGGAGTCGGACGATCCGGCAGGTAGACCAGCTCCCTCTCCTTGGCGAGGCTGGCCGCGGGCAGCTTCATGCCCAAGCTCTCCATGGCCCGGAGGGCGGTGTTGAGCTGCCCCAGCCCTCCGTCCACGAGAATCAAATCCGGCAGGTGTTGGAACTTGACGTTTCCGGAGACCGCGGCCTGGAGACGCCGGGACAGCACCTCCTCCATCATCGCGTAGTCGTTCGGCTCCCCCTCCGTCAACCTGATGCGGAAGCGGCGGTACTCGCTCTTCCTGGGGAGACCGTTCTCGAAGACAATCATGGAGCCCACAGCCTGTCTGCCCTGGACATTGGAGATGTCGAAGGCCTCGATCCGCCTGGGAGGCAACGGCAACGAGAGTACCTTCTGCAAGTCGGAGACCGCCTCCTCCCCCCTCCGTTGCTCGGCGGACTTGCGCTCCAGCGCCGCGCGCAGGTGTTCCTCCGCGTTGTCCCTGGCCATGGCGACCAGTTTGCGCTTGTCGCCGCGCTGGGGAGCGTACACCTTCACCGCGGCCCCGCGCCGCTGGGCCAGCAGGTCCCGCACCACCTCGGCGTCTGCAATTTCCACCGGCAGCAGCACCGCGCGCGGCGCCGAGGCCGCCCGCTGATAGTAGTGCTTGACGAATTCGTTGACCACTTCCTCCGCGGGCACCCCGGAGACGCCCTCCAGCATCACGTTGTCCTGCCCGATCAGCCGGCCCTCCCGCACCTGGAGGACGGTCATGCAGGCCGTGTCCTCGCGCAGCGCGTGGCCCACCACGTCCAGGTCCTCCCAGCGCGCGGAGACCACCCGCTGCTCCGCGCCCACCGCCGCCGAGATCGCCTCTATCTGGTCTCTCATCCGGGCCGCCGCCTCGAAGTGGAGCTGCGCGGAGGCGCGCTCCATCTCCCGCCGGAGCTGGCGCAACACCGTCTCGTGCCTTCCGGAGAGGAAGGCGCAGGCCTTGTCCAGCGCCCTCCTGTACTCCTCCTCGCTCACCTTCCCCGCACAGGGAGCCAGGCACCTCCGCAGGTGGTAGTTGAGGCAGGGCCGAGGCCGCGGCGTTCCGCTCTCCGAGCGCCACGGACACCCTCCCCGCTTTTTCACGGAGGAGACGAGCTTCTGCCTGATGCCGAACAATCTCCTCACCAGCCGGATGGTCTCCCACATCGCGCGGGAGGAGGGATAGGGCCCGAAGTAGCGCGCACCGTCGTTCGCCACCATGTGCTGCCTCACCACATACAGGGCGGGAAACGGCTCGCGGGGGTCAATGCGGATGTACGGATAACTCTTGTCATCCCGATACCGGACGTTGAACCTGGGGCGGTACTTCTGAATGAGGTTGAACTCCAGCGCCAGCGCCTCTTGCTCGGAGCCGGCGACGATGTAGTCCAGGTCCCTGACCTGGGAGACGAGGGTCGCGGTGCGCGGGGCCAGGTCCGCGCCCGGCTGGAAGTAGGAGCGGACGCGGCTGCGCAGGGACGCCGCCTTGCCCACGTAGATGACATTCCCGGACACGTCCTTGAACAGATACACGCCCGGGGCCGCGGGGAGCCCCTCGAGCTTCTCGCGGAGGGTGATTTGCTCCACGCCGCCCTCTTCAGCGCCATTCTGCGTCATCTCTCGGCTCACCAGGTAACCTCTTCACTCCCGATCACGCAAATCTTACCTGGCGGAGGGCAAGATGTGAAGGGAGGGAGCGCCGCGCGGAGCCGAAGGATTGGGAGGGAAGCGCGGACATGGGTCAGGGAAAGGGTTCAGTAATCCTCCGGAGTCAGCGGCTCGCCGTCCTTGGTCACGGCATAGATGGTCAGGGTCGCATCTTTCCGATCTATCGCATAGAGAAGGCAGAAGGGTCCGTCGTCAAGGCGGAACCAGTTCGGCTTGCCGGGCAGGGATATCGCCCCCAGGGGCTCGGGATCATCCGCCAGAGACAGTATCATCCTGACTACACGCCGACGCTCGGAAGCGGAAAGCGACTGAAGCCCCTTCGGCACCCGCAGGTCCCAGCGAAGCTCAAGCGCCATCGGGGCCGGCCTCCAGGCGCCGCGCCCGACCCACGCGGCCCCGCCCGGCGCGCAGATTCACTTTCTCGGTGCCCGGAGAGGTGGCGATCGCCCTCTCCAACAGCTCCACCGCGCGCTGGTCCTCCATCTCCGCGGAGCGCCTCAGCTCCTCGATTCCGACGATGGCTGCGATGGGCTTTCCCCGGCGGGTAACCACAATCGTCTCCCGAGCATACCCGGCGCGGGAGCAGAGGTCAGAGAACGACCGCTTTGCCTCCGCGACGGACACGGTCAGCGAGGAGATCCTGGCGATGTCCCAGTCATCCTCTTTCCCCTTGCGTTGCGCGGGCACCTCACCCCGTTTCTTTCTTGCGACGCCCATTTTTGTCACCTCTCCCGCCAGGGTAGCACGGATGGATATAATGGTCAAGAGAATTAAAAAGGTCAAGATGGTCAAAATAGTCATGTTGGGCGCGGGCACAGGCTGGGAGCCTGCGCCACTTGAAGGCGGCGGGCGTAGGTCCCTAAGCCGAAGGCCGGGATGTGGCTAAGCCCGCCGAAGGCGAGCCGCCATGGCGGCCGTAGGCCTAGCCAGCGGTCTGCCGCAGGCAGACTTAGCCGCACGACCGCCCTACAAGACCGGGCACAAAGTGAATCCTACGCGGCAGGGGCGCGCTTCCGCTTGCGCTTCGTCCGCCGGGCCGTCTTCCTTGTCTTCGTCTTCGCGTCTTGCTTGAGCACTCGTCGCAGCACCTTGCCGGTGTGGGAGGTGCGCGACTTGGCGACTTCCTCCGGCGTCCCCTCGGCGACCACTTGCCCCCCTTCGTCCCCGCCCTCGGGGCCGAGGTCGATGATGTAGTCCGCGCACTTGATCACCTCGGGGTTGTGCTCTATGACCAGCACGGTGTTGCCGGCCTCGGTGAGGCGGTGGAGCACGTCGAGCAGTTTCTGGATGTCCGCGAAGTGGAGGCCGGTGGTGGGCTCGTCCAGCAGGTAGAGGGTGCGGCCTGTGTCCCGGCGGGAGAGCTCGGATGCGAGCTTCACCCGCTGCGCCTCTCCGCCGGAGAGGGTGGTGGCCGGCTGTCCCAGTTTGATGTAGTCCAGCCCCACGTCGTGGATGGTCTGGAGCTTGTTGGCGATGGCGGGGATGTTGCGGAAGAACTCCAGCGCCTCCTCGACCGTCATGTCGAGCACGTCGGCGATGGTGCGGCCCTTGTAATGCACCTCCAGGGTCTCCCGGTTGTAGCGCGCCCCGCGGCACACCTCGCACGGCACGTATACATCGGGCAGGAAGTGCATCTCGATCTTGATGATCCCGTCCCCCCGGCAGGCCTCACACCGTCCCCCCCGCACGTTGAAGGAGAAGCGGCCCGGCTTGTAGCCGCGCATCCGCGCCTCCGGGGTCTGCGCGAAGAGCTGCCGGATGCGGTCGAAGACCCCCGTGTAGGTGGCCGGGTTGGAGCGCGGGGTGCGGCCGATGGGGGACTGGTCGATGGCGATCACCTTGTCAATGTGCTCCACGCCCTCGATACGGTCATGGTCCCCCCACAGGGTGCGCGCGCCGTGGAGTTGATGCGCGAGGCGGCGGTGGAGTATGTCCTCCATGAGCGTCGACTTGCCCGACCCGCTCACCCCCGTCAGGCAGGTGAACACCCCCAGCGGGATGCGCACGTCGATGTTCTTCAGGTTGTGCTCCCGGGCGCCGCGGATGGTGAGGAAGTGATTGCTGTTCCGGCGCCGCTTCGGGATCGGGATCTTGCGCCGGCCGGCGAGGTAGTCGCCGGTGATGGAGCGCGGCTCCGCGCAGATGTCCTTCAGTTTCCCCGCGGCCACGATTTCGCCCCCGTGCTCTCCCGCGCCGGGGCCGATGTCGATGATCCAGTCCGCGCTGCGGATGGTCTCCTCGTCGTGCTCCACCACGATGATGGTGTTGCCCAGGTCTCTCAACCCCTCCAGCGTATCCAGCAGGCGGCGGTTGTCCCGCGCGTGCAGCCCCACGCTGGGCTCGTCGAGGATGTACAGCACCCCCATCAGCCCGGAGCCGATCTGGGTGGCGAGGCGGATGCGCTGGGCCTCGCCCCCCGCCAGGGTGGCCGCGGCGCGGTCCAGGGTGAGGTAGTCGAGGCCCACGTTGATGAGGAAACTGAGGCGGGTGCGGATCTCCTTGAGCACCTGACGCGCGATCTGCTGCTCCTTCGCGGAGAGCGGCAGGTTCTCGAAGAACTCCATCGCGCGGCGGATGGAGAGCGCGCTCACCTCCGCGATGTTGCGCCCGTTGATCGTCACCGCCAGGCTCTCCGGCTTCAGGCGCGCCCCCTTGCAGGCCGGGCAGGGTTTCACCGCGGTGAAGGCGGCCAGGTAGTCCCGCTGGGTGTCTGAGGTCCCCTCCTCATAGGCCTGCTGGAGGTAGTGGAGGATGCCGCGGAAGCGGGTGTCGACCACCCGCAACCGCCACCCCGCGCCCCGGAACCTCACCCGCACCATGCGGTC
>WFSF01000211.1 GCA_015486155.1 Armatimonadota bacterium
CCCACTGGTGCTGCGGAAGAGCGGCTTCACCGTGCGGTCTCCTTCGGAGGCCGCACGGTGAAGCCGCTCTTCCGCAGCACCAGTGGGAGGCGGCGCTCCATGCAACCCTCCATACCCTCTCCGTCATCATCACACACCGAGACCGTAAGGGCGAACTGCTCCCCCAGCGCCGCCTTCAACGGGGTGAGCTCCGACCACGGTATGGTCACCTCGTATATCCGCCGGCTGCCTCCGCTTTCCACCTGACTGGAGGCGATGCCCACCGTGACCGTCCTCGCTTCTCCCGCCTGCGCGGAGGGGCGGGCGCGGTACACCGGATAGCCCTTCTGGAGGGGGGCGACCACGAATTCATTGACGGTTTTCCCGTCAGCGGTCACGAAGGAGAGGACCAGGCTGTCTCCGTGATCGATTTCGGCAACCGACCGCACGCGTATCAGATGGTCGTCCCGCACGCGAACGGCCAGATGGAACGCCTGCGCGTCCCAGCTCACCCACACTCCGGCCGAGATGTCGTCCGCGCCCCCCCAGGTCGCAAATTGCTGGGAGGCTGGACGCCAGTCGCTCGCCTGGTCGAAGTAGACCATGGGCAGGGCGGGCCAGTCATCGAGCGCCCCGTCGAGCACGGGTGGTGCGGCCACATGGGGGCAAGCCAGTTTTCCTCCCGCGGCCGCCATCGCCGTCGTTGCCGTCGCCAGCGCCAGCGCGGCCCACAGGGCCGTTGTGAGACGTGCGAGAGTTCGCGCCATGATCGCTCCTCCTGAGAGTCTGTCAGAATACCGTTTCTTGCTTCTGTATCGCCGCGGTGTGTCCTCTCCGAGTCTGTACGCGACACCAAGCAGGACGAAGCGAGGGTAAGCCGAAAGAAAAGGAGGATGGTGTCGTTGCCGAGGGGGCCATGAGGGAGGCCGGCGCAACACCCACTGACTCGCCGCCGCGCAGGCGGACGCCCATGCGGGCGCGGGCGGCGCGGCATCGGGAACTCTGTGGCGCGCCGCCGGAGGCCTGCGGCCGACGATACACCTCGAGAGCATTCTGAAGTGTGAGGTCATGGCAACTATGGCAACATGTCGCAAGTGCGGTGCGGAAAACGAAGAAGGCCTGACTCGCTGTAAGTCATGTAACGCCATCCTGCCGGTCAAGATCGGCAGTAAGTCTCAGGTCCGCTATGAGCGTGTCCGCCGCAAGGCGGAGCTCGTGGGCATCAAGTGCCCCTCCTGCGGGGCGCTGAACCCCTACACGCAATTTCGATGTAAGCAGTGCGGCTCCCTGTTGAGCAAGAAAGAGGAGAAATCCAGTTTCCCCACGGTATGGGTGGCCACCGGCTTGGCTCTGGCCGTGGTGGTGATCGTCATCGCCGTCGTCATACATGGAGGTTAGGCGGAGCGGGGTGGTTCTGGTCGGCGGACGCCGCCGGACTCCGAGACGATCAACGGCTCCTTCCAGCCTCTTCGTGGCTTCCAAGAGCCGTAGGTGTGGTCGCAGATCGAGGCACTGAGTCTGTCTGGATCCCTCATGAAGGGGCGTTTGGCTGTTTCGCCTTCACGCTCACCCGCAGGCGGGACTCCAGACGGCCGGACTGCTCCCGTCCGCCGGAGTGAACCGAGAATCCGGCGCGGAAACTGATGTTATAGTCCCCCCGAAGAAGCTGCCCTTTCGTGGTGTCGAAAAATTCGGTGGAGGTGATGGTCTCGCGGATCTCGGGGATGGAGACGCTCACCCCTCCGGGGACCTGCAGGCTCTGAGACCCCGACAGGCCGACCTCCGCAAACCCGCTGATCCGAGCCAGTCCCACCCCGTTCTGCTCGCTGTATTCGTCTAGCGTGTGTGAGATGTTCACGACGATGGGCATCTGCGGCCCGAACGGCAGGCAGCGCGCGCTGCTCCGCCAGGTCTCGCCTACCGCCACCGGCGCGGAGGGGAACACCGGCTCGCTGTTCCGCCACACCTGGGCCGCGTCGAATTGCGGCGCCAGGCGCGAGATTTCTCCGAGAAGCCGCTGGTCCAGCGTCACGCCCGTGGTGCGTCCGTCCGGCGCGACGGTTATGGTGACGGGCGTCATCAGCAGGGGGATATTCTGGAGTGAGGCGCTCTTCGGCGGAACGGACTCCCTCCCGTCCGCGAAAAAGCGCATCTCGCCGTTGGCGAAAGAGAAGCGGCCGCGGTGTTTCCCGAAGGTGGCGGTAATCTCCACCTTGGGCGTCTTCGTCTCCAGGCGGCCGCTGCCATCGGACAACACTTCCACCACCCTTTGCATCACGCTGAGATTCCCGCGGAGGGCGAGCACCTCTGTCTGCGAATCCGGCGCGGTCACGAAGCCCGAGCCGGAGAAACTCACTTCGTATTGCAGCACCTCTCCGGGCGCGAACTTCAGCGCCAGAGGAACCGAATCCGCGGCCGAGAGCGCGGGGGACGTCAGCGCGGCCACGGCGACGACCAGCAGCAAACACGGGATCGGATTGCCCTTCACGGCGCTTCCTCACTTCCCGCGGCGGGCGGCGCGGGGCATGCTCTCTTGGGATATACCACATGGGCTTCGGGGCGTGAGACGAGAGGCCAAAAGCATCCGGGACGGCAGCGAATGCCGTCCCGGAGCGCATCGTCTCCCTGCCTTCACACCGGCGCTAATTCTGGAAGGTCTTTCTGATCTCGACGATGGTGTCCGGCGAGTCCTCGGTGAGCCCGAAGGTCACCGAAAGGTCGGTGCTCGACCTGGCCGTGTTCTTCCAGGTAGCGCCCAGCCGGAGGGTCGCTACATTGATGGTCGACCCCGCCACCCAGCCGCTGCCCTCTTCCGGGTCTCGAATCCGCGTAGACTGAGTGAATGACTGCTGGAATTGAGCGTTGATCCCGAGGTTGGGGTTGAGCGCGTAGCCCAGCCCGAACCCGTAGTCATAAGTGGCCCCTGGGGTCACCTTGACCGTTCTCGGGATGACATCCATGGTCTGCAGGTCCCGGCTGTAGATCGTGACGTTGTCGCGTGGGAGACTGCGTGTGTAGCCGACGTTCCAGAAGAGCGCTGCCGGGTCGGACACTCTCACTCCCGTGAGGGACAGTTTCGCGCTCCAGAAGCCGGTGCCCATCGGCAGGCCTTTGTGGACGATCACCGGCGTATCCCCCTCCATCTCCACCTTGGTGGTCTCGAAGATATCCCTTCCCGTGCGGGACTTGATCTCCAGGCCTGCGATCAGGTGGCGGTCGCTGCGCCGCTGGGGCAACTCGTAGTACAGGGCGCCGGTAATATCGCCGATCCCCTGGTCATCTACGACGGTTTCCTGCGGAGGAGTGGCCTCGGGGATGGCGCTGCGGTCGTGCTGATAGCGCCCGGGCACCCGCAGCTCCACCTGGAGGTCATCTCTCAGTCCCATCCGCCACGTCCAGGATCCGATGAGGATGTTCCGCCTGATGCGCTCGACGGCTACTTGTCCCACGACGATGACCGGCAGAATCGCCACTCCCTCAATGAAGATCGTATTGCTGGAGAAGTGCGCGTAGGACAGGCGATACTCGAACTCCTGCTTGCCCGCCCCTATCAACAATCCCCCTCGCTGGACCTGCGCGGGAGCGGGGCGGGGAAGCTTCTCCGGAGTCGCCAGCGCTTTCTCCGCCGCCTTGGGAGACGGGGTTTCGGAGGCTTGCGCCGCTTCCTTTTTATCGGCTTTATCGGCCGTCGCGGTTCCCTCGTCTACCGCCACGGCCGGCTGTCCGCTCTGCGTCTGCGGCTCCTCCGCGGCCAGTCCCAGCGACGCCGGGAACAGCGAAATCGTCAAGAATGCAATCACCAAGATGAGGCCGATCTGCCGCTTCATCTCCTCTCCTCGCTTGACTGGAATATGTTGGTTCTGATTCTGTCGGTGAGAGATGGATTCCTTCCTCGCCGTCGGAAACGGAAAACGTCGGTCCGTTCGATGTCCCCTGCCGCCTCACCTGAACTCGCCCTGAATGGTGACGAAGTACAGCGGCAGCCGGAACGTGAGGGTGCGGAGGTCCAGGGGTTTCAGGAAGAGATCTTTTTCAGGGTCCGGAGCCAGCCCCTGTCCTTGTTCCTGTGATTCCTTCCCGTTGGGATGGCTCTCCTGCACTATCAAACCCACTTTGGGGGTCCAGATTCTCTGGAATTCCTCCGCGGAGATGGTCCACCTGCCCAAGGCGGGGTCCGCTAGGTACACCCTGTTGTCCCGCACCCCCCTCACCACTACGAAATGCAGCCTTTCGGTGAGTTTGATGGGAACCAGCACCGGTACGGTCTGTTCGGCGAGGGCCTCGAAGTCCATCGCGTAGCCGACCGCGGTCGCCCCCCGGCTTTCCGCGAACTGCTTCAACTCCAGTAGGGAGAAGCCGCGGCGCGCGATGATCTTCTTCAGGTCTCCATGTTCCAGGATGTACTGTACGATTTCCTTTTCCGTCACCGGACGGCCCAGGTAGCGGATGAAGATCGTCGCCAGCGCGGCCGAACCGCAGCTATAGTCGTACTGCTGCTGTACGATCCCCTCCTTGCGGAGCTCGGTGGCGCTCTTCACATGCTGTCGCAGTACGACGCCGGAGCCCATCGGCCCCGTGGCGATGCGCAACTCGGCCGCCCGGGCGCCGGCCGACAACGCCATGAACAGAAGCAGGAGCGTGCCGATCCCAAAGGCCCTGGCCGGCACGCTCCGCTCTCTTTTTCCGTTACGCGCGAGTGAAGTCATCGGCATTGCTTCTTACGGAGACAAGATGCCGGTGAGGTCGCCCGGATTGGAGAAGTTGAAGTTGAACTGGTAGATCGAGGAGTCTGTGATCACGGAATTGACGAATATCGCGATATTGATGCCGATGGCGACGTTGCCGTTCACCACGTCGATGTCTATGCCCGATCCGGACCACCAGGAGTCGTCGTCACTCGCTCCGAGGGGTCCCGTGAGGTTGGCCGGATTTACGGCCGCGAAGCTGCCCTCGGGATCCAATAGGCTCCCGCTGACTACAGTCGAGCCGTCTCCCGCCGTTCCTTTTATACGGAACCCGTCCGCGATCAATTGCTGGACTTGGTCCCAGGCGCCGTTGGAGACGATTTGGGCGCCGTCGCTGATGGCCACGTCGAACTGGAGGTCGATCACCAGTCCTTCCGCATAGACCGCGTCGAGTTCGGAGTCGCTGAGCGGCACCATCTTTGCAGCGTGCGCGGCTCCCGCCAGAGGACCGACCACCAGCAGAAGACCAAACGCCACCAGCAAAGCCAAGGCGCCAAACAGCCTTTCCCTCGTCATGTACTGCCTCCTAGACCCCCTCGTTGGGAGAACCGGGGGCAGAGGGCGAGACGCCTCTGCCCCACTCAGACTTGATTCGGTGAGCGCTGGAGGGATCAATCGTCGACCCTCAATCCCTCGTCACTCGCCAGCGCAGACGAAACGGTTCTCCAGTCGTCCCCACTCATCATGGATGAGAGGGGCGTTTTCGTCACTGTGCGCCTCGTTAGTCCAACGGGACGATGCCGCCACCGCCGCCGCCCTGAGCAGCGACGTTCACGACGCACTGGGAAAGCGACGACTTGTTGACCCCGGCCGTGTCGCCGGAGCAGAGCGCGATGATATTGGTGCCGACCTGCACCGAGCCGCCGCCGTTGATCACGTTGAGGGCGTTCACGTCCTGCTGGCCCTTGTCCTTGACCTCGACTTCGATTCCGGCGTCGTCGAAGTCACACATCGAGCACTGAGTGAGGACCGCATTGACGACGGTCTGGCTGACCTCGGACTTGTTGATGCCAGCCATATCGTCGGCCTGCGCGACCAACACGTTGGTGCCAACCTGCACGGGACCGATGGCGTTGATGAGGTTGAGTGCGTTGACGTTCTGCTGACCCTTGTCCTTGATCTCGAGGCTGGCGTAGTAGTCGTCGGTGTGGTTACCGGCGGTCACGGCGCTCAAAGTCGAATTCGACAGCGGCATCATCATGGATGCGCCGGCGCTTACTGCGAACACGCAGAGCAACAGTACGAGCAATACAGCTTTCATTTGCATTCGCCTCCATTTGGCGTTTTATTTTTTGTCGCCTATTCCAACCCCCGACCCCAGATGCCCGTTCACCCGCACGCACTTCCCCTCCGTGTCAGACAAAGGGTAATGCGTGTATTTTTCCCCGCTCTCACCTCCTTCCAGCATGACGCTCAATGCAAGATTCACTCCGGGGAAATGCCATAGGGAAATGCCCTCTAGCCCTTCCACCATTGTCAATAGTATAAGGCCATTTCCGACTAATCTTGCCCTTTACCTCTTCGTACATGTCGTTGTGATGATACAACCGGCATCCTGCGCCCATAGGTAGCGGTCCTTGGGGGATATAATTAGCCGCGTCCGCCGGCCGTACGCCCGGATCCGGACCGCTCCAGCCCCAGCACATCTTGCTCCAGCGCAGCCGCGAGCCGCTCGATCTTGTCTCGATGGTCCTCCGGGGAATGGGCGGCGTGCCAGGCGAGGCTGAGGCCCAGCACCGCCGCCAAATCCATTGAAAAACTCTTCAGCCGCCGTCTACTCTCTTCCGCTCTGCGCAACTCCCGCTCCAGATTCCGATACTGGACCATCGCCAGCCGGTGGAGGCGTCCCATCCAAAGGGCGCCGCCCAGACCCGCCGCCGCCAACGTCACCGCCAGAAAGCCGGCCAGGTCTGCCAGATGGTTATTGCCCATTTCGTATATCACTTGCCGGCATCGCCTTTCCCGCGTCATCCCCCTCAAGGAGACGAATAGTATCATAAACCGGCGTTTTCTCCCGCACAATCACCCAAAGGGGTGATTTATGGAATAACCCGATTGGCCTACTTAGGCCGAACGAAGGACGGAGACCGGGCGACCATGGCGACACGAACCTCACGTCGAAACTCGCGGCAACAGCAGAAGCGCCCCTCGGTGCGGGTGGCGGTGATTGACGATCAGCTCGTCTTCCGCCTCGGGCTTCGGACCTACCTGGAGGAGGCGATGCCGGATCTGAAGTTCGTCGCCGAGGCCGCCTCCGCGGAGGAGGGGCTGACCCTGGTGGCCAAGACCAAACCCGATCTGGTGCTGTTGGACGCCGCCATCAAGGACCGCGCCGCGAGCGAGGTTCTGACCGAGATCAAGCGGATCGCGCCCGAGGCGAAGGTGGTGCTGCTGGCGAACGTCCCCGGGCCCAATGATTTCGCGCTGGCGCTGGAGAGCGCCGCGGACGGATACCTGCTGAAGACCATCTCCCCCGATCGGCTCATCAGCGGTCTGCGCGAAGTGATCGACGGCAATCTGTGGATACAACCGGAGCTGGGACGACGCTTCTATGCGGAGACCTTGCGCGCCCGGGCCGCCGGCCCACATCTCCCGGAGACCATTCAACCCCTCACGCCGCGGCAGTTCGACATACTCCAGTTGGTCGCCCAGGGCCTCCGCAACGCGGAGATCGCGGAGCGCCTCTGCATCAGCGAGCAGACGGTCAAGACCCACATCGCCAATCTGTTGCGCAGGCTCGGGGTGAAGAGCCGCCTCCAGGCCGCTCAATACGCCATGCGCATGGGCCTGGTGGATATTTGACCCAGGACGAGAGCCGCCTCCTCACTCCGCGGGGGCCTGTCCCTCCGTGAGAAAGCGCAGGCGCTGCACCACCGGCATCGCCTCCCGCTTCGCCGCCTCGAATGCCTCGCGCGAGATGCCGGAGGCCGAGAACGAGACCACGCATCCCTGCCCGAGCGGCCCCACGGCCTTG
The DNA here is from genome assembly GCA_015486155.1 of Armatimonadota bacterium. GTDB lineage: Bacteria > Armatimonadota > Hebobacteria > Hebobacterales > Hebobacteraceae > S016-27. The sequence continues at coordinate 7,699 of WFSF01000211.1, forward strand.
ATGTCGGTCAGCAGGAGAGTGTTTCCGTTCACCGTCGTCTGGTAGGTGAAAGCGCGCGCCTCTCGTCCCGCCAGCAGCGTCTTCTCGCCTCCTTTGTAAGAGCCCTCGGGCATCCCCTGGCCGGCGCGGTACCGCGCGTGCGCGGCCAGAAAGGCGTCCAGGTTCGCATATCTCTTCGCATATCCGTAGATGCCGATCGTGAGGGCTCCATGTTGCAGGAAGATGTGTCCCTGTGAATCCGAGAGCACCTGCCATCCCTCGGCCGGCAACGGGAGCGCGTATCCCGCGCCGTAGTTGTAGAACACGTTGCCGAGCGTCCCGTAGGCGCGGATCGCCAGCCAGTCGGGGCAGAAGTTGATGAAGGCGATGTCGTCCCGCGGGATGCTCACCTCCCGGCCCTTTGCGGTGGCGAGGCGCAGGCGTTTTTCGTCCATGGACACCACCTTCCCCTGCCAGAACACCCCTTTCGTCAACATCACGATGGTTTTGCCCTGTGTGGATTGCGTCACAGCGGGGGAAGCCTCCGGTCGTTTCGCGGAGTCCGCTGCTTTCGTCGCCGCCGAAGCCGGTACGAAAAGGACCAGGGATAGAAGCAAGATCAGAGACGAGCGGCCGGACATATTATCACCTCCTGGATGCACCCCGCGAGGGCGGCGCCGGAGTCTTTTTTCGCCGGGGACGCCGGTCATCCTCCGGCCGCCCTCCCCGCGGCCGGGTGTGGATGATTCCCGCGCGCGCCGGCGCGTGTTGCGGAATGCACATTTGTTCTCTTTTCGAGTTGACTTGAGGGATGTTCTGCGGGGGCAGGGTGTGGTATAATCTCGCTGGTGACTCACCCGGCGACGGGGACGGGCGGTTCATCTAGTTACACTGTTGGCTGGGGCAGTGGGTGAAGGGGGTATGTGAATGGCGCGCCGAGTGCTGGTTGTAGACGACCATCAGCCTACGGTGCAGTTGATCCGAAGCGCGCTGGAAGGCATGGGACTTGAGGTCTCCACGGCCTCCAATGGGGCGGAGGCCCTGTTGGCCGTAAGAGACGAGAAGCCTGACCTGGTGATTCTGGACGTGATGATGCCGGTGTTGGATGGCTTCCAGACTTTGAACGCATTGCATGAGTCTCCGGAGACGGAGGACCTGCCGGTGATTATGCTGACGGCGCGTTCCTCCGATGTCGATATCGCGCATGGCTGGCGATCGGGAGTAACATCCTATCTCACAAAACCGTTCTCACTCGATCAGTTGACCGCCATGGTGCGGCGGGTGCTGGAGGCGTTCGCCCCCGTGGGCAGCGCCGCCGAGCAGCAACCCCAGTAGCCGCGCGTTCATGCCAGGTCGCCCTGGCGCGCGGAGAGAGGGGATACGGGAATGGAGATGATGGATTGCCCCCACTGCGGGGCGAAGAACTCGACCAAGCGCCAGACCTGCTACCAGTGCGAGGGCGACCTGCGGGGCGCCCCGGCGCAGCAGCGGAAGAAGACGGAGTACGTTCCCACCTGCGCCAGGTGCTCTCTCGCCGCCATCTATGCGCCGGCGGGCGTGAAACTCGCGCCCACAGAGGTCTACTGCACCAAAAAGAAGAAGGTCGTCTCCGCGGAAATGGTGGCGGGTGAGTGCTTCACCGAGGCCTTTGGCTGGAAGCGAGAGGAAATTCTCGACTAGCGCTGACGCTCGTCGCGCTGTTCGCGCTTTCTCTGGGCGCGGCACCCGCGTCGTGTCGGGATCCGGTAACCTATTCCCGGCGCGCCGCCGCCGGGGCCTGGTTCCACGTCATCACCGCCGATCTCCGGGATTCCCGCGTGGTGGTATCCCCCGCGCTGGCCGCGGGCGGTATCGGCTCCGGGGAGACCTTTTCCGCCGCCATGCGCAGGCTGAAGCCGGCCGCCGCGGTCAACGGCACTTTTTTCGATAAGAGGACGCTCCGTCCGGTCGGCGACATAGTGATCGGCGGCCGCATGGTCCACTTCGGCGGCACCGGCACCGCCGTGGCCATCGCCGATGACGGCGTGGATTTCATTCGCCTGCCCAAGAGCCGCCGGCTGTACTGGCGCGGTTACCGCGCCGCCCTCGCCGCCGGCCCTCTGCTGGTGTGGGGCGGATTCGCCAAACCGCTGCCGGGTGGGGAGGGGTTCCGCGACCCGCATCTCTTCGCCGGCTCGGCGCGGCGCACCGCAGTGGGCGTCACGAGGGACAATCGGCTGCTCCTGGTCGCCTCGGTGCGCGGCTGCTCGCTGCCGCGGTTGGCGCGCGCGATGAAAGAGCTCGGGGCGGCATATGCGGTGAATCTGGACGGCGGGGCCTCGGCCGCCATGTGGTATCAGGGGAGGGAGATTCTCCGCCCGGAACGCCGCCTCACCAACTTCCTCTGCGTCTACGTGAAGCCCAAGCCCGCGGGCAAAGGGGCGACGCGGCCGCCGCGGGGGCTGGACTGGAGGCCGCCCGGCAATCGTCCGGGGCCCACTCCCATCATCGGGTTTCGGGTGGACGCTCTGAGGGTGTGGGCGGAGCTCCTCAGGGAATGGCGCGAGGAGCAGAGCATCGCGGTGAAGTGTGAGGGAGCGCTTCCCCCCGGATCCCTGGTGCGGGTGGAGCTGGACGGGGCCGTGATCGCGCTGCTCGGCGGGCTTCCCGCGGAGGTGAAGGTGAAACTGCCGGACCGGAAGCGCGCCAAGCACGAAATCCGCGTCTCCCTGGTGGGCGGGGACGGCGGCATTCTGGGCAGCGCGCGGCGCGTCTTCCAGGCGCCCGAGACGGAAGATTGACGCCTTGGATCCTTGCGCACGCTCGGCGCGGAACCCGCCTCATCTGCTATGATAGGGGCGCGGGAGGGCACAGGGGCGGGAACGTGACCCGGGAAACGATTTGCGACACATGAAGTATCACATCATCACCTTCGGATGCCAGATGAACGAGGCGGATTCCGCGCTCATGGACGCATTGCTGCGGGGCGCGGGCTGGGAGCCCTGTGAAAACTGGGATTCCGCCGACCTGGTGGTGGTGAATACCTGCTCGGTGAGGGAGAAGCCGGAGCACAAGGTCCACAGCCTGGTGGGACAACTCGCCGCCGGCCGCGCCGCCAACCCGGAGCTCCTGATCGCGGTCACTGGATGTATGGCGCAGAGGGTAGGGGAGGAGTTGGCGCGGGGCGAGCGCGGCGCGGACATCGTGCTCGGCACCCGCGCCTTTCACCGGATTACGGAGGCCGCGGCGCGCGCCCGCGCGGGCGAACGGCCGGTGGTGATCACCGATATGCTCGATGATCCCTCGCAGGCGCGCGGCAAGGCCGTACCTGCTGCGGTGCCGGGACCCGTGACCGCCTTCGTGCCCATCATCCGCGGGTGCACCAATTTCTGCACCTACTGCATCGTGCCCCATGTCAGGGGCCCCGAGAAAAGCCGGCCTCCGGAGGAGATAGGCCGCGAGGTGGCGGAACTCGTGCGGCGAGGGGTGCGGGAGGTGACTCTGCTGGGGCAGAACGTCCTCGCCTACGGCAGAGACCTTGGGGAGGGGGCGACATTCGCCGGATTGCTGGAAATGGTGAACGCGATCGAGGGGCTGTGGCGGATCCGTTTCACCACCTGCCACCCAAGGGATGTGGATGCGCGCCTGGTGGAGGCCATGCGCGGCCTGGACAAGGTATGTGAGCACATTCATCTCCCCATCCAGGCGGGCGCGGACAAATTGCTGCGGGAGATGGGCCGGGGCTACACGGTGGAGGATTATCGGCGCGTGGTGCGGGAGTTGCGGAGCGCCATGCCCGGCCTCTCCATCACCACCGATATCATGGTCGGCTTCCCGGGGGAGAGCGACGAGGATTTCGAGGAGAGCCTGCGGCTGTACCGGGAGATCGGCTTCGACGCCGCCTTCACCTTCGCTTACTCCCCTCGGCCGGGCACTCCGGCCGCCGCGCGGCCCGACCAGGTCCCGCGGGAGGTGAAGATCGGCCGGCTCCAGCGCCTGATCGAGATGCAGAATGAAATTTCGACCGCGCGCAACCGCGCCCAGGTGGGGGAGACGGCGGAGGTCCTAGTGGAGGGGCCGGCCAAGCAGGGCGAGGGGCTGCTCTCCGGTCGGGGGCGCGACAACAAGATGGCGCTGTTCCCCGGGGAACGGGAGATGATCGGCTCTCTCGTCCCCGTGCGCCTCACCGAGGCCCACCTGTGGGGTTTCAAGGGCGAAGCCGAATAGTCTGTATCTAATCTTCTATCGCGGCCAGCAGGGTGTCCGCGATCGCCGCGGCCTCTTCCTGAGCGGCCTGGGCGGAGATGGGAGTTCCCGCCAGGCCGGAGGCCGCGATCTCCGCGTGTCGCCGGACGACGCCAAGAAGCGCCACCCCGCGCTGCTGCAGGCCGCGGGTGATCTGCGAGAGGATGTCCTCGGAGTCCACCCTGTTCGCCACTGCCCCCAGGAACCTGGCGCCGGCCCCCTCGGCCAGTTCCTTCACCTTGGCCGCCAACTCCAGTGATTCGAATGACGGTTCCACCACCGTTATCACCGCATCGAGGCTGGTCTCGACCCCCCGGCCGAAGTGCTCGATGCCGGCCTCGAAGTCCACCACCACGATCTCGTCGTCCTGCGTCTCGAGATTCTTGAGAAACTCCCTGCTCACCAAGCCCATGGGGCAGGCGCACCCCTCCAGCGCCTGGTGGATCTTGCCCACGGCCACGAGCCGTATTCCGTCGCGCTCTGAAACGTATTCCGGGGGGAGGTCGTCCAGTCTCAACCCCGGCCGCGCCAGTATGGAGACCTCGGATTCCTCGTCCCCGCCGCCGCGCAATTTCCTCTGTACGCTCCTCTTTCCGCCCACCAGCTCCAGCAGTGCCTGCGGGGGCCGGTCCAGGCCCAGCAGCCGGTAGAGACTGGAATTGGATTCGTCGGAATCCACCACCACCACGCGGGAGCCGCGCCGGCGAAGCTCCCCGGCGAGCAGTGTGACGACGGTGCTCTTTCCGCTGCCTCCCTTGCCGCATACCGCGATTTTCACGTTTCTTCCTCCTTGGGCAGCGGCTTGAAGGCCCTCGCCCAGATCACCTGATTCCGCTGGACGAGTCGGACGGAGATGCGGGTATATCCCGCGCCCCTCAGCAATCCGTGGACCTCCTCCGGCCGATAGTAGTTCTCGCGCCAGAGGCGCTTGGCGATGGAATCGTGGGGAAAGTCCACGATGACCAGTTTTCCTCCCCTCCGCAACACCCTCCTGACCTCGATCAGGACCTCCGAGGCGCGCTCCATCTCGTGAAGCGCCCAGGTTGAGACCGCGGCGTCAATGCTCGAAGAGCGCACGAACTCCAGGCGGCGGGCATCGGCCTTGATGCATCGCAACCGTCTGCGCATGCCGGGTTCTATCGCGTCGCGTTCCGGAAAACTGTCGCCGTGGACATCCACCCCGATGACTTTTCTGCCGGGAGCGGAGGCGAGGCGGCGGGCGAGTTCGCACCCCCCGCAACCCAGGTCCAGAACGCGCTCCGCGTCGCGAACCTCGCGCGCGATGCGGCGGTAGAGAAGGGGCTCGATCCTCTGGTAGAAATCCTCGGAGAGGTCTGACTCATCCGGGGCGACGCTCGTCTTTGCCATCTCGGACCTCTCTTCCCGAGAGCGGACTACGCCTCAACCATCCGCACTTCGTCCTCCCTCGTTTCCAGCGATACATTCCTGCAACAAAGCGTTCAGCCTGTCGAGGCTGATGGGCCGGCTTTCCACCGAGAGCCGCGTCCAGTCGGAGAATTCGAGTATGAGTTCCGGGCGGTTGACCGTCAGGTCGTCGAATACGCCGAGCGGCTCAGGATCGAGGAACACGGCCCGGCTGTAGAAGCCGGGGAAATTCATGTTCGCGTCCGCCGCATCCCATCCGAGATATTGCTGCCAGATACGCTTCCAGTGCTCCAGCCAGCCGGGGGTGAGCCACAGCACGTTCTCGCCGCCGGATATCTCGCGGCGGCAGTCGCGGTCGCACAGCATGTCTATGCAGCTTTCAGCCCGGACCCTCCGCGCCCCCGCCCGGGAGACGATGGAGTCGATCGTCATCTCCGGCTTGTTGGAGTCTATGTAGCACTTGTCGCCATAGACGACGACAACGTTATCGGAGGTCTCGCGGGCGCGGGCCAGCTGGCGGGTCAACTGCTTTTCGAGCTCCTCAGGCTTGGTGTGGAGCCCGGGTCCGGTATAGAGGATCCGCTCCGCGTCGAGGGATCCCTGCTCTCGCAGATAGCTCAGTTCCCGACGTAGTATCCCGCAGGATACGATGGTGCAGGCGTCATGTTTCATCGTTCGCTTCTTCATCCGAAGCATCCCCGAGCAGACACACGACGTCCATCCCCTCCCTGATGCTGTTGGTGATGTGACACCGGTCGGCCACCCGAATGATGGCGTCTTTGTCCTTCTTGGAGAGCTTCGCCCCCAGGATGATCTTGGCCGTCACGCGGGTGGTGCGGGAAGGGGCGTCCGCAGTCTCCCTGTCCACCTCTATGCGCAGGTCGTCGTAGGGGATGCCGTGATGTTCGCAGTAGCTCGCTACATACCCCCCGATACACATGCCCAGCGCGGCGGCGAACATCTGGGCCGGCCACATTCCGTCCCGGCTGGTATCCCCGTCGTCGCCCTTTCCGGTGTAGACCGTGTGTCCGTGGCAGGTCGCGGCAAAGCGGTGTCCGTTGTCGTAAGTTACCAATACCTCCATATTTCGTCGACTCCCTTCGTGAATCGTATCCTGGAGGGCGCGAGCCGCTCCTGCCTTCAGTTTTCTCTGTGAGCACCCGGAATGCCTCCGGCGCAAAACTCACACCACACGATTGGGCCCGGAGGCGCAACGCGCACTGATATATATATCCGAATACTCGCATATGATAACATGAGCGCGTCCCGCGGTCAATACAGGGATGAGGCGTTACTACGCCGGCGCAGGCCGGATGACGCCGCATCCTGAACGCCGCGGCCTCCACTCCGCCCTTGCGAAATAGCCCCCCGGACGGGACGCGGGAAGGAGTTTCGAGAGCAAAAGGGAACTTATGTTCGATAATATCGCTATGCGAAAAAAGTTTTCCTTGACATACTAGATATAGTATGGTATAGGTGCTTACCCACGAGATACAGGGCCTAAGGCCATGCGCTGTCCCTATTGCACATATGAAGACAGTCGCGTCTTGGACTCCCGCACCGGAGAGGACGGCGCGGTGGTTCGGCGCAGGCGCGAGTGCCCGAAATGTCACCGCCGATTCACCACCTACGAGCGGGCGGTCGAGGTGAAGTTGATGGTGGTGAAAAAGGACGGCCGGCGGGAGCCGTTCGACGCCGCCAAGATCGTGGAGGGGATGGCGAAGGCCTGTGAAAAAAGGCCCATCGCGCGGGAGCAGCTCGAGGCCGCGGTGGGGGAGATCGAGCGGATGCTCCGGGATGAATTGAGGGACGAGGTGACCGCGACGGAGATCGGCCAGGTGGTGATGCGGAAGCTGCGGGAGATGGACGAAGTCGCTTACGTCCGCTTTGCCTCCGTCTACAAGGAATTCGGGGACGCGGAATCCTTCCTGAGGGAGATCGAGGGTTTGGCGAAGGGGGAGGCCGACCAGGAGGTGAACCCTGGTCCTGCGCCAGAGGAAGCAGTAACAACACAGCAGTAGAGATCGCCCACCCGGGCCGGCGGCCGGAGGGGCCGCGGACGGGAGCGAGAAGGAGCCAGAAGACGTGTCGAGCCTGCCACAAGACCTGCCACTGCCTCGCCTGACGGACAACGCGCTGACGGTCCTTCGCAAGCGGTATCTCCGCAAGAACGAGGAGGGGATGCCGATCGAGGAGCCGTGGGAGATGTTCTGGCGCGTGGCGCGCGATGTCGCCTCCGCGAGCCTCCGCTACGACCCGGGGGCCGACGTGGAGGCCGATGCGCGCACTTTCTACCGCATGATGGCCAACCTCGATTTTCTCCCGAACTCGCCGACCCTGATGAACGCGGGCCGGGAGCTGCAGCAGTTGTCGGCCTGCTTCGTGCTGCCGGTCGAGGATTCCATGGACTCCATCTTCGAGACGATAAAGAGCACGGCGCTGATTCATCAGTCCGGCGGAGGGACGGGGTTTTCCTTCTCGCGGCTGAGGCCCAAGGGGGATATCGTGAAGACCACCGGAGGCATCGCCTCCGGGCCGGTCTCGTTCATGAAGGTGTTCAACGCGGCCACCGAGGCGGTAAAACAGGGCGGCACCCGGCGGGGCGCGAACATGGCCATCCTGCGGGTCGATCACCCGGACATCCTGGAGTTCATCACCGCCAAACGGGACACCACCGCGCTCACCAATTTCAACATCTCGGTCGGCATCACCGAGGAGTTCATGCGCGCGGTGCAGAGCGATTCGGAATATGACCTGGTGAACCCGCGCACCGGCAAGGTGGTGCAGCGCCTCAAGGCGCGGGAGGTGTTCGATCTGATCGTCGAGTGCGCGTGGGCGAGCGGAGAGCCGGGGATCGTGTTTCTGGACCGCCTCAACGCCGACAACCCCACCCCGGAACTGGGAGAGATCGAGTCCACCAACCCCTGCGGGGAGCAGCCCCTGCTGCCGTACGAGGCCTGCAACCTGGGCTCCATCAACCTCTCCCGCTTCGTCAAGCACGACCCCGACCCCGAGGTGGATTTCGAGCGCCTGGGAGAGGTGGTGGACAAGGCGGTCAGGTTCCTCGACAACGTGATAGATGTCAACCAGTACCCCCTGCCCGAGATCGAGCGCATGGCCAGGGGGAACCGGAAGATCGGCCTCGGGGTGATGGGATTCGCGGACATGTTGCTGCAGCTGGGGCTGCCCTATGACTCCGAGCCCGCGCTGGAGGTGGCCGGCCGCGTCATGAAGTTCATCCACGAGCGCGGCCGCCAGGCGTCCGCGGACATCGCCCGCGAGCGCGGCGTCTTCCCCAATTTCGAGAAGAGTCGGTTCGCGAAGGAGGGGCCGCGGCTGCGCAACGCCACCATCACCACCATCGCGCCCACCGGCACGCTGTCCATCATCGCGGGCGTCTCCTCGGGCATCGAGCCCCTCTTCGCGGTGGTGTTCACGCGGCGCATCCTCGACGGCGAGACCATGCTGGAGGTGCACCCGCTCTTCGAGCAGGTCGCCAAACAGCGCGGGTTCTACTCCCAGGCGCTCATGCAGGAGATCACCGCCCACAAGTCTCTGGCGGATGTGGAGGGGATCCCCGAAGAGGTGAAGCGGCTGTTCGTCACCTCCTATGACATCAGCCCTGAGTGGCATATCCGGATGCAGGGGGCGTTCCAGAGATACACCGACAACGCGGTGTCCAAGACGGTGAACTTCCGCCACGAGGCCACCAAGGATGATATTCGTCGGGTCTATCTGCTCGCCTACGAACTCGGCTGCAAGGGCGTCACGGTCTACCGCGACGGCTCGCGGCAGGATCAGGTGCTGAGCACCGGCTCGGGGATGCCCGCGAAGGCGCCGGAGGCCGCCTCCACCCCCGCCAAGGCCGCCTCCATCGTCCCC